>CAZSHB010000020.1:0-4732 GCA_964606885.1 uncultured Pseudomonadota bacterium | reverse complement strand
GTACCTGCAGAATCTATTCAAACTCCCGCACCAGCAGAAGTACCAGCTCAACCTGTAACACCAGAAGCAATGGTTGCCGACCTTGTTGCACAAGTAGAACAAACAGCAAACTTGATCCAAGCGGCAGCACAAGACTCAAGCGTTGCGGAAAAAATATCAGAAGAACAACTGAAATACCTTCGCTTAGCATTGGCTAAAGCAATGCGCGCTCTAAAAAAATCTAAGGAAACGGTATGAAAAAAATATTCTACGCAGCACTCGCTGCTACCTGTCTGTTTTCAATGCAACAAAGTATCGCATCCGGTTGGGACAATCTTAGTCAACGACAACTCCAACAAATGCAACGCCAACTGAGTACTGCTCAAAATGCAACCGCATTTAGCAACACATTACGTGGTTTCTATACAACATATGGCGATCCAGACGACAGTGATAATCCATATGTAAACCCTTTTTTACAAAACGCTGCAAACACCTGGCGTTCTTTTTTTAGAACTTCTGGCAACTTTCCTTCATATAACCGCATAATGAGCACACGAACACCTGTAGCACCAGCGTCTACACCAGCACCAGTGATACCTCCCGCTGTAACTATTGCTGGCAGAGGCGTTATACCTACTCCAGTATGGGATGGCACCAACTACATTATTGTATCTGGTACTGGTGCAACTATCGCTACTTGGAATGGTACAGAATGGGCATCAACCACACCTGCCGCAATACGAACAGCAACACCAGCTGGAACTCCCGCAGCAAACATTTCGCATAATGGCACTACCTACGTTATGAAAACAATCGGCGGTTCAACCATTGCTACTTGGAATGGAACTGATTGGGTTGGAGTCCCTGGTATAGGTGGATCTAGCACACCAACAGGCGGAACATTAACTCCAACAATACCTGCAGGAATTATTCCAACTCCACCTTCAGATGTTGCTTATGATCCAGTCAGTCAAAGTTTTTACAACCCTGCAACTGGTCCTGCCGCAGCACCGGTGCTCACATTCCAAAAACTAAGTGACGACAGCAAAAAAATAAAGCCTCAACCAGCTACTCTAGAAAAGTTTTGGGCAAATTTAAGTGATCTCAATCCAGAAGTATTTTCAAAATTTAATGTTAAAAAAGAACTGTTATTACAAAAACTGAATGCTTTACCTATACTACCAGCTGCGTTAATCGCCCAAATCAACGGGTTACCTGCAGGTACGTTTATTGAAAGCAGAAAAGCTGCTCATCAACCAATTATTCAAGAACTCATCACTGCAAGCCCTATGACCTACTTCAATCTTGCTACCGGTTCTATTCCCAAAATGATGCAAGCAATCTATCAGGCATCACTAGCTACTGGCGGTGATTTTGAAACCAATCCAAACATTCAAACATTCAAAGCTGACATGATTGACCTCATAACTCAAGACCCTACGGCATACACTATAAAAAAACAAAGTGACTATTTTGATCTTATAGATCTTATCCCAGGTGGAGACTTTCAAAATGCATTCCGCGCTACTTTAAAACAAACACTTGAACTTGCAAAAGCTATGAAGTTTGCAAAAAACAATCCAATAAACCTGACACCTTTAGCGGTTTTACAAGCAAATGCAACTAACACACTTGCCGCACTTACTACAGCATTAACAGACGCACAAAGAGAAATAAACGCAGGTACGCTGACTGATCCTGATGCAGTTGCTCGCGTCCAACCACTCTATGACGCGGCAAAAAAAGCGGCTAGCGCACTAACATTAGAAACTTCAAAAGTTTTTGAATCATCTCAAACCACTATTAATGGAATAATTAAGACCGTTGAAGCTCGCGCTCCACAATACAGCCCAATTGGCGCTATAACAAAAGCAACTGCTGATTTATCAACAGAATTAGCGACGTACATGCAAAACAATCCAACCGCGCCCACAGGAGGACCAATTCTTCCAGGACCGACCCCAATCACTCCAGTCGGGCCAGCAGGACCAACTGCTCAAACAACTATCACTACACCAGTTGGGCAAGCAGGTTCACAATTCCCACTAGAAGCTCCAATTAACTATACTGGACCAAATCCTTTTGCTCGCACAGCTTTATCACCTATAGCAGTAAAAGAACAAAACAATGTTGCTGATAATGCGCTATCAGGAGTACGAATTGGTATCTTAAAAACCAATTATGACAAAACACCACAAGGTACTACTCCCTTAGTTAATGCTGATGGCGGTTATGATCTTTATATTTGGGGTCCAGATGTTGCTGATTACACCAAAGACATTTGTATTGATAAACGTACGTTAGAAACAAAAGCAAGACGTACAACAACATATGCCATTGCTTTACGCTTTCAGAACTTTGGTACACAAACACCTGCAAAAGCTACCAAGCTTTACAAAGTAGCCTCTTTCTCTAGACAAGAAATATTAGATGTAAATCCCGCAACTGTAGACGCTATTGATTTAGCAACCCCTGGAACTCAAAACAACCTCACACTTAAACTGCAATACATTTATCAAATGGCACTAAAACCAACTGATTATAATCTATAAGAAAGTTAAACCATGTTTTTTAGTAAAAAAAGAGACCGTAAAACCCCAGTACCCTTACCAAAAGGAGACTCCATGAAGCATCGCATCAAACTCGCACTGGCGCTACTTGGTTGTAGCACAGGGCTGAGTGCCAATAACGTGACAAGCCACACGTTCTTTTCAACCCGTCCACAAAACCAACCGTGGACATCACTCACCGACTTTTTAGTGGTCAGTCACAGCCACAAAAATGGTCGCGTTCTCAATGACTTCACACTAGAAGCAAGCGTTTTTGGTGGTAAATCTCGCAACTGGACCGCACTACGCGACTTCTTCTTGTTTGACGGTTTACCTTCACTAAGCGCAGCTGAAGCAATTCCTGCTTCAGCAACAGCTATAAGCAACAATGCGCAAAACATTTTAAGCTCAAACTTTAACGTAGACACTACCAACGGTGGGCAAGCGTCAACCTTTACCATCAAACCACATGAATCTTTTGTGGGTGCAGCACTGTCTTTCCGTGGTGCATTTAGAGAAACCTGGTGGTACAGCGTTGAACTTCCTGTAATGAACGTAAAAAACAGTGTTGACCTTATAGAAACCTATACCTACGGACCGTTCCCTGCTAACCAAGCAGTTACTGGTTTTTATGGACCTAATGGTCAAACATTTTTACCCGTTGCAACCATGACTGACGCATTCAGACAACTTGGTATGCAATACGGTAAAATTGATGCCACACAAGGTAAAACAGGTATTGCTGATGTGACGATCAAAGTTGGTTGCGATATCATTAACCACACCGACTTATACCTCAGCCCTTATGGTGGCGTTGTGTTCCCAACAGGTAACAAACCAAAAGGTATTTATGTGTTTGAACCTATCGTAGGTAACAACCATCACTACGGTCTTCTTGGTGGCGTGACAAGCTATGCAGCATTTGCAGAAGGTAAAGAAGGTAAAGCATGGATTGGTGGTAGCATCAATGCACGTTACTTATTTGCTAACAGCCAACACCGTCTCCTTGATTTAAAAAACAGACCATGGAGCCGTTACTTATCTATGTATCAAAACGACGCAGCTCGCGTTGCAGGCCAAG
Source organism: uncultured Pseudomonadota bacterium (assembly GCA_964606885.1). Taxonomy (GTDB): domain Bacteria; phylum Babelota; class Babeliae; order Babelales; family CAIQNR01; genus CAZSHB01. The sequence continues at coordinate 1,120 of CAZSHB010000020.1, read as the reverse complement.
TGACTTTTGGTGCAAATTTGATGAGACAAGAACTACGCGTAAAGCCTGGTTTTAGTGCTGATGCAGACTTAAACTTCAGCTATGTAGGCAACTGCTACCATGTCATTATGGGTGTAAACACTAACATGGCAAGCACAGAACAAGTAAGTCTTGCAAACAACTGGCAACTTGGACCACAAGTTGCAGATATCAGTGGTAACGGCGCAGGTTACGTACAGCCATCTCGTGGTATTGGAAACGTCTACGGACCTGATTTCAGCGGAACATCATACATCCAAGAAACGGAACTTGATTTTGTTGGTGCAGCACATCCTGGTTATGTAGCACACACACTGTATATTGACCTTGGTAAGCAATATCAAGCAACTCACTTGTACACCTACAATTTTGGTGGTGCATACGAATTCGCTCATACCAATGCTGTTATGAACCGTTGGACCTTGTTTGCAAACATCCAACTTAATTTCTAAGGATTATTTATGAAAAGATTATACGGGCTTTTACTGCTCACGGCTTTTCTCACGCCACAGGTAACTCATTCCCTGAGTACCTCACAATTAGCCGCTATTAAAAAACCAATGTACCAAGCTATCGATGCTGGTGACCTTCCTAGAGCATGCTCCTATTACTTTCAGCTAACTGGAGAATATGCTTACGATACAGTGGTAAACAATAAATTTAATAACCAATTTGGCAACTCACCACAAACAGCATGTGCTCCTTACAGAGGCAGAGCTCTACCAGCTCCTGCTCCTACACCCGGGCCTACACCTGCACCTGTAACATCTACTCTTACCGCTCTTAATACAAAAATAAATGCGCATAATCTTCGTGTAAGTAGTCAATTTGGCGCCCCAACAACAACGATTAATCTTAATACCGCTGCAAATAAAGCAAAAAGAAATAATGTTTTATATGTTTTAAATGAAGCTAACGATCTTGCAACAGAAGCCCAAAGATTAATTATTCGTGGTGTAGATGCTACGAAGATAACACCTCTGTTCATTGTCACTACAACAAACCCATCAATGTTCACCCCTGCAGATTTTGGTTCAGTATTTATTATAAACGACACTGCTATAACACTCACAGCATTAGGTACTGCCACAGCGCCTAGCTA
>CAZSHB010000019.1:0-6236 GCA_964606885.1 uncultured Pseudomonadota bacterium | reverse complement strand
AAAGGCACGCTGTGAGTACACCACTTTTACATCAAGCAGACAGTCTTGAAAAAGCAGTATCTGAAGCTATCAAGCACGCAAACACCCTTGACGCTCTAGAGGCTGTACGCGTGGACTATTTAGGACGTAAAGGTAAACTCGCTGATCTTATGCCTCTTTTAAAAGACCTAGATGCAGAACAAAAACGAGTAGCCGGTCCTCGCCTGAATGCACTTAAGCAAACGGTTGAAGATCTCTTTAGCAGTAAAAAACAACACCTTGTTGATCAGCACCTGAAAGAACAGGATGCTGCAGCACAAGGCTTTGATGTCACTGCCTACACGCCAAAACCAATCAGCGGCTCACTACATCTGTATACACAAGCATTACAAGATTTAACCTCACTCTTTAGATCGATGGGTTACGAAATTGTAAATGGTCCTGAAGTTGAAACGGATTATTATAATTTTGAAGCATTAAACATTCCTAAAAATCATCCCGCTCGTGATATGCAAGATACTTTTTGGATAGATGTTCCGGGTATGCTCTTGCGCACACACACTTCAAACGTACAAATCCATAACATGCTTAAAAGAAAGCCACCCATGGCGTTGTTTTCTTTTGGACGCGTGTATCGGTACGAAGCAACTGATGCATCACACGACTGTATGTTTGGCCAAATTGAAGGTCTTGTTATCGATAAAGACATTTCAATGGGTAACTTACTTGCTACGCTCAAACTTTTTTTGCAGAAGTTTTTTAATAATACTAACCTTGGCCTGCGCGTACGTCCTGGCTATTTTCCGTTTGTAGAACCAGGAGTTGAAATTGACATGACCTGTCCGTTTTGCACCCAAGGATGCTCGGTTTGTAAAAAGACTGGCTGGATTGAAATGCTAGGAGCTGGATTAACCCACCCTCATGTATTACAAGCTGGCGGCATCGATCCAACAAAATATCGTGGGTTTGCTTTTGGTTGCGGACTGACACGGTTAGTTATGCTTAAGTACGGTATCAGTGACATCAGGCTTTTGCACAGTAATAAAATGGAGTTTTTAAAACAGTTTTAAAATCTACTTAAAAAAGGAGTGTGCAATGGATATCACTAAGGTCATTATACCAGCAGCTGGCCGCGGCACACGGTTCTTACCTTTCTCAAAATCGGTCCCTAAAGAACTGCTTCCTCTTCTAGAAAAACCTGCCATTCAATATGTTATTGAAGAAGGTATTCACTCAGCAATTCGTAACTTTATCATGGTTACTTCACGCGAAAAACAGGCTCTTGAAAATCATTTTGACGCTGACCAAGCACTCGAATTATTTCTTAAAGAAAACAACAAAGAAGCACTACTTCACGATCTAGAAACACTTATTCGTCAAACAGAATTTACGTACGTTCGTCAGCACGACACACTCGGTTTAGGCCACGCAGTTTGGTTGGCTCGTCATGCAATTCAAAAAGAATATTTCGGCATTATGCTTCCAGACGATATTATTGTTGATAAGCAACCAGCTCTTGATCAACTGATTAAAATTGCACGCCAAGAAAAAGCAAGTGTTATTGCAGTCCAAGAAGTGCCTGCTGAATGCTTTTCTTCGTACGGTATGGTTGATATTAAAAAGCAAATCACCCCAAATCTTTTTCAAGTGCAGGGCTTAGTAGAAAAGCCTGCCCAAAAAGATGCTCCTTCAAACTTAGCGATTATTGGTCGGTATGTACTTTCTTCAAAGATTTTTGCATCACTTGAACATGTGAAAAATTACAGCCTTGAAGAGATTCAATTAACTGACGGCATCACGCATATGATCCAAAATAACGAAAAAGTGTTTGCGTATAAGGTGCAAGGTATTCGTTATGATGTGGGCAACCCGCTTGGTTGGATTAAAGCAACGATTGGCATGGCGCTTGACCATCCTCATTACGGACCAGCGATTAAACGTTTTCTTGCCGATTGCCAAACCGTTGAATCTTACCGTTATAATAAATCAAAAAACATTGAACATTTAATTTAATTTTCTTGATAAAAAAAGCGCTACCAAAGATCTTATTCTCCCTTTTTTTTCTTACAAGTATTGCAGTCTGAAATCAAAAACTGGTACTCTCAGTACAGAAATTGTACTTTCTGTAAGGGGATAGGGAAATGAGGGTTATAGTACTAAGTTTAATCTTAATCGCAAACGTATCGCTCAATGCATGCAGAACCTGTTATTACTACGATCAACAGACCACGCATGATGAATCGCATTGTCCATGCACACGTCCATCACACTGTGATCCATCTGCAGAATGCTGCACCAATGGACCAACGCAAGAATTAGAAGACGATTATTATACAGAAAATAAATAGGGGAGAATGGGAACATGAAAAAACTAATAGTAGCGCTCACGTGTTTCAGCCTCACCGCTCTGTCCATATATGCAGGACCGACCTGTATGGGATACACCCAAAAAAATCTAGAGACGGGCGTTGGTAAAGGCGGGAAATTGCGCTCTATAAGATGCGGTTGCGAATGCCGTAAATTTGAACGTACATCCGACAACCGCTGTATGAATTGTCTGCATCATCAAGCTGGCTCACCGATTGATTTCATGACTGAACCAACCACGCCGACCGTATGCATTAAAAAAGTAAAATAAAAAACCGTTAATCTTCTTGCTCATCGCCACCAGTAACGAAGAGTTCCCAAAAAGCAGTTTTGAATGGTTTATCGCCAACAAACAACGCTTTAATTTGACCCGCAACTAACTTAGGTTCTAATACAAGTTCATCGTATATTTCATTCTTTGCAGCACGAGCTAGTCGATCTGCAAAAGCTACAGGCTCAACATGCACAACCGCATCGCCTTGAGGCTGTTGGTCTTGAACAGCAACCGCTTTTACAACAGCGCCATTTGTTAATTTCTGACTTAATTCTTGAGTATTTGAGCTTGAAGCATAAACTGGTACGCTTAACAATATAGTCATTACTAATAGTGTATTTTTCATAATTTAATCCTTATTTTAAATTTCAGACTTACACTATTAGTATACCAAAAATAGCCATTATATACAGCGGTACCAGCCTTAGCTCGAATAAGCTTAATTACACTCGAAAGATTTTTTTTAAAGATCTCTGTACAGTTATTTAATCTTCTTTATAACTTAAATCTACAAGACCATCTAAAAACCAGCCCACACTATATAAGCCCGAATATGCCGCACTACCAACTACAGATACTCCACTAGATACCGCAGCATATACACCTTGTGCCGTCTCTATGAGTTCATTTGAAATACCCATACGTGCTAGAACATCAACACTACACAAATCTTCCTGTGCATGCTGACGTACCTGATCTACAGGGTCACCAGTTGGACTACCAGCAGTTCTGTTGTGTACTACTTCTAGAGACCTATGTGCAGCTATTGTTTGAAACTCTGCTAATGCAGCAGCATCAACTTGTGCATGCTGAGTACTTGCTTGTGTAGCGCATAACGGTTGCGGCGCTTTGGATCTTCTTACTCGCACACTTGCTGATGCATCAGGTTCTTCGTTTTCTGAACTCTCTGTACCAACCTCTGCGCCTAATGTTAATATTCTTTCTCTTCGAAACTTTTTTACTTTTTTACGATTATCAACATTTGGTAATACTGCTGTAGCTGCTGCTAAAATAGCACTTACTTCTTCTTTCCCCTCACCGTCACTATTGTTATCTACACGGCTATTACCATCATGAACCGTTGCCATAGCTTTATGTAATTCTAATGCTACAGTATTCTGACCATCGCCACCATGCTCTGCACCGTATACCGACATACTCAATAACATCGCCACAACTAAAACCGTACGCTTCATACTCATCACTCCTTGATACGCATTAAAAACGGAATAACAGAATCTGGATTTAAAGACAGAGAGGTAATCCCCTCTTGAATTAAAAATTGTGCAATTTCTGGATGGTCTGACGGTGCTTGGCCACAAATACCAATCGGCTTTTTTGCCCGTTTGGCACGAGTAATGGCCTCTTTAAGCATCCACATCACGGCCGGGTCTTGTTCGTTAAACAATGGCGCTAATAAACCAGAGTCTCTATCAACAGACAACGTTGTTTGTGTTAAATCGTTTGACCCAATAGAAAATCCATCAAAATGTTTTGCAAAATCTTCAAGCAGAATAACGTTTGAAGGGATTTCGCACATCATAAAAATTTGCAAGCCTCCCTTTTTAGAAACAAGTCCATGAGACGCTACTATTTCTATAACTTTTGCAGCTTCTTTAGCAGTACGCACAAACGGCACCATGACGTTAATATTAGTCAGCCCCATCGTCTCACGCGCATAGCGCACCGCTTCACATTCAAGTTCAAAAGCAGGCGCATACAAAGGATCGTAATAACGGGACGCTCCACGTAACCCCATCATTGGATTTTCTTCTACCGGTTCAAAATAAGTACCGCCTAATAAACCACGGTATTCGTTGCTCTTAAAATCGGAGAATCGTACTAAAACTGATCGTGGGTAAAAGGCAGCGGCAATAGTACCAATACCTTGTGCTATTTTTTCTATAAAAAATTCTTGTGGTTTTTTGTATCCAGCGGTCAATTTTTTAAGTATATCTCTTGTCTTTTTATCTTTTATTTTTTCCGGCTCAATAAAGGCCATAGGATGCGCTTGCACTTGATTATTAATAATAAATTCTAACCGTGCCAATCCTACGCCATCAACTGGCAATTGTGCCGTTTTATATGCTTGATCTGGTGCTGCAATATTAACATAAAGTGACACTGGAGCTTTCTTAATAGTTTTCAGCTCAGTATGCGTAACTTTAACTGGCAACACACCCGCATACACATACCCTTGTGATCCACCGCTACAATCAAGCGTGATCTGTTGACCATCTTTAAGTGCATGCAATGCACCCGCTGCACCAACAAGCGCAGGAATCCCAAGTTCGCGACTAACAATAGCAGCATGGCATGTACGGCCACCACTTTCGGTAATGATACCTGCAGCACGCTTCATCACCGGAACCCAATCAGGATCGGTCATGTACGTTACTAAAATATCGCCCGGTTTTACACGCGCCATATCATGTACCGTTTTGACAATACGCGCTGGCCCTTGCGCCACTTTTTGACCAATACTTTGCCCCTCTACAAGCACCTTGGCACCAGCAGTTTTTTTAACTTGATACGTGGTCATAACTTGTTGATGTTTATCTTGAGGAGCGTAAATAGTTTCTGGGCGAGCTTGCACAATGTACAGCTTGCCGTCTTTACCATCTTTTGCCCACTCAATGTCCATCGGCGACCAACTATTTTTAAGTTTTGAGTAATGTTTTTCAATTACTAATCCGTATGTAGCCAATTCCAAAACTTCTGCGTCTGTTAAAGAAAATTGACTCGCTTGTGCTGCCGGTACTGCCTTGGTACTAATCCCCGAAGATCTTGGTTTAAAAACTTTTTGTATTTTTTTACTACCACGCTCTTTTTTAATAATCGGGCTAAAACCCTTTTCTAACGTCGTTTTAAAAACATGGAACTCATCAGGTACTACTTCACCACGCACCACCGATTCACCAAGTCCGTACGAAGACGTAACTACAATAGCGTCTTTAAAGCCACTTTCTGTATCTAACGTAAACATCACACCCGATGCGGCCAAGTCTGACCGAACCATGTACTGAATCCCAACCGAAAGGCCTACAGCAAAATGATCGAACCCTTTTTCTAGACGATAAATAATTGCTCGATCAGTAAAAAGAGACGCCATACAGTTACGGACCGCCTTAACAACTTCATCAGCACCCATCACGTTCAGGTACGTGTCCTGTTGGCCAGCAAATGACGCTTCTGGTAAATCTTCTGCCGTTGCTGAAGATCTAACTGCTACAGAGCAATCAGCTTGTTTTTTTTCTTTGCATAATTCTTGATACGCGCGCTTAATTTCTGAAGTTACTGCTTCTGGCATAGTTGCATGTTCAATAAGTGAGCGAGCTTTTTTACCAGCCGCCTGCAGAATCTTCATAGAACTATTTTTTTTAACAGGCGCTAAAATCTTTTTTAAGGGAGCAACCAACTTATTTGCTTCAAGCACTGCCCAATACGCATCAACCGTAATGGCAAAACCGCCAGGTACTCTGACCGACATCTTTTGCAAATCTTGGATCATCTGGCCAATGGACGCATTCTTACCCCCCACGCTTGGAATATCGGTTAGAGTAAGCGCTGAAAAATTTTTTATATACCCGGCGCGCCATTCCCGAGCGTGCCCGAG
>CAZSHB010000018.1:6794-8813 GCA_964606885.1 uncultured Pseudomonadota bacterium | reverse complement strand
GCGTGGCACAAAAAAGAAACGGCAACTATGCTGTTGCCGCTCTATCTTAAAACTATGCAGTACCAACACAGTACTTAAAACATTTCTGCTTATTCTTTAACGCCTTCTTTTTTTAATGCTTCTGCAAGAGCAGCTAAATGTTCAGAATAATAGCCATTATCAAGATTACGCGCTGTGCGCAAAGGCTTTGGCGAATTAAGCACCGCTAAAGTGTTAGCATATGCTTCTTCAACAGGAATCGAAGTTACTTTTTCACCCGGCAAGCTATGCTTTCTAAGATGAGTACCTATCTCGCCAACATAAGGATGCGAAAGTTCATGAAATAAAATATCTTGAATTTCCGCTTCATATTTTTGCACATCATTTTTAAAATAACGTGCTCCAGCATTGACTAAACTTAACGTACCCATTAATGCTATTTTCTTGAAAAATGAATGTTTAGGACCAGCTCCAACTTGAGCAACCATTTCAGCACCTTTTTTTGCACTACTCTTTAGAAGAAAATTATTTTTGGCAGCATCAAAATATTCAATAAATAAAGGATTTTTTGGATTAATAGATATATATGCAGAGTCTAAAGCAGTAGAGCATCTGGCTTGGATACGATTATCTTGAATATTTGCTATAGTTACATGTTGATTAATTTTGTAACTCGGTGTACCTCTATATGCTTTTCGAGCTTCTGCAAACGTCTGTTCTAAACTTTTCCATGCTTGTTTTTGTTCAGTTGATAATGCTTGTACATAATTTTCTTTATGCTCAATTTTTTCTGCCAGAACTAGATCAAGAATATGTTTATTAAAATCATATTTTTCTACTTGTTTAGGCTTTGTACGGCATAAGTTTAAAATATCAAAAAGCCCCGCTGTTCTATAAAACATTTCTGTTTTAGTACCCGTATGGTTTTGTGCCATTTCGCAAAACGCTGCTTTAGTATTAAGTGGATCGTGTTCGCCAAAAGAACGATGATCAGCTGCTTCTACTGTTAAAGCAAAAGCCAATAGTGCTACTAACAATGTGAACTGCATATATGAACCCCGCCTAAAAGGTATAAATAACCAATATATATTACTGAATTGAACAGGTCATATCAGCATGACCTTGGCCAATGCTTTTATCTAAATGATCTGTATAAGCTTTTTCAATAAGATCATCTGTTTTTTTACAACGTCGTCCACTTTTAGATTTTAAGCTCAAAAAAGATGAATAGCTAGTATGTAACAGTTCTACCTTAACGCCTTTATCTAATAGTAACTTGGTAGCTACAGCAGAATGACAATTACATGTACCCGCAGTGCAATCTCGATCCGTAGAATTACTTCTTTCGATTATATAATCAAAGGGGGTTTTTCCGTCATCATGATTATGATATTTTGCATTAACGTTTGCACCTACTTCTACCAGAGCTTTTATAATCGCCAACGTAGTATTGCTTTCCTGACTGGTTACACCTATGTGGCCACACACCATCCCTAGTGGAGTTCTGCTATCACCTACAAACTCTACTCCAGATGACCACTCTTCTGTGCTAGCTCCTTGTGCTATAAGGATGTTAGTAGCAACCACATTACTACCATGTGCTGCATACAATAACGCTCTAGACTTAGCTTTAAGATCAACTAATTTAGTGTCAAAAAGTTTTTGCATAGCTAAAGGGTATCCCTTCGTTCCTCCACATAGACCGCCAAGTCGACTGCTGGCCGTTTTAGCATCAAGTCTTTTATGATCAATGTCTTCTTGTATATACTTACACTGCTGAGCATCTTCTAATTTATCCGCATCCGAAGCATCACAAAGTATACTTGAGCATAAAAGCATTAAAAATAATATATTTTTCATTTATAAACCCTTACCTATAAGTTTAAATTACACATAGTACTATTATATCAGAATAGGCCAGGGTTGGGAAATGCCAAGGTTTTATGCTAAAAATATTTAAGCTTAGAGAGCTTATTTGAAATATAGGCGTTTTATAAAATTATTTCCATCACAGTAACAGTGTGTTCTTTATAGATATCT
>CAZSHB010000018.1:0-6784 GCA_964606885.1 uncultured Pseudomonadota bacterium | reverse complement strand
ACTACAGACCATCCAAGATGTGTATAATAACTCACAATAATGGGATCATATGTAAATAAATAAAGTTTCTTAAAACCTAAATCTCGTGCTTTTTGTTTTGTAACTTCAATAAGCATTTTCCCAACACCTCGCTTTTGGTGGTGCGGATCAACAATAAGTGCTGAAATCCATGGTGACAGATCCGATCTGATACCATCATTCATTTGTAAAGAACAAGAACCAACAAGCATACCGTTATAAAAAGCAACATAGACTGCTAATGCAGAAGTCAATAATTCATAATACCATTTTTCTACTGTTGCAGTTTGAGTTTCTGGAGACCACTTTTTCCCAAGCGTTTCGTACCAAATAGTAACAAGCTGTGGAATAACTTTTGAGTGATTATTAAGAAGATCGATAGTAATCATAAAACCTTTGTAAACGGTCGAGGATCAAAAAAAAGTTCAAGTCGAACAATAAGGTTATCTTGAAAATGCATAAGCACAGCGGTTCGCAAAAAACCAATAGGTGATGGGCAATCTAAGTCGTACACCAACATTACTTTATCGTCAGAGCTACAAGTAGTTTGTATAGTCAACGTTTTAAAAACAGTCATAAATCCTTTAACTGCATTCAAAACGGATTCTTTACCTACAATATTAATAAATGGACTTATAAAATGAATATTAGGATGTAGACAGTTCGCGACGGAAGCTAAATCTTTAGCATTAACTGCCAAGTAATAATTTTTTGCGACATGTATATTTTTTCCAGACATTTTTTCTCCTAAACAATTATTCATTTTTTAGTTATACATACTACTATCTTCTCTAATATATTAATTTGTAAAAAACCACCTTAAACGGTGAATGCTCGCACCGCACCAACAAGCACCGTTACGGCCTGCTGAGCACGTAATACGGTGGAGCCTAAACTAACCGGTATAAAGTTGTTTTCTTGTAAAAATATCTTTTCTTGATCTGTAAAATCGGCTTCTGGACCTACTGCCAAGAGTATGTCTGCATCTTTAGGATGAGCTTTTAAGCAACTGAGTAATGTGCCACCACCTTGCAGCGCTACTATTTTTGTTGGAATTTTAGTGTGTGTAGCAACTGCTTCTATAAGTGTAACTGGCCCTGTGAGCGTAATAGGCACAAATTGTTTTGCCTGTTCTTGTGCTGCATGAATAATTTTTAATAACCGGTCATGATGCGCTTGCAGAAAGGCTGCTGCATGCGTTTTTTCTGTTTTAACTAACGCCAGTTCTGTAACGCCCAATTCTACTGCGCTGTAGATCGCTTCTTCTAACGCTTCTTTTTTAAGCACAGGTAACAGCAGCGTGATACGCGGTACCAGTCTAGTAGGAGTTATAACCTGCTCTATCTGACAGCTCACTGCTTTTTTAGTCATACTGTTAACCAGCACGCGCAGCACTTGTGTAGCAGAAAAAAGCGTCACACTATCGCCCACCGTTAAACGCAGTACATGCGTCATGCGGTGAACTGTATCCGGATCTTGCACTATTACTTCTTTACCCGTAGCACGCAACTCCGAAACGAACAGTGCAAATTCGTGGCTATTTTTTTGATACGACATAAGCAAGCCTTTTTTATGCTAATCCCGTAATAGTTGTATACATGTAGCGTAATGCAACACGTACATATCCTAAAACACCTGGGTATGTTTTTTTAATATCTGCTAAAGAAGCTACAGGAATATCTTCCAAATACTCATCTTCATTACCAAACAGCTCTTTTAAGTTGTCTGCGTCATCTGTCAAAACTGCCATGTCTTCAACTGACTCTTGTGGCTTTTCTGTAACAACTGACTGTTCTACAACTACTACTGGCATACCTTCACTGCTCTCTGCACAGATTGCACTACCTAAAACAAGGGAAGAAATTACTATTATTTTTTTCATGATGTACCTTTTTATACTTATGGTGAAATAAGAATCCTTAAGTATACCAAGAGAGTCTCGATTAAAAAAGGACAAATACATGAAAAACCAGTATCCCGTGGCACTTATTATCCTTGATGGCTTTGGATACCGCATACAGTCGGCATATAATGCCGTAGCGCAAGCGGACATGCCGTGGTTCCATTCTATGCTTGCACACTACCCATGGACAACGCTAGAAGCATCAGGCACCGCTGTTGGTTTACCTACAAATACTATTGGCAACTCTGAAGTTGGCCACATGACTATTGGTCTGGGCACACCTATAGAACAACCACTGACACGTATTAATAATGCACTGCAAGATGGCACTTTTTTTACCAATCCCATACTAACACACGCATTAACTACACTGACTCAAGAAAAAAAGGCTCTGCATATTATGGGGCTCTTTTCTGATACTGGTGTACATAGCACCATTGAGCATCTCTATGGCTATATAAAAGCAGCAGAAAAAGCAGGAATACAACACATCTTTATTCACGCTTTTTTAGATGGCAGAGACACTACGCCGCACAGCGCAGGCGCTTTTTTAGAACAATTGGATAGCTATACACACATGCATCCCCATGTTGTTTTAGCATCAGTCATCGGCAGATCCTACGCCATGGACAGAGATACACAATGGCATCTGACAGCACAAGCATACAAACTACTTACCCAAGCCCCAACACACATAACTACCTGGCAAGAAGCACTCAAAACTACCTATGCACAAAACATAACTGAAGAATTTACGCCACCCTGCGCATTACGCAAAGATGGATATATCAAACCGGGAGATGGCGTTATCTTTTTTAATTTTAGACCTGATAGAGCGCGTCAACTAACATCACTTTTCTTACACGATAATCAGACTGCAGGAACACACAACATTAATCTCAGTTTTTTTATAACACCAGTCAGTTACGGTGATCAGTACAAAACAACCATTCTTTTTCCTGCCCAACCAAAACCAGCAAGCCTTATTGCCACGCTAGATGCTCACGGTTACACAACGTTTACTATTGCTGAAACTACCAAGTACGCACATGTCACCTACTTTTTTAATGGTGGGCAAGAAACTCAGCATGCACACGAAACACGGGTGCTGATACCCTCATACGCACCCGATAAAATCTCCCAACACCCGTGCATGCAAGCGCCAAACATTACGCAAAAAGTAATTGCATCTTTACAAAACAAACCGTGCGATTTTTATCTGATTAACTATGCCAACGCAGATATGGTAGGCCACACAGGTGATTTAGAACTTACAAAAAAGAGTCTTACGTGTCTTGATACACAGTTGCAAAAGCTGTACACACAGCTGGTTATAGAACAACAGGGAATTATGCTGGTAACAGGCGATCATGGCAATGCGGAAGATATGTTTGACGAACAAGCGCAGCAACCGCGTACTGCACACACCAATAACCCTGTCTATTTTTTAGAGATTAATCCGCATGATAAAAACAAAAGTGAGGCTATGACTCAACTAAAAGACATAGCCCCACGTATTAAAAAACTACTACTGCAATCTTAAAGTTTTTTGCGATAAAAGAGTCCGTACTCATCTTTACCTTCTACGACAAAGCCTAAGCTTTCGTAGAGTTTTTGTGCGCGTGTATTTTCGTGTCGTGTAAAGAGCTTAATAGTTTTTGAACCCATTTTTGCAAGTTCACCAATTGCATACAGCATTAACTCTCTACCACAGCCTTTACCTTGGAAATCTTTATCAACTACCAAAAATAAAATTCTGCCTTGGTAGGATGTTTCCATATAATACGTAACAAATCCGGCAGGTTGATTATCACGGTACAACAACTTAATCGTCATTTTACCAAAGTGCTGTGGGCTGTACTTATTAGGGGACAGCGTATCAAGAATATGATCCATATCAGGATTTGGGTTTGCAAAAAGCATCCACTGATGTTCTTTAAATTGACGCATTGCAAATGGCTTATCCCGACCGGGTACATAATCTTGAATCGATCCAAAAGAAGCTGGCTGCCCACGATAATATAAAAAGGCACTGCTCAAAACTAAAAAACCGAGCAGCACACCAACGACTAATTTTTTACTTATGTTCTTCATCATATCCTTTTGTTGTATACACGACTTGCTCTAAGCATAATCCCTGTGGGGGTGCTGTTGGCAAGTTTTTCATCAAACCAAAATCGGTAACACCACGCGCCAAACTCTTATGTATCACCGTTTTGTAATCATGAACATTATCCACACAAAGCGCTACTGAGGCGCCTACTATTCTACGGATCATCAAATGCAAAAACGATTTACCTTGTACACTAATACGTATGCTGTACGTGTGCGGGTTATACTCAAGATTAATACTGTCTATGGTTTTAATAGTGATTTTATCGCCAGGTTCTTTAGCGTATAATCTAAAATCATGAGTACCAACAAAACATACTAAAATAGCTTGTAACCGTTCATGATCTAATGGTTTGCCCACTGTCCAAGAAAATCGTTCTAACTCTGGTAATGGCCTATCTGCGCAGAGCGTATACACATAACGTTTATACAACACATTTTTTTGTGCATGAAACTGCGTGGAAACACGTTCAACAGCGCGAACACTGATACCAACAGGAAGTACTTTATTAAAAATATACTGAAGTTTTTCTGGCGTAAACTCAAGAGCCATACCAAGACGTGCTACTTGACCATGCGCGTGCACACCAGAATCGGTGCGAGAAGCGGCAAGAAAATAGAATTTTTTTTGATGAAACATACCAGTAAGAATCTCTTTAAAGACTGCTTCCACGGTAGGTAAGTTGGGTTGGCATTGCCATCCAAAATAAGAGGTCCCGTCATATGCCACTGTTAATTTATAAAAGTACATACAAAGGGACCTTATATAATCTTAGTCTAAGACGAGATTTTAGTTAAAATGTGGTTGGCAGTACGGCAATAAAGCCATAGTGCGAGACATTTTAACTGCACCAGCGATGCCACGTTGATGGAATGAGCAAGTACCTGAAATTCTTGAAGAAAGAATTTTGCCTCGTTCAGTCATATACGCTTTAAGAACATGTACGTTCTTGTAATCGATCAAATGTGCTTGTTCTGGACCTGCACAAAAGCGACATTGCTTAGCACGGTTAGCACCATTACGACGATTTCTTTTTTTCATCAATCGTGAGCTAACTTTTAATTTAATCTTCTTCATGCATGTACCCCTTCATCATCTGAATCGTCCATATCATCATCTGAAGCAATAAGACCCTGCATCTTATTATCTCTTAGAAAGTCATTAACATCGCGTGTTGGCATTTCTTCAACCGTATCAGGGCGGAAGTCACCATAACGCTTGCCTTTTTCAATCTTCACCGTGCTAGAACGCATAATAACGTCTGAGTACTTAATGGTGAACATTGTGTCGACAGTTTTAAAGAAATCAGATGCTGGATCAAGTTCAAAACGAACTAAGAAATAGACACCATACTCATTGTGACGAACAGGATACGCCAAACGGCATTTACCCCATTTTTCAAAAGAAACTACTGTTCCTTTTGATTCTTGGAGCAACTTTTCAAAGTTACGTTCCAAGAGATTTGACTCGTCCCCAGTAATACCAGGAACAACAAGAAGAAGCGTTTCGTAACGATTCATCTAAGAACTCCTTCAACGGTTACCAATTGGAAATGTCGCCCTAAAGCGACATTATAAAATAAGCCCGTTTGCTATTTTATTTAGAAAACCACGTCTGCTTTTGCTTTTCAGCTTTGTTCAGACTCTCAATAAAAATACCAGAAACCCTAGATTTTACTAGTCTTTCTGGTATCTCAATTAGCTAGATAGATCGTTCTTATACGAACTTTTGAATTCTTTGAATCACGCGACCAATAATTCTAAAATGATCTTTGCCACGAACAAGAGCCACGGGGGCCTGTTTTCTGCTTGGTGATTCAAGAACAATGAAATCTTCACTAAACGTTACTTGCATAATAGCCTTAACAACGGTGTCATTGCCATATTCTACAGCAGCGATATCGCCTGAGCGAGACCACACTTCTGGAGAAACGATCAACAAATCACCTTTAACAAAGGTAGGAGCAAGCATGTTGTTATCAATAGCAAGAGCGAACATACCCGTGTCAGTTGCGTTTAAAACTGGCACAAATACATCTTTATAGCCGGTTGTTGTTTGCATAAGCTGGTTATTATAAGGAGAAGGATTTGAAGGCACATCACCAACTACTGGAACAACTTGAACTTTAAGATCAAGATCTGAACGTTCAGGCATGCTTACATTGTTATCAATGTTATCAGTTCTCTTTCTGCGTTCTGCAAAAAGATCGATAGGGCTTACTTCAAAAGCATTGGCTAATTTTTTTAAAGAATCTTCGTTCCAACGACGAGTTCCGTTTTTAATATGGGTAAGATAACTTTCCGACATACCGGTTTTTTCGGCCAACACTTTAGTTGTCCAACCTTTTTCGCGTAAAAGCTCTTTAACCCTTAAAGCAGTTAGAGACATAACTTCTCCTTGCGGCAGCTCAAAACATTGCATTCACGCTTAGATGTTTTAAACTGGTTATACATAAATTATTTAACACAGCGTATTTCCTATTAGAATACACCACCACCAATAGTTGTCAAATGGAAAAGAATTTGTCAAGAACTAGACCCGTTTGTTTCAGGCCAGAAACTGGCATGTACGAGCAAAAAGCTTGGCGGGCCGGAGCTTATTTATGCGGGATCGATGAAGTTGGAAGAGGCTGTCTAGCCGGTCCTGTGATCGCCGTAGCCGCCCTTTTACCCCTCCAAACGGCCCATCCGCTTTTAGTTGACTCTAAAATTCTGACTGAAACAAAACGCTTAATAGCCTACTCATGGCTT
>CAZSHB010000017.1:0-10492 GCA_964606885.1 uncultured Pseudomonadota bacterium | reverse complement strand
TAGAAGTTGGCGTTGGCGCAGGAACCGATTTTATGCAATGGCTCAGATCTGGCGCATACGCTTCTGGTATCGACCTAACACCACAAGCAATTGACCACGTTACACAACGCTGTCTGCAAGAAGACCTGCAAGTACAACAACTCTTAGTTGCTGATGCAGAAAGCTTACCCTTTACAGCAGACAGTTTTGATCTTACCTACTCATGGGGCGTTATTCACCATTCACCAAACACACCACAAGCACTTGCTGAACTCATTAGAGTAACCAAACCTGGTGGCACTATTAAGTGCATGATCTATAACCGGTACTCGCTGTTTGCATGTTATATTTGGCTACGCTATGCCCTGTTTAAAGGCAAGCCTTTTCAAACACTCAGCACAGTATTGTATAACCATCAAGAAAGCCCTGGAACCAAAGCATATAGTTTTAAAGAAGTAGAACAGATGCTAGCAACACTGCCAGTGACGCTTGTGCAGATGTCAGCGCCTGCAACGGCACATGATCTGTTGTATTACAAAACAAAAACCATCCAACGCATTGCTCACCTTGCTGCCTGTATAGGCGGGTGGACACGAGTTGGATGGTTTTTAATGATCGAATTAAAGAAAAAAACTGATTAGCGTTTACGCATACCAGCACGCAAAATCTTCTTACGAAGACGAATGCTCTTTGGAGTAACTTCGATAAGTTCGTCGTTATTAATCCATTCCATGCACATTTCTAAAGTCATTTGACGTACAGGAGCCAACTTAACTGATTCATCCGTACCTGATGCACGCATGTTGGTAAGCTTTTTCGCTTTACATGGATTTAATTCTAAATCGCTGTCGCGGTTATGTTCACCAACGATCATACCTTCGTATATTTCTTGGCCTGGACCAACAAACAGTTCGCCACGAGCTTGCAATGCATCAAGTGCGTAACCTGTCGTTGAACCTGTTTCCATAGAAACTAATGCACCACGAATACGTCCAGGAATTTCACCTTTGTACGGTTCATAACCATGGAAACGAGTATTAAGTGTACCGGTACCACGAGTATCAGTTAAGAACTGACCACGGAATCCCAAAAGACCACGTGCAGGAACAGTAAATTCAAGGCGAACACGGCCACTATCAAGATGTTCCGCATTTTGCATTTCACCACGTCTAATACCAAGATGTTCAATAATAACGCCTTGATATGCACCTTCAACGTCAATCAATACGTACTCAATCGGTTCGCATTTTTGACCGTCGATATTTTTCATAATAACTTCAGGTGCAGATACTTGGAGTTCAAAACCTTCACGGCGCATATTTTCAATCAAAATACCAAGATGCAACTGACCACGACCAGATACTTTAAATGTTTCTGCTGAATCAGTTGGTTCTACACGCAACGCAACGTTCGTTTTTAATTCTTTTTCTAAACGTTCTTTAATGTGACGAGAAGTAAGTAACTTACCTTCTTGACCATTGAACGGAGAGTTGTTTACCGACATATATAACGATACGGTCGGTTCATCGATTGCAACATATTTGTAAGGAACTGGATTATCAACTGCGCATAATGTTGAACCAATTTCAACAGTATCAGCACCGGTGATAGCAACGATGTCACCAAACTCAACAGTTGGCACTTCAATTTTGCTTAGACCTGTAAAGGTGTACAACTTAGTAACACGCATTGGCTTACTTACCACGTCTCTATAACAATAGATAAACGGTTCACCAACTGACAACTTACCACTAAGTACGCGACCAACAGCAATAGTACCCAAGAAGTCTGAGTGATCAATATTGGTTACTAATACTTGTAATGATTCGCTGTATTCAACAGGAGCAGGCACATGATTAATAATAGCTTCAAAAATAGCTTCCATAGAATCTGTTTGTACGTTTGGATCTGTTGTTGCAAAACCCATACGACCTGAACCGTATAAAATAGGGAAATCTAGCTGGCTTTCATCGCGTGCTAAATCTAAGAAAAGATCGTGCACTAACGATTCTGTACGAGCAACGTCTGCATCTTTACGATCGATCTTGTTAATGAACACAATAGGACGAAGATTCAGTGCCAATGCTTTTTGTAATACAAAACGAGTACCTGGAAGTACACCTTCTGCAGCATCAACTAACAACAAGAAACCTTCAACCATTTGCAACGTACGTTCAACTTCGCCACCAAAATCAGCGTGGCCAGGAGTGTCTACAATGTTGATATGAAAATCTTTGTAATTAATACCAGTGTTTTTTGCAAGGATGGTAATACCACGTTCCCGCTCAATATCATTCGAGTCCATAACTCGATCGGTAGCTTGGTTTGAAGCCAATGTACCTGACTGTTGTAAGAGTTTATCAACCAAGGTTGTTTTACCATGATCAACGTGAGCAATAATAGCAATATTTCTAATACCTGAGCGAACTTTTTTCATATGGCAATCCACCTACACCCGTTACGCGATTATTAATTATTTTTAGGAGAAACCCCACCTGAGGGAAAATACTCTATTTGAAAGTGTACGATGGAGCTTGAAGTAAGTCAATCTGGGCGCAAAAAGCTCTCTACCACTCTTCTTGTTAAAAACAAGCTTTTTTAAGATCGATAGCCTATCCAGATGGTCACCGACACCACCTGTTTTTTAGAAAACCAAGACGGCTTGTGCTGAACTATACGGTATGCGCACGAACGACCCGGCTTAGTAAATACCATAAGAACTGGCTCTACTTGACTGGTTACGACTGATGCCCATCCAAACTGTTCCATCTCTTGCATACAGCTACGCGCTAGATCTACCAATGCCCCGTCTACTGATCCCTCTATCACTATTTCTTTCTTGTCTTGCACACACGTAACAAGACTATAACCCAACGGAAAATAGATATCATAAGAACGGGCTTCAATCTCTTTAAAACGTTCTTGCGGCGTAGAGATTGATTCTTGGCAGACAGGAGTAGGCTCTTGTGGCACTACCTGTTCAGATTGTTGTGCACTGCTACGCACATAAGGAGAAGCAATAATAAGTGCAGTATCAGGTGAAGCTGCTGCAGGAATCTGCGTTGCAGGAATAAGAGATACTGGTTTTTGTTTAACGCATCCACTTAAAAACAAAAGAAGAAGGGGGAAATTATAGACTAATTTCGTCACCTTCTTCATAGTATTTTGCCTTGACAACAGAGCGCTTACGCTGCTGTTTTTTCAGATTTTGCAGCTTGAGCTTTTTGTGCTTGCTGTTCTTTTTGTTCTTTAGTCAAGATCAATTCTTTTACTCGACCAGACTTACCAACACGGTCACGTAGATAGTAAAGCTTTGCACGGCGAACATCACCGTTACGTACCACTTTGATACTATCGATAACTGGAGCATAGTAAGGATAGATACGTTCTACCGCTACGTTGTTAGCACCAATTTTTCTTACAGTAAACGTACTTGACGCACCATTGTTTTTCATCGCGATAACATCGCCTTCAAACATTTGAATACGTTCTTTGTTACCTTCAGTAATACGTTGGCCAACAGCAATAGTGTCGCCTACGCTAAATTCTGGAAAATTACGTTCTGCAACGCCAATTTTGTTGATAGTTTCTTTAGTTAATTTTGCTGCTTTCATGCCCGAATCCTTCGACCTGTTAAACGCTTTATCTATCTGAAATAATAGTTAAGAATGTTATTTTATAATACTTTAAAAAATTGCTCCTGGCTAGCCCATACTTACAGGATTGAGCCCCAACCAGCGATCTAAAATAATCGCTACTGCCGATCGAACTGAAAGATGATTAAAATCAGAA
Source organism: uncultured Pseudomonadota bacterium (assembly GCA_964606885.1). Taxonomy (GTDB): domain Bacteria; phylum Babelota; class Babeliae; order Babelales; family CAIQNR01; genus CAZSHB01. The sequence goes on along the minus strand of CAZSHB010000017.1, from coordinate 6,721 downwards.
ACCCCTTCAAGCGGCCCCAAAAGATAATCACACTGTTCAATAAGCTCACGGCTTATACCGTGTGCCGTTCCAAAGACGAAAAGCACCGGTCTATCGTGCGCCCAAACCCGCTCCTGATCATAATAAGTAATAGCCGGAATGCCTTCGTACGATTTTGCTGAAGTAGCTACTAGCAGTGGTTTTTTACCCGTCTGGTGCTCAATAGCGGCGATAGTTTCTGTAAGCGTAGCTGCCAAACCCACGCGGCTTATAGCATCCGCCCTATCTTCGTTATAGCTGATACCAGCACCCTTCCAAAAACTTAAAAAAGTTTTCACAATCTCTTGTTGATCATATAACGGGGTAACTAAAAAATAGTGCTCAATACCATAGGTACGGGACGAACGAGCAATATCATGAATATCTAAAGAAGCGACTGACGATGTCCCCACCTGCCCCTGCTGATTAACCACTACTTGATCATGCAAAAGCGCCACATAATGGAGCGGAATATTTTTTTTAACTTCACAGCGATCTTTACCTGTAAGCTCTGCACCACGCACCCAACCAAAGTGAGACTTTACCGAACGCTTTACTGCCGTTTCATAACGCCAGCGATCCATCAATGCATGATTACCAGAAAGTAATACTTCCGGAATGGCATGCCCCTTCCACTCGCGCGGAGGTACAGTATACGTAGGATAATCTACAAAAGCACCGGTAAAAGAATCATGTTCCACAGAACCCTCTTGCCCAACAACACCATCGATATAGCGCAACGCTGCTTCAAGCGTTACCATAACCGGCAGATCTCCACCCATCAGGACATAGTCCCCAATAGAGATTTCTAAATCCGCATACTCTTCATGTGCCCGCTGATCGATACCTTCGTAACGACCTGCAAAAAACATGACATGTTCATGTTTTTTAAGAATAGTACCCAGTTGCTTAGCTAATGGTTGTGTTAACTTTTTACCTTGCGGTGTAACAAAAATTTTAAATGCTTTACCGTGGCGTGCTTCTTGTTGTTCAACAATGCGTTCAATCACTTCTGGACGGATCGCCATACCAGCACCGTGGCCAGCAGTGGGACCATCAAGCCGTTCTTTAGGAGCGCACACCTCGGTAAACGCAACCACTTGAAAAGAAACAGCGCCCTTTTCTTGAGCGCGTTTTATAAGACTTGTAGACAAAAATTCGTCGTAGAGTCGAGGGAAAACTGTAGCAACTGAGATCTTCATAGATGCTTATTAACTACTTACTGAGCAGCAGAAAAAATTCCTGCAACTGGACGTATAGTTTTTTTGTTCACAGGAGCTAGCTCACCTTTACGAACACGACGTTCAAACTTAGCTACTGAATCTGAAGGTTGTGCACCTTTGCCGATCCAGCTGTTATATTTTTCGGTATCGAATTGGATGATTTCACCAGTTAATGCATTGATTGTACCGATATCATCGATAAACGCACCATCACGCTTTACACGTTGATCAACTGCTACCACACGGTAGAATGGAGCTTTTTTCTTACCAATACGAGAGAGGCGTAGTCTTACTGACATGCAGGAAATCCTTCTTAAACAGAATATTGAGCTTACTTAATTTGGAGCTTTTTAGTGTAACAGAGCCCCTATTTTATGCAACTGTAGGGGGCCATCGGAATAGCTTTAAGCCTTTTTTAACAAAACAAGTCTTTCTGATAGGGCATAAGCTGTACAAAAAACAAGAATAATATAGGCTTACAGGACTCTGTCTTATACCATTGTCATAAGGAATATTCTATGAAAAAAGCTCGCTCACTCGATACTATTCAGTATCCTAAAACCCTCCTTCTAGGCATAGATGCTCCTTATAACAAAACCCGCAATATGCAGGCTTATTTTGATGAATTCTTACACCTTGTTAAGTCTAACGCCATCCCTTTTGATGAGACCTGCTTTATTAAAATAAGAAGCGTTGATGCAGCTTATTTCTTAACCAAAGGTAAGCTTGAAGAAGTTCGCGAACTATGCGAAAGAGAAGAAATTGAAGAAATTATCGTTTCTGAACCCCTTTCAGCTCAACAAGAACGAAATTTAAGCGAACTGTTCCACGCCAAAGTGTTTGACCGCACTCAGCTTATTTTAGAAATTTTTGAAAAGTCTGCCCATTCAGCAGAAGGTAAAATGCAAGTAGCAATCGCTATGTTTAACCATCAAAAATCTCGTGTTGCTGGTAAAGGTCTCCATATGAGCCAACAAGCTGGACATATTGGTGGCCGTGGACCGGGTGAAACTGCTAAAGAAAAAGAACTTCGTCATCTTGAAAAACAGATCACCAAGTTTAAAAGCGATCTTAAAGACATTCAAAAAATTAGAGAAAATCAGCGCAAGCGCCGTTTAGAAAACCGCGTGCCCCATATCTGTTTAATTGGGTACACCAACACCGGTAAAAGTACCATTTTAAACGAACTTACCAATGCGCAAGTTCTTGCAGCTGATCAACTATTTGCAACGCTTGATACCACAACACGTGAGTTGTATATCAATGGTACCAAGAAAGGCATTATTTCTGACACTGTTGGGTTTATTCAGCAACTTCCTCACCAACTTATCGATGCTTTTAAATCGACGCTTGCTGAGCTGCAATACGCAGATCTCTTGTTACAAGTTGTTGATAGTGCTGACAGCAGCTGGAAAGAACATATCCACGTGGTACAAAAAATTCTTAACGAGCTTGGCGTGCACAAAGACATGGTCTATGTGTTTAACAAAATGGATATCCCTACCGAACACCCTATTACAGAAGACCAACTAGAACTCTTTACCCCCCATGTTATTGTTTCTGCTAAGTCTAAAAAAGGCATTCAACCTTTAGTCGACTTTTTAGCTACTTGGGAAAAAAAAGAGATTGATCAGTAAAATAAGCTTATTTTACTTGACGTACCCGCACTTTTTAGTTTACAACTTGAGCGCAATTATTCATCACTCTCAGGAAAGGGTACGTTATGAAGCATAAGATAAGCATACTGTTACTGCTGTCGCTTGCAGGTTCAAGTGAGTGCGCACAAACATATGGTGCTGCAGCAAGTAGTAAGGGACACAATCAAAACCGCCGTTCTTCTTCACAGGAAAATCAAAATCCAACGCTTGTCGGTACACATGCAACAACAACCTCTGGGTCTAATCCTAATTATAGAGAAATTCCATCTGGAACAGGACCTATATTAAAACTTACTACGGAATCTCATGACGCCCTGCCGATTACTCCAAGAGAAGAAATGTGCTGGGGTATAGACGACCTTTCAAACGCAACCATTAAAGACAAAAATAAAAAATTTGTCGCAATTGCTAACTTTACCAACAAACTAAATAGCCGAACCATACCAAACAAAATCTCTCCAACAGGACTTACACTAAAACTAAAGGACTATTGGGCACAATCAAGCTATTTCACTCCTACCCAAGAAGAAATTTTGCAGCGAGCAAGAAAAATCGCAAAACAAGAGCAAAAATATACAACAAAAAAATTCAGCGATATTCCAACTACAGATCAAGAATTATATAAGGAAAGAGCAACAGCTATCTATCGTGAATCAAGAGAAAATCAACTAGCTCTACTTGTTGAACTTCTTACTCCATCTCTAAAAAAAATAAGTGAATACCCAATTCCAACCACTGTTGAAAGTTCAGACTTATTAATGCCTCTAGATAAATGCCATGCAGCTCTTTATAACCTGCGTTTAACCGAACAACAAAATGCCCCTCAAGAAGAGTTAATCCGACTAGCACAAATAGTCAAAGATGCTGGATTTTAAAGTGCAAGAGAGCAAGCAAAAATACAAGCTAATACGAGTAGCCAAGCCACTTCTGATATACAAAAATTATTAGATCAAAAAAGAATGGCTATCCTTGCAGAACGAGATCGCCTAGCTAAAGCAAAATATATCTTACAAAGTGAATACGAAGGATTACAAACACTTTATGAACAAGAGCGAGCTCTTGCTGTCTATTTAGAAATACAAAGCGCTCGCCATGACCAAAGTGCTGTAGAAAATCTTTACTTACCATCATCAGTCGAACAATGGGTACCCCTATTAGGCTCTCTTTACACAAAAGAAACAGCTACTAAAACTTATGAAAATCATCAAAAGGAACAAGAAACGAAAATAAAAGAAGTTATAGATTATTTAAAAGCTACCAAAAAAGAAGATCCTAAAGAAAAATCTTTTGATGAAAAACTTAAGAGAGCAACACAATTTTCTAAAGTATTCTGGGCCCAACGCCTAAAAGAAGTCACTCAAAAAAGAATACTCCCTTCTGATATTAAAGATGATGGTGCTACAGAAGAATGTACTCAAGAACAATTCAGCACAATAGCTGACCAACAAGCAAAAATGCCTGCAAAAGAACGTATTCTAAAAATACTAGAGGCCAAACTGAAAGCTCCTTATCGTAATCCTTATGAAATACGCAGAGATGCACTAGGCAACGCTGTAAAAAAATATGGCGACGCAATAAAATTAAGCGCTGAAGATAAAGAAATGTTAGCTGATTTCCAGCGCGTAGAGGCTGCTGCACGCGAAGAAGCTGCAAAACTGGAGCTAGAAAAAGCATCTAAAACAACCAAAGCAGATTCAACAACAGCAACAGACCAATAACAACTGCTGATTTCAAGAAAATTAAGGGGCTGCAACCGCGGCCCCTTTTTGCGTATTTGCACTAAACTCTCAACTTTTCCCCTTCCATTATGCTATTCCTAAGTTTTATGGTTGTTAATAACTAACATGCGCTTAAGAGCGCTTACACAAAGGAAAGGGGTTATCATGAACATAAAACTTTTTATGCTCAGCGCCCTGGGGTTTATAGGATTACAGGCAGCAGATCAATCAGGGATGGAATTTACTATTCGTACACAATCTAGTCCTCCAATATACAGACCTACCGCAACAACAAATGCATATCCTTCAGCGCCACTAGTACCTATGGCACCCGATTTAACTCAATGTACAGAAGATCAACTTTACCAAGCACTAGTTGCAAAGCAGCAAGCAAAAGACGCTGTAGAATTACAAACATACCTTGCAGCAGAAAGACACAAAAGAGGCATACCCGAAAGCATGTTTCGAACACAGGGTTCTCTGCCTATATCGATACCACAAGCAGGTCGCTATGAGTCAACACCTACAACTCCCTTACAATCTGTACAAAGATCATCTCAAGAGCAATCATCAGCTTTTGATGCTCTAGACCCTAAAGAGCAAGCTTTTACTGCAACAATATCTCAAGAAAAAAGGCATCAACGTCAGCGCTCGTTAAGCGATACCGATGCCCTTACAAAGCCAGGACAACAATCGCCAGAAATATCATCAAGCGATTCTCTGTCAAAATGGCGACAAACACTAGAACAAAGCGCAAGTAGTCCTACAAAAACAAATACACCTGCTACCGAAGATGAGTTCGATACAACAGTACTATCAAAAAACTCATGTACTGCTTTTAAAGATTTAGTAGAAGCTGCAAACCAAGTAAAACATGATTTAAGCGCACTAGTAGCAATACGCTATAAATTATTATTAGGCGCAGAAGAAAAAGATGATGCATCAGAATCCGTACAAAAAGCAACTCGTAAAGATCAAAAAAAACAACAACAAAATATCCGTCAAGATACTGCAAATTTGTGTAAAATTCATAAATCAATAGATCCATTACTTATTACAAAAAAATAAGATTGTTGTTTTAGAAACCAATCTTTTTCTCTATACTAGAGGCACTCTCATACGTAATAGGTGCCTCTCTTTTTTTACACTAAAGGTAACAACGCCATGCACAAAAACGACATCGCACTAAACCCCGAACAACAAGCGGCGGTAGAAAACATCACAGGCAGCATGGTAGTTATTGCCGGCGCAGGATCGGGCAAAACACGCGTTATTACCACCCGTATTGTAAAGTTACTTCAACAAGAGCACGTACACCCTGCCAACATTATCGCCCTGACGTTCACCAACAAAGCGGCTAAAGAAATGCGCGAACGTATTGCCGCAACCATGCAAGATAAAAGCAAGGTCCCTTTTATCGGCACCTTCCATTCATACTGCTTATATTTCTTAAAACGGCACGCACAGTATCTACCCTTTACGCCCTTCTCTATTTTTGATGAAGACGATAAACGAGCACTTATTAGCAGACTCTTAAAAAACAGCCCACTCCATAAAAAGTACACACCTCAAACATTGGCCTATCAAATATCACACGCAAAAAATCAACTGATTGACCCTAGCATTCCAGTTACCCACTTAATAGATAACCCTGAACTAAAAGTATTAGTTGATGCATACGAAAAAGAAAAACGCCAAAGCCATTGCTTTGACTTTGACGATCTTATGCTCCAAACACTCGGACTTTTTAAACATAATGCGGATCTACGCCAAGCACACCAACAGTATGTGCGCCATATTCTGGTTGACGAATACCAAGACACTAACGTGGTACAGCACGAACTACTCAAATATATGTCCCTCAATAAGGGCGAGCTTGCAATCGATTCTATGTGCGTGGTAGGCGACGAAGATCAGTCAATCTACTCATGGCGTGGCGCAACAGTGGACAACATTATTCACTTTAACAAAGACTTTAAAGACACTAAAACGTTTAAAATTGAACAAAATTACCGTTCTAAACAGCCAATCTTAACGGTGGCTAATCACGTTATTCAGAACAACAGCAAACGTAACGAAAAGAAGTTATGGTCAACACGCAAAG
>CAZSHB010000016.1:0-17888 GCA_964606885.1 uncultured Pseudomonadota bacterium | reverse complement strand
GGGAAACGGGATTCGAACCCGCGACCTTTGCCTTGGCAAGGCAACGCTCTACCAGCTGAGCTATTCCCGCGATCTGTGCCTAAAAGGTACCAGACGGCATGCTTTTGTCAATAACTTTGCCTTATAAAAATTTTGCTTTAATAGATGTTGATCAGTACGGTTATCAGATTATTTTATTAAAGGAGTATGTCTATGATTACATCACTTACAGGAACTATTACTCATGCGTCAGAAGGTACACTTACTCTAGATGTTCATGGTGTTGGTTTTGAGGTTGTGGTTCCACAATCAGTACTGTTCCGATCGAATACACAAGCTACGGTTTTAACCTATTGGCATTGGTCTGCAGAAAATGGACCAACGTTGTATGGGTTTACGCAAGAGTTAGAACGGAGCATTTTTGGGTTAGTGATTAGTTGTTCTGGTATGGGCCCCAAGTTGGCTATGGCCCTTTTAGGATCATTAACGCCTGCAGTTTTTTTACAAGCAATTCAGTCGGGTGATGAAAAGACGTTAAGTAAAGTGTCTGGTGTGGGCGCAAAAAAAGCTGAGCAGTTGATTGTGCAACTGAAACATAAAGTGCCTAAGCTGTTAGATCAAATTACTGCTACAGGCCATGCTGTAGACCCTGCGCTAGAGCAATGGAAAAATATTTCTCAAGTTTTACATTCCCTCCATTATTCTCGTCAGGAGATTGATGCTGCGCTCTCGCATATGCAAAAAGAACATAAGGGGCAGACAGTTGCTTTTGATGCATTAATGCGTACCGCGCTATCATTTCTAGCAAAAAGGCTGTAATATTTTCCTGTTATTTTTAGTTTATATACCCCTAAGGATATAAGATGATTTCTCTTTTATCAGTATGTACGCGTATGGATGATTTTTTAGCATTGCCAGCGCTTATTCTTTGTTTTGGTGTAGGTATTTTTCTTACCATTAAAACAAAATTTATTCAGTTCCGTGCATTTCCTCGTTTTATCCATTTATTAAAATATGGCGTAAAAGGGCAGCATACAAAAAGAGAAAAAGAGATTAATCCAATTCAGGCACTTCTTACTTCTATGGCTACAACTATTGGTATGGGGAATATTGTCGGGCCCTCAGTTGCTATTATGACAGGCGGTCCTGGAGCACTTTTCTGGCTTGCGATTTATCCGGTAGTGGGCAGTGTAACTAAATTTACCGAAGTACTGTTTTCAGTAAAAATGAGAACAAAGCTTGCTGATGGACATGTTCTTGGTGGTCCAACCCAGTATCTTAAATATGCACATTGGTCTCTTGCGCAATGGTACGGTCTTTCAACATTAGTACTTTTTGCAGGCTGGTCGGGTCAACAAGCAAATACGCTTGCACATGTTTTTGCGTGTGAATCGGTGCCTCATTGGGTTACTGGCGTAGTGCTTGCGGTGATGCTTTTTGTAGTTCTTAAAGGTGGTATCCAACGTATTGGTGCTGTAGCAAGTAAGATGGTTCCTGTGATGTTTGTGCTTTATGTTGCTTTTACCGGTACTATTTTACTGCGCGATCCAGGTGCAATTTTAGATGCGTTTAGATTAATTTTTGCACATGCGTTTAGTCCTTGTGCAGCACTTGGTGGTTTTGTAGGCGCGTCAGTCTTTTCTGCAATGCGTTTAGGAGTGCACCGCAGTATTTATATTACCGAATCTGGCCTTGGTACTTCTTCTATTGCGCACGCAATGTCAGATACTGATCGACCAGAGGATCAAGCTGTATTAGCAATGTTCTCAGTTATTGCAGATACGTTTTTATCAGTACTTTCAGGTTTGTTGATTATTGTGTCTGGCGCTTGGCTAACTGGTCAATTTAGTAACGTACTGATTTACGAAGTGTTTAAATCATATTCACCAGGCTTTGGTAAGTGGGTATTGCTTGTAAGTATTACGTTATTTGTGGTGACTACTATTATTGGTAACAGCTTTAACGCAAGTCAATCGTTTGCATCGTTTACTAATTATCGTGGCATGGTTCCTTACTATGCATTCTTGTCAGCTATTGTGTTTGTTGGAACTATCGCGCAAGTAACGTTGGTCTGGAAAATGATGGACGTGGTGCAAGTACTTGTCGCTATTCCGCATCTTATAGGTCTTACTTTCTTAAGTATTAAATACGGTCATATGCTTAAAGATTAAGCTATATAAGCGCGATAATACTTAAACTAAGTACTGCTGCAAAAAAGCACCATACGGAAGTAAAAAAGGCTGTGTAAAAATAGTAGGTTGCTACTACTGAAAAAAACAGTCCAGCTCCTAAAAGTGGCATATGTTTTTTTGTAGAAACGAACAATGGCACAATGGTTGCAATGCAGTACAAAAATGGTCCCCAGTAATTAAACATTTCGGGTAATGCAACGTTGTAATAGATGTGGCTACAACTGATTTCCGGTTGTACGCCACTTAGCAATAATGCATAGGTAAGTGTTACTGCAACAGCAATGCCAACACCAAGCAGCACTAAAAGTATTTGTTTGCGCGCTGGCTTTTTTTCAAGACATAAAACAGTAAGAGGCATCCAAATGGGCCAAAATAAAAAAGCAAACAACATAAAGACGCCTGTTGCTATTGTTGTTATGAGCGCTTGTTCTGGATTGTTATAAGTTAACCAAACTACCCCTTCGCTTGCTTGTTGGATGCCAAATAAAAATGGAATAAGGGCAAGGGGTCTACTTGCTTTAGTTTTTATTTTTTTAAGGGCGTAACTGCCAAGAGCAATAAGTGCGCCACTTGCTAAAAAGCTTGCTTGAGCTGAAAAACACATACACAATCTCCTTTGGTAATAAAAGAAAATGGTACTGTGTTTTTCTGACAATCTGCAAGAGATTTGCTCTGGTGCGCCTTACGTGTTTTTCTGGGTAAAAAGATCTTTAGTATGTGTCAGTGGTTGTTGTTTGTGTCGCTCTAAGCCTAGTTCTATAATCAAATCTATAAACTCTGTTGGTGTTATACTAAGTTCTGCTGCTTGGTGAAAAATACACGTTGCTGGAGTAAGCGCAGGTAGTGTGTTGATTTCTAGCGGGATAATACGTTCTTGACCTGTGGGGCTGATCTGCGCTGATTGATAAAAGCAATCAATACGAGCATATCCAGCACATCCAAGGGTACTAAACACACCTTCCATAACACGCTTGATACGTTCAAGTACGTCAGTAGGTAATGGTGCAGGTGTTTGGTTTTCTCCAGCGCCTGGTAAAAATTTTTCTTCCATACTTAAAAGATCGTGTTTTACAACCGCTTGGCTTGGGGGGAGTGCGCGTGGCGTATCGTTACCAATGACGCCCACTGTTAGTTCCATGCCTGCAATATACTCTTCTACCATGGCTACTTGTTTACCCATGCTAAATATAGTTGTTAAGGCGGTTGTAAGTTCTTGAGGTGCATATGCTTTGCTGACAAGCACGCTACAACCATCGTTGTGCGGTTTGATTATGCAGGGGAATGTGTGTGTTGCTTGAAGTTCTTGTAATACGGTGTGTTGGTTTAGTTGCCATGCATGCTGTGTAACTAATGTGCTGTGTGGTACATCAAACCCTTGTTGGCGTAGTAGTTGATTGGTCTTGTATTTGTCCATACCAAGTGCGCTCGCTGCAATACCAGATCCGTTATACGGTAGTTTGAGTAGTTCTAATGCTCCCTGCACAATGCCATCTTCCCCTGGGCTACCATGGAGCGCAATAAAAACAAAGTCGGCCAGTTTAGGGAGATCGTGCCATTTAATTTTGGTGCTACGATCAATTTCGTGCTCAATTTCTGCAGTTGCATTATGGACTAGAAGTGTTGAAGAGAGTGGATAGAGGTTACTTTCTTTATCCATAAAGATTGGGGTTACCTGATATTTGTGCGGGGACAATTTGTAGCAGACGTTGCGGCCAGAATCGAGCGCCACTTCTTTTTCGTTAGAAGGGCCGGCTAAAATAACGGCAACGCGGAGTCTGTTTTCTGGGGCGTAATGGTTAGTCATAGTGGTAAAGAAATCTTTATATAAAGGCGTATGTTGCAGTTCTGCTTTAATAAGATGGTTGATAAGTTGTGTGTGGTTCATACCCGCATACGCTGCTTGGTTAAAAATAAAGCTTGATGGCCCCATGCCAGAAAGTGAGTTGGGATCAACAATAACCACAGTACCATCAGATTGTAAAAAACCGTCAATACGTCCAAAAATACCAAATTCAAGTGCTTGTACTACGCGTAAACAGTTGTCTTTGATTGTTTGTATGTCGGTTTCAGAGCAACGGGCTGGAGTGAATTTCATGGCGCGGCCGGGCATATATTTTTGTTCATAATCATGGAATTCAGTGCCCCGTTCACATACTACTTCTGTTGCTGTTAGTGCTTTAAGATCGCCCGTTACAGGGTCTTGCATTACAATACATGAGAATTCCATGCCAGTTATTTTTTCTTCAATAAGCACTTGTTGTTGATGTTCTCTATCAATGCTCATGGCAGCGTGGCATGCAGGCAGTAATTCGTTTTGGTGTTTAACAACACTGACACCTAAACTTGAACCTTCGTGTGCCGGTTTTACTATTAATGGATAGATAAGTTGTTGTTGGGTGAGTAGCGTGTAGAGTTCTTCAGGTTTTTGTTGGTATATGTTGATCATAGTTGGTGTAAGAACAATATCTCGAGCAATGGGAATGTTGTGTGTGCGCAAGAATTTTTTCTGTAATACTTTGTCCATACCTAAAGCGCTACCGCGTACTTTTGCCCCTAAATAGGGAAGTTTAAGAAGTTCAAGCATGCCTTGGAGTGTCCCATCTTCTGCGTATCGCCCATGCACTGCGATATACACAAAATCTGCGTAGGCAGGCAGGTCGTCCCATAAGATATTGGTACTTTCTGTTTCTAAACGTTTTTCAAAGTCGCTAATTTTACCACGATGCAAAAAGCGCTGGGGAAGTAGGTAGAGTTTGTTGTCAGGGGTATGAAATACGGGGATAACATCGTACAAAAACCTGTCAAGGTGATCGCATACGGTGCGCCCTGAGTTAAAAGAGACTTCCCGCTCGATAGACATGCCGCCCATAAGAACTGCTACGCGTAACTTATTCATAGTTTTTTATTGAACACGTGATGCCGTAAAAATAATAGATCGCTAGAGTACCAATCTCTTAAAGTAAGTTAAATAGAAGATGGTAAGTAGTTTGGCTGTGAAGGCTTTGGGTAGATTACTTTTTGAAAAAATGCGCTAGTATAAAGAGATATCTTGTATTTTTAGGTTATTAGGCAGGGAATATTATTATGAAAAATTTAGTTCTAAGTATGGTGTTTTTTGGCAGTGTATCTGTATATGCATCTGATACTACGCTTAATCGCTTATTTGATAAGCACTATCAGGTGTTAGAAGAAAAAAGAGCAAGAGAAACTGCGGCACAAGCTATGGTACAAGCGAGATCCTCTTTTGAAGAATTAGCTAAAGGATCACCAAGGTCTGTGAAAATGGAAACAGCAAGCTTTCATGATAAAGCTGAAAAATTCACAGAACGTGTTAGCGAATTTGGAGACACAGTAAAGCCGGTTGGTCCTGCATCAACAAGAACAATAGATGAATTAGTTGCTGCAAGTGCATATTTAGGCACTACTGATTGGCGCACTAATGAATCTTGTGCCGCACGAGTAGCAACGCCTGCTACTCCAACATTATCTCCTCAGCGTCCGATTCGAGATGAGTCTATGATGTTTTCTATGGATTTTGATGAATAATAAATAAAAAAATAGTGAGTAGTATATGAACAAAAATTTAGTGTGGATCGATCTTGAAATGACAGGGCTAGATCCACAAAAAGATCAAATCTTGGAGGTTGCCTGTGTGGTAACCAATAATAACTTAGATGTTATTGCAACCATGCCAACGCTGCTTATTAAAACGCCACAAAAAGCATTAGACGGCATGATTCCTGTAGTTAAAGAGTTGCATGCAAAGTCTGGGTTGTTGCAAGAATTACACGCAGCAACACTGACATGCGCTCAAGTAGAGCAGCAGGTATTAGCCTTTGTGCAGCAGTACTGCCAACCGCAAACAGCGCCGCTGTGTGGTAATTCTGTGTGGATGGATAAAATGTTTATTAAAGAGCATATGCCTGCTTTGTACGCGTATCTGCATTATAGAATTATTGATGTTAGTACCATTAAAGAATTGGTGCAACGCTGGTATCCGCATGATCAACAGGCAACAGTCTCTAAAAAAAATAGTCATCGTGCGTTAGATGATATTCAAGAATCAATTGCTGAATTGCGCCACTATCGCCACTACTTTTTTAAGAAAGCGGATTAGGCGTAAAGAATAGTTTGGATTTTAGTTTGATGGCAGTGCGTGTACGAGCAAACGCTTGTTGGAGCGGTCCAAACTGAGCGCATTTCAGATAAATTTTTCTACTCCAGATATTTTTAATTTGTGCCACAGGCGGTTGTGCCGGTCCAAGCACTGTGATGTCCGGTTGCTCCATAAGATACGCGGCAACTATCTGCGCTTCTCTATCTACGATCTGTTGATCAGTATGTTTTAGTTCTAATTCTGCAAATCGAATATACGGCGGGTACGATAGTTCCTGGCGATATGTTAACTCTTCTTTACAAAACTCAAGATAATCACGTTCGTTAAGATGATTAAAAACTTCATGTTCTTGCATGGTTTGTATAATAACCATGCTTTCTTGTGATGCGCGGCCGGCACGGCCAGCAACTTGAATCAGTTGTTGTATCGTCTTTTCATGCGCATTGTAAAACGGAAAGTTCATATTGCTGTCTGCCCATAACACACCAACCAACGTTACTTTAGGAAAGTGATATCCTTTGGTAATCGTTTGCGTGCCAACTAAAATATCAATCTCTTGGTTGCGCATGCCATCCATAGTATTTGCCCATAACCGTTTATTAATGGTTGTATCCATATCAGCACGGGTTATGCGCGCTTGAGGAAACATTTTTTGTAATACTGTTACTGCAGTTTGGGTACCGATTCCCTTTTTAAGAAATTCTTTAGTTTTGCATCCTGTGCACTGGATGAGCATTGGTTGTTGATAGCCGCAATAGTGGCAGCGCAATGTTTCGTCCGCGTGTAGGGTCAGGCTGACTGAGCAGCTGGTGCAGCAGGGCACAAGTGAACATTCTTTGCATTGTACAAAAAAGCAAACACCGCGTCGGTTGATAAAAATAATGGTTTGCTCTTTTTTGCGTAATCTATCGCCAATTGCTTTTTCTAGTGTGGGGGTTATCCAAAAAGAACGGCGTTGTTGTTTGGAGGTAAGTAGCGCTGTTTGCACGGTTGGGAAACTGCCTGCAAACCGTTGGTGCATGGTAAATAGTTTCCAATTTTTGTGTTCCACGTTATGGAGTGTGGTTAATGATGGCGTTGCTGAACCAAACACGATAGGAATCTTGTGTTGGTATGCGCGCATCACAGCGGCCTCTTTGGTGTTTAGTTTAGGGTGCTTTTTTTCTTGGTACCCGCTTTCATGTTCTTCATCAATAATAATCAGACCAAGATTGCTGCAAGGTAATAATATCGGTAAATGCACACCAATAATTAAACAGGGTTTTTGTGTTAATAAGTATTTCCAGAGTTCTTTTTTTTCTGGTGCGTTAGAAGAAGAATGGAAAGAAAAAATGGCAATGGTTGCGGGTAACTGTTGGCGTAATAATTGCTCAAATTGTGTAGCTAGTGACACTTCTGGCAGTAATAAAAACGTTGTTTTGTTGTTGGTATGAGCCTGTATAATTAACTGTTTATATACTTCTGTTTTACCAGAACCTGTGACCCCATGAATAACGGTAGGTTTATAAGTACTGATATGTAGTGCGGGGCTTAGATAATCAACAATAAGTTGTTGTTCTTGGGTAAGTATTACATTGGTTTGTTGCGCAGTTACTGTTGGTGTGTAACAAGATTCCCGTTTTTGTTCTTTTAAAAAACCTTTAATGCGTTTAATAAATTGTACCGGTTCAACCTGATGGTAACCGCCTAGTTGTTGTATAAAACTGGTGTAATGGGGATCGTGCGGGAATGGTTCAAGCGCTATTGCTTCTTTAACAACAAAGTTACCAGCCGGTTTTTCTGGTGAAACTTCCATAATAATACCGGTTAAAAATTTAGCGCGTAACGGTACTTTGACTAAAGAACCAACAGAGGGAGTTTCCCATGTTGCAGGGACTTTGTAAGAAAGAGCGGCGGGATTACCAGAAATGAGTTTTACAAGTATATACATGCGGTACAGTATAGCATGCCTGGATATTAGCTCTAGAATATTACCAGTCTTGTTATTAGGGGCTGTAATACGGTATAATAGGCTGTAATTAATAAAATATTAGCTATACAAAGAGTGTGTATGAAATTACTAAAGTTATTGGTGCTGTGTTGTGCATTGGTGGTAGGGAATAAGGCAAGCGATCGTGACCAAAAATCAAGAGAACAGAGTAAGCGTTTATTGGGGTGGTACGCGCAAGGAGCAGCGTTTTCGCACAAATTAGCTTTAGCAGTACAAACAGATAATGTGGTTACAGTACAAAGAGTGTGGAATGAAGATTCTAAACAAGCTGTTAGGGGAAAATCGCACTTGCTTAGTGAATGTGGGTGTATAGGGAGAACAAGGGTTGTGCTTGCAAGTTTACAGTGTGAAAATCCTCTTATTGTACAACAGCTGCAACGGTGGGGTTTGCCAACACAAGAATCGGTTAAGCAAGAAGTATTGAAATCTGATGGAGAGCCTAAAGAGCTTTACAAAGATATACTTGCAGCGTTATATAAACCAACTGCTAAGTACGATGATGCTTTACAAGCAGCAGTAGCGTCTAATGACTTGCAAAAGGTGCGTGATGCGTGGGGAGATTTTCCTGATTCTTATAAAAGACAAGTATGCACTTTAGATAGATGTGTAGTTTGGAAAGCGCTTGCGGAATGTAATAATTCACTTATAGTGCATCAGCTAAAAAAATGGGGTTTTGATCCGCATGCTTTGTATGGAGAGCAGCAAACTAATAGCATTATGGATTTGGTGTTGCTGACAGGTGAGACTGATCGCTTGGATGTAAAATATCACATTCACAAGTTATGGAAAATGGGTGTTTCTTTAGATACACAAAGACCAATAGATGGTAAAACTGCCTTGTTGCTTGCATTAAAGGCGGATAATTTTGAGGCAGCACTTGCTTTGCTAGAGCGCGGTGCTGATAAGGAAATAAAAGATATTGATGGTAAAACACCTTTAATCCATGCTGCTCAAATGGGCAATGTGGGAGTGGCGTGGAATCTGTTAGAGCGCAGGGCTGATACAACAGTAAAAGATAGTTCTGGAAATACAGTTCTTGATTATGTCACTCAGTTGTGTTCTCAGGAAGATGTTAAGTGTAAAGAAAGGGGTAATGCCTTGATATTCTTGCTTACAAAACATGGTCAAAAATAGTAGGCAGCCTGATTAAATACAGAAAGTACAATGCATGGGGAAATTATTATTGGTTATGGGTCTGTGTGCTCAAGCGTCTTTATGCAGCGCTTCTGATATGTCAGTTATAGAAAAAGCAGCATGTGAGTATGTAAATACGAATGGGCTTGCATATTGTAAGCCAAGAAAAGACTTTATTGCGTGTATTGATAGAAATGATATGACTGCATTACAAGAATTTTCGCCTGTGTTAGTGAGCGCTTTTAAGCAATTCGAGTCGCTTGAGTGTTATGCACATGCTGCATGTCTTGAAACTGATGTTGTCTATACATGGTTAGAAAGTAAGGGTTTCCCCACAGTTCAGTGCTCTTGTAATGTTGTATGCGTCCTTGCACAATGTTCTTTTGGTTACGAAAAATTGCAACGGGGCTTTTTACGGCTTACAAGAAAAGGGTTTAATCTTAATCAAGTAGAGGGTTTATGGTTGCCACCATTGCATTATGCTATTTGCGAGGATAATCTAGATGCTGTAAAGGCACTTTTAGTTAATGGTGCTCAAGTGACTGTAAAAGATCAGCATAATAGAACACCATTAAATCTTGCACAAAATTTAGGTCCCTCGATCAAGAAACCAGCGCACAAAGACGCAATAATTGCGTTGCTTATGGATGCATCAAAGACGTTATAAATAAGCTTGAGGTTGTGCCTTTTGCTCTTTTGCCTAATCCCGATACACTCATATCATATGATCTATACGCTCTTTTAGAGGTTTAAGCATGTTGAAAATACGCTTACTGTCAGTTTTTGTTATAACATTTTTTAGCTCATTGCCACTTATTGCAGGTTTTTCAGATATTACCAAAAGAGCAGCAATTGCTGCGTGTAAACCGCCTGCATATGCTGGTCTACTTGCTCAGCCTTGGTTAAACCTTTTTGGGGATATGGATGGTTTAAGAAATAGAATTGATGGTGCTTGTGCGTCTCAAGAGAACATCCGTGGTGTTGATGGGAAGGCTGCATACAGCAATCAAGACTGTTTAGCTTTTGGTTTCCTTAAAGGCAATATCTTTTGTGGTATTTTTGATGGTCATGGTGCTAAAGGGAATTTGGTAGCAGCATTTCTTAAAAATGAAGTTGTACGCCGTGTATTGCTAAGTAAAAAACCGGGCCAATCGCTTAAAGAAGCGCTTGCAGATATGCAAAATATGCTCAAGAAAAATAAAGATGCGCAACATGCGGGCGCAACAGCAGTAATCAGTGTGCTTGATGATACTAATCTTTTGACTGTTGCTAACGTGGGCGATTCCCGTTTGTTGGTAGTGCGTAATGGTAAAGAGCTATTTTCTACACGTGATCATAAACCGAGTGATCCTGCAGAAGCTGCTCGTGTTGTAAAAAATGGTGGCTATGTTGCTGATGGACGTGTGTGGGACCCTAAGACGGGCATAGGTTTTGCGCTTGCAAGAAGCATGGGTGATATCAGTTCACAAGGCACGGCACTTATAGCAGAACCGGATATAACGAGTGTCCAATTAACCAAAGGTGACACTATTGTGTTAGCTTCTGACGGTGTATGGGATGTGCTGTCTAATGAACAAGTTATTGCTTTGGTTGCGCAAGGTGGTATGCATCAAGAAATTGCTGATCGTATAGTTGAAAAAGCACGAGCACAGGGTAGTGCGGATGATATTACAACGGTAGTTTTTACGATCAAATAAATATCTCTTTTAGTTTTTACAATATCTCTTCTCTGGGTAGACTGTTTCTATATTAGTTGTATCTATCTCAGGGAGCTTGGCATGAGCACAAAGTTTTCAAAACCGTTACTTATTATTGATGGATCTTCGTTTTTGTATCGTGCCTATTATGGACTACAAAAGTTACATACTCCTGATGGCGTACCGGTACAAGCAGTGTACGGTTTTTGCAAAATGATCAAGCGGCTTGTTGATACGTTTAATCCAGAGCACATGGTGCTTGTTTGGGATAGTAAAGGTAAAACAGAGCGACATGAGGTGTTTCCTGCATATAAGGCAACACGCCAAGCCCCACCAAGTGATCTGTTTGATCAAAAAGAATTAATTATAGAATTTGCAGACTTAATTGGTTTGCATCAATTAGCACAATCGGGCATAGAAGCTGATGACCTTATGTACTCGCTTGCGTTGTGGTGGCAAGAGCGTCACGAGGGTTCGGTCATTATTGTTACCTCAGATAAAGATATGGGTCAGGCAATTACACCTAACATAACGCTTTACGATTCGTTTAAAGAAAAAATAGTAGATGCGGGTGCATTTCAGGAGAAGATGGGATTTCCTGTTACTAAAACAGCTTTCTATTTTGCTTTAGTAGGTGATTCTTCTGATAATATTCCTGGTGTGCGTGGTATTGGTGATAAAGGCGCTCTTGAATTGGTAAGTCAGTTTGATTCGTTGCAAGACCTGTATGCCAATCTTGATAAGGTTGAAAAAAAACGGGCACGTACGGCATTAGAAAATCATAAAGATGATGCACTGCTTAGTTTAGAGTTGTTTACTTTAAGAAAACATGCGCTGTCTGTGACAGAAAAAGATGTAGCATTTGATCCATCGGGCTGGTTTAATGCGCAACCACTCTTTAGTAAATTGCAATTTAAAAGTTTTTTAAAAGAGCTCCCGGCAACACAACTTTCTTTTTTACAAGTTGCACCGCAAAAAGCAGTACAAAAACCTGTCGATAAAGGGTATAGGTTTGTCTGTGTAACCACGCAAGAACAGTTACAAGAAGTGGTTACTACCATTAAACAACACAAGCTGTTTGCGTACGATACAGAAGGCTCTGGTCTTAATGCGCTTACTATGGATGTTGTAGGGATTTCGATCTGTTGTCAGCCAGGCACGTCTTATTATATTCCGTTTGGGCATATCACTGATCAGCAGCAGTTATCTAAAGAGAGTATAGTACATGCACTTAAACCGTTTTTTGAAGACGCGCAGTATAAAAAAATTGCTCATCATGCAAAGTTTGATCAGCTCATGATGCACAATATTGGTATTACAGTTAACGGTTTGTATTTTGATACTATGCTTGCGGCATCGTTAGTAAAAGATGAGTGGCAAAAAGCGTCACTTAAAGAACTATCAGGGTGGTATTTACAAGAGCCTATGTTGACGTTTGCTCAAATGGTAACAGATCAAGGGCATAAGCATTTTGGGCACGTACCGCTTGATAAGGCAACGGAGTATGCAGCAGCTGATGCGCATCAAACATTAAAGTTGTATCCGATACTCAAAAAATTGTTACAAGAAAAAAAGATGGAAACACTCTTTTTTTCTTTAGAGATGCCGCTGGTAGATATTTTAGCGCGTATGGAAATTGCAGGTATTTATTGCGATACGGCAGTGCTTAAAGAACTTGGTGTGCGTGTTGATCGTGAATTGCAACAGCTTTATCAAACAGTAACGGGCCTTATTGATCCTCGCTTTGCAGATATTAACTTAAATTCGTCAAAACAGGTTGCAGACTTGCTGTTTAATTATCTCCAGTTGCCACCAAAAAAACGGAGTGCTAAGAGTGATGCGTTTGCGACGGATCATGATGTGTTACAAGAGTTGGCAAAAGAACATCCGATTCCAAGTTTTATTATACAGTATCGAGAGCTTTCTAAATTAAAAAATACGTATATAGATGGGCTTCCAGAGTATATTAATAAAAAAACGGGGCGTATTCATACAACGTTTAGTCAGAACCGTGTTGCTACCGGACGCCTTGCAAGCTCGGACCCTAATATGCAAAATATTCCTGTTGAAGGTTTGGGATTACAAGTACGTGCAGCTTTTAAACCGCAGCAACCGGGTTATCTATTTTTATCTGCAGATTATTCACAAATAGAGTTGCGAGTGCTTGCGTATGTATCGCAAGATGAACGTTTGTTAAACGCTTTTAGGCACGGGCATGATATTCACGCTGAAACAGCTTCAGCACTTTTTCATGTGCCGTTAGATCAAGTTTCTAAAGAACAACGTTCTGTTGGTAAGCGTATTAATTTTAGTATCTTATATGGGCTTACGGCATACGGCTTGTCGCGCGATTTACAAATTCCGCTTAAAGAAGCAAAGACGTATATTGATACCTATTTTGCACAGTATCCACGGGTGCGTATTTGGATGGATGAAGTTATTAAAAAAACGGAACAGCACGGATACACAGAAACGCTTTTTGGCCGTAGAAGACCAGTGACTGGTATTCATGAGCATAATAAAAATTTAAAAGATCTAGCGTGTCGGATTGCTATTAACACTGTTGGGCAAGGAACTGCTGCAGAAATTATGAAGATGGGTATGATTGCAGTTGATACAGCACTTAAACAACATCAGTATGATGCGCGTGTTTTATTGCAAATACATGATGAATTGTTGTTAGAGGTTGCAGAAAAAGATAAAGATGCCGTACAAGCCGTTGTTAAAAAAGCACTAGAAGGGGTTGTCAGTTGGAATGTCCCTCTTGTGGTAGACACAGCGTACGGTAAAAATTGGCGAGAAACTGAATAATAAAAATACAGGAGTACACGTATGAACACACAACATGACGTAAAATCACAAACGGTTTTTGGACAACAGGCTACAAAAATTGACCCTCTTGGTGATGGGTTAAGTTCAGTAGAATTGGTGCGTGTATCGGGTTCTGACCTTGATATTGCAAATGCCGCCCGTGTTTCGTACGGACGCGTTTCTCATGAGTTAAGTGACCGAGATAGAAATTTGATTAACTTTTTAATGGAGCATAATCATACCAGTCCGTTTGAGCATAATCAGCTGTCTTTTAGAATTAAGGCACCTATTTTTGTAACACGCCAATGGATGCGTCATCGTATGAATTCGTATAACGAAATTAGTTATAGATACGTACAAGTAAGTACTGAGTTTTATAAACCAAAAACATTTAGATTCCAGGACCAAGACAATAAGCAGTCGTCACACGGTGCTTTTGACAGTAAAGAGCTGGATGCGTTGTACCAAAAGACGCTTGATGCTACCTATCAGACTTACTTGGATATGCTAGCTGCGGGCGTGTGCCGAGAACAGGCGCGTGCGATATTGCCGGTTGCAACGTATACAGAGTTTATTTTTACCTGTAATTTGCACTCGCTTATGCATTTTTTGACACTTCGCTTGGGTCATGGTGCTCAACAAGAAATTCGTGATTATGCAAAGGCTCTTTTACAGTTAGCGCTTCCCCATTTCCCGGCTGCTCTGCAAGCGTGGAGTAAGAAAAACTTGACCGGACAAGAGTGGGAAAGCCAACTTAAAGAGTGGACAGAACAGTTAGGGTAAAGATAAAAACACTCAGGAATAACGGTTTATGAAACATATATTAGCGCTAGTACTATTGCTTGCAGGTATGAATTCTGTTCAGGCCATGCAAGGTGAAATAAATGGAAAAAAACAGCATCGCGGATCGCTTACTGATCTTACAGATCTTGAATCTGGAAAGCATGTTAATAGGCCCATGGCTTGTCATAGAAGAAGCAGGTCTAATGGAGCAAGTGTCATAAACTTGGCAGCTTTGCATGCGCAGACTCAAGTAAATGCGGCAAAACAAAAGCTTGTGGTGGCGAACAAAAATAAGCCTGGAAGGGAAACTGAAGGGCCTGATTTGTGTGGGTTTTGTTTTATAGCTCTACTGTTAAGCTTAGTTCCGTGAGCTTATACCAGACGCTTTTGAGCTCTGGTAGGCTACCGCTCTTGACTTTTAAACCCATTTGATCATACTTACAGATGTATGTTTCAATACAGCAAAATTCAAAATAATACGTAAAATAACTCATAAAACATCGGTTAGGATTTCCCATGGCAACGAGTAAAACTGGTGGTTCAACCTCCAATGGTCGTGACAGTATAGGTAGACGCTTAGGCATTAAGCTTTTTGCTGGCCAAGTAGTAACCGGCGGCGAAATTATCGTCCGTCAACGTGGTACCAAGATTCATCCAGGTAAATTGGTTGGACGCGGTAAAGATGACACGTTGTTTGCAGTAGGCTCAGGCGTTATTAAGTTTCACCATGGTTTTGGTGGACGTAAATTCGTTTCAGTTGTGCCTGCATAAAACTGATCTTGTTTTTGTCTGATTAATATACTAATGTACGTTCGATATCTATTGAATGCATACTCCGCCTAACTAACTTGGAGAGTGAACATGGTTGGATCTGCCTCGTTTAATTTTGTAAAATACGGAAAATACACAAGTATACTTTTTGGCATGTTGCTCGCAGCAGGTGTTGTTGGTTACGTGGTAAATGGTGGATTTAAATACAGTGTTGATTTTACTGGTGGAACGCAAGTTCGTTTCAAGTTCAGTGCGCCGGTTGGTTCTGAAGATTTAAAGAGTGCCTTGGCTCGTAATGGCTGGGACGATGCGGTAGTTCGAGAATTTGGACCTGCAGAAGTTATGGTTCGTGTACAAGAATTTGCACCAGATGTTGCAGAATTCTCACGAAAGTTACAACAGGTTTTACAAAAAGAAATGTCAGGGGTAACAGCAGCTATTGAAGAAGCAAACGTTGTTGGACCAGCAACTGGTAAAACATTGCGTACTAATGCGTTAATCGCATTCTTCCTTGGCTTGATGATTATGCTTGCGTACATAGCATTTAGATTTTGGTCGATTCCGTATGGTGTTGGTGCGATTGTAGCACTTGCCCATGACGCGTTAGCAATTTTGGCAGTATTTGCGATCTTGCAACGAGAAATTTCACCGAATTTGATTTGTGCGATACTTGCAACACTCGGGTATTCGATTAACGATACCATTGTGATTTTTGCTCGTATCAGAGAAACCTTTGCAAAGAGTAAAGGTCAGTCTCCGGTTGACATAGTTAATGACGCGATTACCCAAACATTAAGAAGAACAACGTTAACAAGTCTTTCTACGACTTTGGTTATTTTAGCGATGTTTATTTTTGGTGGAGAAGCGTTAACAAATCTTTCTCTTGCCTTGTTGATTGGTATCGTTGT
The DNA here is from genome assembly GCA_964606885.1 of uncultured Pseudomonadota bacterium. Lineage (GTDB taxonomy): Bacteria > Babelota > Babeliae > Babelales > CAIQNR01 > CAZSHB01. Next base: position 1,506 of record CAZSHB010000016.1, on the reverse strand, counting down.
AGGTACTTACTCATCTATCTTTATTGCAAGCCCTATAATGTTGGCATTGCGTAAAGCTTAATTAAAAAAATTAGAGAAAATGCTGGAAGTTCCAGCAATAAGTAAGTAGAGCATGGGGGAGGCGAGTGTGTGTCTAGCATTCGCGCTTACGTGTTCTATTTTACGTTCTACAGGAGTTTATATGATATTGTTCGTCGTCGACGATCTATCTTTAGGAGGGATTTATGGAAGAAAATAACGGTTCAGAAAAGAAACCAAAAAAGCCGGTTGTTCGTAGAAAAAAAGCGGTAGTAAAACCTACGGCTGAACAATCTGCTGCTGTTGATCAACAAGAGATTATACTGCACGATATGCCGTCAAAAAAGCTTGTTAATCCGTATATGCAGCAGCATGAGGATCATCAACAGCCACAACAATCTATTCAGCAACATGAACAGGTGGTTCAAGATTCACAAAATTATCATCACGAAAGTTCTGCATCGTTGTATCAGCAAGAACAATCTGGTGATCAGTATTCAGAACGTCCGCGCACTAATCAGCAACAACGTTCACATGGACATAATAAAAATAATCAACAACGTAATAACAATAGACACCAAGGTCAGTCTCAACGTGGCGAGCGTAATGATCGCGGTGATCGTAATAACGACCGTGGCGAACGCGCTGAACGTCATGAGCGTCAAGATGGTGGTAATCAGCATAATCAGAATAATAACCAAAAGAAGTTTGATTATGTTGCACCAAAAGAACTTACTCGCGAGCAGATGATAGACTTATCATTGCAAGAGTTAAACTCAATTGCGCGTCGTTGGGGTATTGTAGGCGCAAGTTTATTATCACACCGTGAAATTATCGAACGCATTTTAGAGTTTCAAAAAAATCCTGATATGCAAGTACAAGTAGAAGGCGTTCTTGAGCGTTTACCAGACGGTTTTGGATTCTTGCGTTCTCAAAAGTTTGATTATGTATCAAGCCCTGATGATATTTATGTTTCCCCGTCACAAATTCGTCGTTTTGGTCTACGTACTGGCGATACTGTTGCCGGTGTCATTCGTAAGCCAAAAGAAAATGAAAAATATTTTGCATTACAGCAAGTTGATAAAGTGAACTTTGGCGATCCATTAAAGCTTAATGAACGTCCGTTCTTTGATCGCTTATCGCCAATGCATCCTAATAAAAAGTTTAATTTAGAGAGCGATCCTCGTTTTATCTCTACTCGTATTATGGATATTTTTACTCCAGTTGGTAAGGGACAACGCGGTCTTTTGGTTGCGCCTCCACGTGTAGGTAAAACAGTTCTTCTTAAAGAAATGATCCAAAGTATTATTGCAAATCATCCTGAAGTATTTGTGATTGTTTTGCTTATTGATGAACGTCCAGAAGAAGTTGCAGACATGAAGCGCTGTGTAAAAGGCGGTCATGCTGAAGTAGTTTCTTCTACGTTTGATGAAGCAACTGAACGTCACGTACAAGTGGCGGAATTGGTGCTTGAAAAGGCTAAGCGCC
>CAZSHB010000015.1:0-21084 GCA_964606885.1 uncultured Pseudomonadota bacterium | reverse complement strand
AACCGATGACCTCTCCCTTACCATGGGAGTGCTCTACCAACTGAGCTACGTGGGCACCTTAACGATTGTATCAATCCAGGCGCATTGTAAGCTTAGATGAATTTCATCAAAAAGACAAACCCATCTTGCTCTAAAACTATACGCTCCAAAACTGGAGCTGGCGACAGGAATTGAACCTGCGACCTACTGATTACAAATCAGTTGCTCTACCTGCTGAGCTACGCCAGCCTTATTTTAATACACACATCTTGGAGCGGGAAACGGGACTCGAACCCGCAACCTACAGCTTGGAAGGCTGTCGCTCTAGCCAATTGAGCTATTCCCGCACATTTTTCACTGTATGTCAACTTGTTTCGAGCTTATTTTCTTATTGTGTTGCAGCTTTTCGGCCTGTCTTTGCTTTTGCTTTATCGGCGCTAGCCAGACGAAGCCTTGATGGAGACTGGTGGCGAGAGCAGGATTCGAACCTGCGAAGGCAGAGCCAGCGGATTTACAGTCCGCCCCCTTTGGCCACTCGGGAATCTCGCCGCTACACAATAGGTTAATAATTCCAAAAGTGTTTTGACAGAATAATGAGTTTCTTAATCAATTTCAAATTTATTTTAATCGGCTGGCCGCTTTACGACAGCTCTTCTGATAAAATGGCTTTAACTTCATCCACACAGCTTGAACAACCGGTACCTACACCAAGTCGCTCTGAGAGCTTATTAAAGCTATCTTCACCTTCAGCAATTGCTTCTACTAATTGGCTATACATAACTTCCATACACGTACACACCAGATAGTCAGGTCTTTTTAAAAATGGACTATTATTACTCATATATGCCTACCAACTCTCTACAAAAAAAGACTATCAAAACCAGCTTTTGGCTACAGTAATCGGATTGACGCCTACCTAAAAGCCGCTTAGACTTATATTAATCTAAATATTTGTAATTTAAAAACAGCGTGTAAAATTATTATGGTTACTTTGCAACAACTTACACTATTCGGACTACTGGTGCTTGCACCAGTATCGGCACATGCATCAGTAACCCGTATGACCTATAATAACCAAACAATTATACATGTTGGCACAGAACACGCCCATGATCCAAACCATTATCAGTACGCAGTGTTGCATAATGCGTGGCAAGAATTCTTACAAAAAAGTGCTGGCCAGCCTCGATGTGTCATTATTGAACACCCTACCGTGCCTACCATACGACACGATTCTTTAAACACTGCCATTACTGAATATGCTGATTGGGGTGCTGCTTTTTACCTTGCACAACAACATCAGGTCCCTGTAGTTGCGGGCAACCCTCTTGTGTACCAAGCTTTTAAAGATATATCCGAATCAAAAAAATTTAATCCTGACCACGTACGTTATGCCTTTTTTGCTCAATCATTAGAAATGTACAATAGGCTCAAACAAAATAGCTCAATCGTGATTCCTAAAGATTACATCGAAAATAGAATTGCAACAGTATTTCCCAACATATCATTAGACGAGATGATACAACTGCATAAACGAATTACTAACAGACCTTTTAATAAGCATGATTACCATTTTTATGAATATGTAACAAAGTGCCGACCTATGCTCTCACTGCGAGCATTCTTTTTTTACAAATTCCCTGCTCTTAAAGAGATACACAAGATCATGGATGCATACCATATCAAACGGGATATTGGCACTCTTGTTCTGATCAGAGAACAACTCAAATTCGGCAAACATATTTTTATAGTGTATGGCAGATATCACCAGGCATTTCATATCCAAGGGATACAAAAAATTATTGCTGGTGTTGCTTTTGAAGAACCTGCCACGTAATTAAACGCTGATCGGCTGCTGTGTACTCTATGTTAATCACACAAAGTGGCAGCGGCAATAAGCCCTGCATAATTTCAGGCCATTCAATCAGCACTCGACCTTGAGGATCCTGGAGATACTCATCAAAACCCGCCTGCATAAAATCGTCTGCGCTGGTTAATCGATACAAATCAAAATGGTAAATCGTTACGTCTGCTAATCGGTAGATAGTCACGTATGAGTAGGTCGGGCTCACGATGGGCCCTTGTACCCCCCATGCGCGCAGCATAGATTGTACCAACGTTGTTTTACCCGCACCAAGAGAACCTTGTAAAGTCCAGATCCGCACTGGTTGCTGAATTAAAAATCGAGCAATATCTGGTACCTGCTCAACGGTATATACTGTTTTTTCTATCATTTTTCTATGTACTTTTCATAACGCTCTTACTCAAGAACTTAAAGACTATCTAAAATTTTATTTTTCCGCTGCTGCTTTTTAGATATTTTTTTATCTGATACATGCACCACAATAACTTCTTGTTCATCTTTAGCCGTTGATGGCACAAAGCAAGATTGTACCATAAGGGCGTCCAATGCAGGATCTTCTTCGTCTGTTAATTTTTTTATACCCGCATCTACCCTTTTTTTAGCAACCGGCTTTGATGCAAAAAGTTCTTGTATTTTACCATAAAAAAGTAACGGTTCTAATGATGGTGCATACAAACCACATTTATGCTTTAAATCACGATCTAGGGTTATTATCAGCATATCTTTGCCCTGATGCTCATGTACATAATCAATAATAAGATCATCAGCACTTTTTTGATGCCCACTAAACCAGACAAGAATACCTTTTTGTTTTTCTTGATACGCAAGCGGAGAGCTACCACCATCAAAAAAAATAATCAATTTATGACTTCGTTTTTGTGCATACCTACCCAGCAGATTGACCAGAGCCGACCTATGGTTTTCATGGCTGTCTTTTCCATGTATTTGTTTTAAAAGATTGTACCCATCGATCAACACTATCATCTCTTGTCCTTATCCTATTTTGTATGCATATAAACATTGAAAAGAACATTATAAATTCGTATTCTATACTCTATTATTACAGGGGAGTTTTTTACTTATGTCACAGCTTATTCAAATGCGTCAAAGAATCAAAGCGGTTACTACTATAAAGAAAATAACCAGTGCTATGCGGCTTATTTCGCGATCAATGCACACCCGCCTTGCACGTCAAAAAGAATCATTAACACTATATACTACAACGCTTTCTTCTTTATTTAAAACCATATACGCCAACCAAACAACATGGCGCCCTGAACAGTTATTCCCTACAGAAGAACAGCAACCCCGCGAGCTGATTATTATTATGGGTTCGCAAAAAGGCATGTGTGGCACCTACAATACCGGTCTTTTTTACTGGATAGAACACCACAAAGCTGATCTTAAAAAACCGCATGTTGCTCTTATAAGTGTCGGCAAAAAAGTTACTGATCATCTTCAAAAAATGGGCATTCAGCCGATGCATAGTCTGTTTGATGTTCGTATACAGGCAATCGATACCGTAGTTCAAGAACTTTTAGACTACGCACTGCCTACCAAACATGGCTACACCAGCGTACGCATTATCAGCAACCATTCAAAAACTTTTTTCACCCATGAACTGCACGAAACAACCTTAATCCCCCTATCTACACCTGCAACAGAAAACAGATCGCACAAATCAGATACTGAAGATTACCAGTGGAGTCATGCACCTGAGGAACTACTAACGGTTCTGGCACAAGACTATCTAACCATCATGATTAGATCTGCCGTATTTGAATCTTTGGTCGGTGAACAGGCTGCTCGGTTTATTGCTATGGATAATGCTACTCGTAATGCCAAGGGTTTCTTAACCACCATGAACTTACAATACAACAAACTCCGCCAAGCAAAAATTACCAAAGAGCTTACTGAACTTGCAGGAGCGTTTGAATCGCAATCATTCGTATAACGTGATTGATGCACCAAGCGAACGCAGTTTCTCTTCAAGATGTTCATAACCACGCTTCCAGTGATACACGCCAGAAATGGTCGTTTCTCCAATAGCCTTCATACCGGCCAACACTAAGGCGCAAGATGCACGAATATCGCTTGCAATGACATGCGTACCGTACAACTCTTCAACACCACGGATCGTAGCAACATCATGCTGTACATCAATTTGTGCGCCCATCTTGGTCATTTCTCGACCATGCATAAATCTGTTTTCAAACACCGTTTCTTTAATAACCGAAACACCTTGAGCAGTGGTCAACAACGCCATCATAGACGCTTGCAAATCGGTCGGAAAAGCTGGATACGGGCCAGTTTTGATAGATACTGCACGTGGATTCTTAGTTGCTTTTACTTTAACACCCACACCATCTTTACCAATCAGTACCGTATGACCCATCTCTTGTAGCTTCATCAAAAACATACCCATCAAATGTGCTGGCGCTTGAGGAATATGCACATAGCCGCCAGTCATAGCCGCTGCTGTTAAAAGAGCACCCGCTTCCATACGATCATACATAATGGTGTAATCGACCGGGTGTAATTTTTCTACGCCTGTAATAACAATAGTCGCCGGCATTTCTGTATCAATGCGCGCGCCCATCTGTTTTAAAATAGCAATTAAATCGAATACTTCTGGTTCTAATGCTGCATTAATAATTTTTGTTGTGCCACCAGTCAATGTTGCCAACATAATTAAATTTTCTGTTGCACCTACACTTGGATACTCGAGCAACAAATTTCTGCACTGTAAACGGCGCACACGAGCAACAAGAAGATCCGGCTGTTCATGCACATCAACGCCCATTTTTTGGAAATTTTTAATATGATAATCAATAGGACGAGCACCAATAACATCGCCACCTGGAAAACCAATTTCCGCTTTACCAAAACGGGCAAGCAGCGGTCCCATCACTAAAACGGAAGCACGCATCATCTTCATTAATTCTGGTGCAACTGAATAACCGGATAAATCTGTAGTATCAACTTCTAATACATTAGTTTCTGTATTAAAAACTGCTTGTGCACCAAGACCTTGCAACAGTTGTATCATATGAAACACATCATCTGATGCTGGTACGTTGCGCAATACCGAACGACCTGCAGTCAGAATCAGTGATGTCATAATCACGAGCGTAGCATTTTTAGCTCCAGCTAATCCTACTTCTCCTTCAAGACCTAATGATTGCGTAACGGATAGATACGGACCATCGATCTTCTTTTTTGGTGAAGGATCTTTGATAGATGGGATAATAGGGAGAGCGTTTTCTACTGCTTGCGACATGGCACATATTTCTTTCTTACTAATTGTGTGTAACCTACTAAATACACTGTAATGTACGTGGTTTAAGTATGTACAAACTGTTTTTAGATTGCAACATAAGGACTTATTATTATGAGTAAATATTCTCACGCTAAAGGGCATCTTGAAGTTGTATGCGGATCAATGTTTTCTGGAAAATCGGAAGAACTCATTCGTCGTATTAAACGTGCAAAAATAGCACAAAAAGAAGTGATTACCTTTAAGCATGCGCTTGATAACCGCACCAGCATTGATTACGTGGTATCACATGACGGTAGCAAAATAGAAGCACATCCGATTGATAATCCGTATGCTATGTTACCACTCGTATCTGCAAGCGTGCACACCGTGGGTATAGACGAAGCACAATTTTTTTCACACGAACTTATTAACGTTATTTTCGATCTTCTTGATCAAGGTAAATATGTGATCGTTGCTGGTCTTAATGTTGATTTTAGAGGCGTACCGTTTGGTCCTATGCCAACATTACTTGCTATGGCAGACACGGTTACTAAACTCAGCGCAATCTGCACACTCTGTGGTAATGATGCCTATTTCAGTCAACGCATGGTTGATGGTAAACCAGCACGCGCAGATGACGCACTTATTAAAGTTGGCGCTCAAGAAGCATACCAAGCACGCTGTAGAGAATGTTTTATTATTGATAAAAGACCACAATGGCAAAACAGTCTCTAAGTTTCTCATGCTCTAACTGTGCACACATCAGTGTTAAATGGTTAGGATGTTGTCCTAGTTGTAACGAGTGGAACAGTTTTATTGAACAGAAAGCAACACCTACTTTTGCAACATCAGGCAATACATCACCAAAAAAAGTCTCTTTATCTAAAGGCCAACCGGTTGCACTCCATACACTCAGCAGCATTCATACTGGTACACATAAACGTATGTTTGCTGGTATTGGTGAATGGGACACGGTTCTTGGCGGTGGTATTATGCCAGGATCTTTATTGGTGCTGACTGGCGATCCTGGTATTGGTAAATCAACCCTGTTACTGAGCGTTGCACACAAACTTTCACAAACGTATAACGTGGTTTATTTTTCTTCTGAAGAATCTCTTGAACAAGTAAAACTACGTGCCGCCCGTATTGGATGCACCGATTCACCGCTCTTGTTTTCTGATCAAGCACGTATTGAAGATATTTTACAAACAGCGCAAGATCATAAACCTGACATTATTATTATCGATTCTATTCAAAACTGTTTTTTTTCCGACTCGTATACGTTTCCCGGTACGGTAGGCCAATTACGAGAAACATCATTTGCACTCATGCGCCTTGCAAAAGAACATACCATTGCGGTAATCATTACCTGCCATATCACCAAAGAAGGCCAAATGGCTGGCCCTAAAACCTTAGAACACATGGTTGATGGCGTCTTTTATTTACAAGGCGAAGACCGTTGGGACACACGTATTTTGCGCAGTGTCAAAAACAGATTTGGCCCGGTGTACGAACTTGGCTTTTTTGCCATGTCTGCTAACGGCATGGAAGAAGTCCCCCATATCAATCAATACTTACTTGATGAAACTGCTCACGCTCCTGGGGCTATGCTGATCAGTTGCTTAGAAGGCACACGCCCTCTACTTTTAGAAGTACAAGCACTGGTAGTGCCAACAAAATTTAACGTTCCCCAACGTGTTATTACAGGCCTTGATCACAAACGGGTAGTCTTGATTGCTGCCATTCTTGAAAAGTATCTTCATATCAAATTCAGCGCCCATGATATTTTTGTCAAAATCAGTGGTGGTATCAAGATCAACGAAAGCTCTTCTGATCTAGCCATTGCGCTCGCATTATTATCAAGCTACTTTCAGCAAGCACTGCCCGAAAAGTCTCTTGCTTTAGCAGAAATAAGCCTTACAGGATCTATCAAACCTATAAACGGTATTGATAGTCAGCTAAAAGAAGCAGAGAAGTTTGGTATTAAACATCTTTTTATTGCACAATCACAGAAAAATCAGGCACCATCCTGCAAACGCTTGGCTAACGTGTACCAATTGCTCGGACTTTTTGAAAGTCCCAAAGCCTAAATAGTCACTCTTACTAGCTCAAGCTTAAAAACTCTTTACTATGTGAATACTTTTTTGTTAAAATCAATACTGTAGTAGATTTTTGGCAAAATGGAGAAATTTCTCATGAAGAAACTATTAGCACTCATAATAGTGAGCCTAAGCAACATGGTGCTACTTCAAGCAGCAACACAAGAGAGCTGTATTCATGTAACAGATTATGTTTTTTTTGATTCTATTGATTTTGATCTTTTTGGCCAAAATCAAGCCGTTCCCTTAACTGGCTTTTATAAAAAAACTGATATGAGTAAATCATCTGGATACACCTATCCATTACCAAACACTCGACCTATTACTAACCAAAATGTAATCAAAGAACTTGAAAATATCCTTCGTCAAAAAGAACAAAGAAATCTTGCAAGAGCAGAACAACGAAAAAAATTGGATGCTCTTAAAATAGATTCTAGAAATAGAAAAAATGCTGCAGCTGCAGCATGTCGTGCAAAATATAAAGAAAAAGAAAATTTAGAAATGCAACGTGCTCAAATGTATCCACCAACACCCCCACGTACAAAAAATAAGAAAAAATAAAAGACAACAAAGATACAATTTATCTTGTACAGAGCTACCAAAAAGACAGTAGATGCAAAACAGCTTCTATTGTCTTTTTTTGTTAATTTACCTACAGTTTAACTCTTATTGATTACGCTCAAGTACTAAAGGGAGTTATTCATGATGTCACATAAATCACCACTATTTTGGGGCGGTTTTTCTGCACTGGCTTGTGCAAGTATTCTGTTTTGTTACAACTACTTTCACTTAGCAAATCCTCTTGTAGATATTGCAATTAGCATCGATCGTCATCAAGCAGTTGAAAAAGCTCAAGCGCTTGGTAACAACTATCAATGGCCTCTTGAAAATACTCGTATTGCTACCGTCTTTAGCCCAGAACAACAAGATGCTCTTATTCAACCTTTTGCAGACTTACAAATTGGCGGGAATGATAACTATCGCGCTATGATCACGTCAGGGTTGTACTGTCCGTATAAATGGATAGTCAGATTTTTTAAGCAACATACAGCTGATGAAGTTATCGTACGCATAACTCCCGATGGTAAACCGTACGGATTTGTACACACCATGCCCGAAGACAAAGAACTGCCTTCGTTAACAGAAAGTGCTGCACGTATGGTTGCTCAACAAGAAGCTACCATATGGAACATTAATCTTGCAGATTATAAAGAACTTGAAGTATCACACACAACTACACCAAAAGGACGCGTTGACCATACCTTTGTATATGAACGTACTAATGCAACATTGCTTGAAGATGGTAAATATCGCATACGCCTAAAAGTATCTGGCAACCAACTGACTGAAGTAACACGCCTTGTTAAGATCCCAGAAACATTTGCTCGTCATTATGAAGGCTTGTCTGCAAAGAATAATTTCTTAGCAAGCATCGCTACCTTTTTAATGTACTTTTTATACATCATTGGTGGATGTGTTATTGGTGGATATTTCCTTTTTAAACGCAACATGCTCTTTACAAAAAACGCTTTTTATTGGGCAATGGGTATCGGTCTTTTACAAGGACTCACTATTTTTAACAATCTTCCCCTAGCATGGATGTCTTATAAAACTGCTATTTCTACATCTTCATTTTTAAGTAGCTACACTATTATGGCAGCTGTGCAAGCACTCTATTCCCTAGCATTTTGCGCATTTGCTTTTACCATTGCCGTATCTTTAGATAATTGGGCATTTCCTAATCATATTCGCTTTTGGTCAAGCTGGTCAGCACGCCTTGGTAGTTCACGTTTTATTCTTGGACAAACCGTAGGCAGTTATTTAGGAGCACTTACCTTCTTAGGTACTGCTACTGCAACCTATCTTTTATTCTTAAGAACATTCAAATGGTGGTCACCAGCAAACCCGCTGATGGACCCTAATATTCTTGCTACGTATGTACCTTGGTTGCCAGCGTTTGCTGCATCATTACAAGCAGGCTTTATGGAAGAATGTCTCTTTAGAGCAGTACCTCTTGCAGGCGCTGTTATCTTGGGACGTTATTTAAAACGAGAAAAACTTTTACTTGTTCTAGGTTTTATTATTCAGATATTTGTGTTTTCAGCAGCACATGCAAACTACATACAACAACCGTTTTATTTTAGATTGTTAGAACTCATACTTCCTTCAACACTGTTTGGTCTTGTGTATCTTGCCTACGGACTTTTACCAGGTATTATCTGCCACTGGATTTACGATCTTATTTTAATGGGCATTCCTATTTGGATTGATAACTCTTCTTCAGCAAATTTGAATAAAATTATTCTATGCTTCTTGGGATTAATTCCACTCTTTATTGTTATCTACCGACGCGTACAAGCAGGCGCATGGACAACGCTTACTACTGCTGATTATAACGAAGGCGAACTGCCTTATCATCCTGAAGAACACCATGCTCCTCATACACAAGCGATTATCAAAAAAATACTTCCTAAAAAAACTATTTTTTCTCTTGGTGGTTTGGGTGTGATCAGTATTATCGCGCTACTCTTATGTGCAAAAGACAAGTACGATGGCCCTCTTGTACAGGTAAGTCGCACACAAGCTATTGAAATTGCTCAACAAGCACTCCCTACAGATTTTATTTTTGTGCAAGATAATACACCACTTACACAAGTATTTGGACGCGTCACACGAGAACATATATTTGTATGGCAAACAAGTGGCGAAGAAACCTATCAAGCACTCTTGGGAACGTATCTCACGCCTCCAGGATGGATCGTGCGTTTTGTATCGTTCACTGCACCTGAACAAGTACGCGCTGAAGAATACAATGTCTTTGTTGGCCCTGATGGCAGCATACTTAGAAAGATGCTCATCCTACCAGAACACAAAGCAGTTCCATCGCTCAATAAAGCGCAAGCACGCGGTGTTGCGTTACAAGCATTAGAAACAACTTACGGTTACACTCCTGATATGCTTGAAGAAATTTCTGCCCAATCAACAGATCGACCAGCACGTACCGATTGGGTCTTTACCTTTAAACATCTGCCAACCAAACTTGTTGATGGCTACGCACAACTTAGTGTGACTATTGGTGGTAATATCGTGCAAGACGTACAACGTTCTGTGTTTGTTCCTGAAAACTGGAAGCGTACTTTTGATCAAAAAGAAAGCGTTAAAGCAAATATTAGCATGGTCAGCAGTTTACTGTTTATTATACTGATTATTATTGCTATCAGTTCATTTGGCACCGGTTTTTTACGTACCATCCAAACTCGCCATGTACTCCTATTTGGCGCCACACTTTTAGCAAGTTCTTTATTAGTAATAGCAAACGGATTACCAAGTATCACCGGAACATTTTCTACCGCTCGTCCTTTTAGTACACAACTCTTTTCCGTGCTCCTCATGTCGCTGGTTTTAACCATATTGCGTATTATTATTGTGAGTCTGTACAGCGTACATATCAGTTCACTGATTAATCGATCTCGCCTTGTGTACCCGGGTATCTTTTTTATAGGACTTATTGCAGGTCTTATTGTCAGAGGTGCGCATGTGTTTGGTAAATGGATAGCACCCGTTAATACACCAGTATGGGGATCGTACGAATTTTTAGGATCATACAGCGTACTCCTAATGGTCATACTATCGTATCTATTTATGGTATTGCGTAATACTACATTTGGCACCATTACTATCAGTTTTTTAAACAATCTCACACCAAGCAAACGGACCAGTATTGGTAGATTCTTATTTATCTTTATAGGTGCGTATATCAGTATCGGCACATTTGAAACAATTGCATCTAGTGTTGCAATTAGTCTTTCTATCGCCGCTGTTGTCCTTATCATGTATCATATGCTTTTAATACATGACAGCACCTTATGGATCCCAATATTGACCGGTTATTTTGTTACGTATGCCTGTGGTGAATATACTGCAGGTGTTTTTACAGGATATGGTACCATTATGATCGTTACCGGCGCGGTGCTTGTAGGTCTTAACTATTATTGGTTTTCACTCATTAGAAAAGAATCATGATCAACAACATTTTTTATATCACACTCCTAACAACAACACTCTCTTGCTCTGCCAGTGCACCTATGGAAGTTGACGAACACCGTAAAGCTGGCAGTAAAAGATATGCTGATTCTGATGATACACACACACCCCAACCTGCACCTCAAGAACGTTTCATTAACAATTTAGCAAAACACTTTACACAACTTATGAAAAATCCTAATCCTATAACCTCCAAACAACTTTTTACCGACTGCACACAAGCAATTAGTGCATTTGAACAACATGCGGGAGAGAATTCCCCTCAAGCACTTACCTATGCCAGATTACGACTTATGCAAAAAACCATACAGCCGTTTATTTCTAAATCCTGACTGTTTACTTACCAAAAAAACTCATGCTACGGTACATACCATGCACATCTTAAAAAAGGAGCTGGTATATGAAACTGTGGACAGAAAAAGATACGAATGCACTACGACTGCTCAAAACGAGCATGCTCTATCTTGAGCAACATCCCTCTACCAGCTTGTACGCATTACTCATGATCGTAAACACACTCTTTTGTTTTACCCTCTTTTTTTTATTTGAATACCACGTGTACGGCATACATCTTTTAAACATACAAACACTTAACAGCATCTCAATATCTGGTTTTCTAGACCACGTATCACACGGCATATCCATTATTGGCATTATTCTTTTTTCCATCTTTTCATCCCTTTTTATACACGCAACACTCAACTACAAAGTAATCAACGATCTAAAAAATACCCCGATCAGCCTTGTAGAAAATATCTGCTACACGGCGCATCGCATACAAAAACTCTTTTTCTTAAGCTTAGTATTTCTTAATTACCATATCATCACCCTCTTTGACGTACTAAGCGTTAGCCCCTTTTTATCTGCTGTTCAGAATCATGCTGAAGGACAAGAACCTTCAACAACTCATACGCTTTCAAAAGCAACACCCGGACGCTTGGTAGTACCCCTACTTCTTATGAACGCACAAGAAAGTTTTAGCGGCGCGCTCTTAGAATCTCGCAGTTTAATAGAAAAAAAATTTGGAAGCGCTAAAGGCGGTGACATCTCTTTTGCACGTATCAAAATCTTTTTATTTGCTCTAGCTGCAGTGGCAATTATTATCAGTACCTATTTTGATGCTATTGATACACTAGCAACCTGCTTTCTTTCTGGCGTTATTGTCTTATCGATTATAAAGATTATGGAAATTGGACTTATCATTTACCATGGATGCTTGTATTCTTATTGTACAGGTGGTGAATCTAGCCCTTTTACCCCTGAAGAACTCAGATTATTTCTCTAAGCACGTAGGAACCCCATGTTAAACCAAAAAATACTCCTCACTACCCTTACCACCTACACTAACCATTCTATTGCTTATGCCATTATTGCCGCATGTACCTTATGCGCCTGGTGGTTTGCCGGTTACCTTATAGAAAAAAGTCTTAAGAAATTAATTGCTCACGGACACCCGGACAACCTTCTGTCTTTATTAGGGTCTATTGCTCGTAAAGGTTTCTTTGGCCTTGGCCTCATTTTTGCAGCAGGCCAACTTGGTTTTGATATCACCGGTATTCTTGCAGGTCTTGGACTAACCGGTTTTGCACTCGGTTTTGCTTTTAAAGACGCACTTTCAAACATGATTGCCGGTATTTTCTTACTCTTTTACCGCCCCTTCACTCTTGGCGACACCATTAAAATAGAAACCAACAAGGTTCTACACGAAGGACGGGTAACGGCTATTGATCTGCGGTATACCACCCTCCAGGGCACCAACCAGATTATCTTAATACCCAATGCTTTTTTGCTGATTGAACCTATTGTTATTAGCACTCCAAAATAACGCCAATCCGAGCTTAAGATCTAGCTATTAATTTCTTTTTCTTTATTTTTTAATTTCCTATTTGATAATATACAACTTAGATTGTTCATTCAAGGGGGAATTTAAATGAAGAAATTATTGATTATAAGCTTATTGTTTGGTGAAACGCTTGCTCAGGCAGCTACCACGAGAACCCCACAGCCCGCAATTATACCCGTTTCTACTCGTACTACTTCCGTTGCACCACACCCAATATTTGCATATCTTGATACGTACAATACAAACAGCGCAAAGCTTACCATCCCTGCCCCAACCGCTCATGCCTATACCTGGAACTTTAGTAAGATTAATACGTATTTACCACCATTAGACTCGGCAACTCCAGAACAAATGAACATCATCACAAACTATATCAATAACTTATCAGCAACCGATTATAAATACCTTATGCTCTTAGCAAAAATGAAAGCTACAAGCGCAGAATATATACTGACTTCTTACTGCCAAACATGGGGTAACGCACTCAACACTACCGTTCCCATTGTTGATATTTTAGCTTGGTACCTAAAAGCATACCCAGCATCAACACAGACATCAGCAGCAAATATAACTTTAGAAAAAAATATCCATGCAAGTGTAGAGCCGCAAGACGTTGTTACAAGTGCTGTGAACTGGCTCAAAAGCTGGTGGTCTCAATAAAGTTGGAGCATGGGCCAGAAGTTGGATGAATTAAAAACTATAGGAGGAAATGATGAAGAACTATCTACTACTGAGTCTGCTACTTACCAGTGGACTAACATATACCGCTGATGATTTTCAGCTAACACCAGAAGAAATGGCTCAAATTGCTGCATTAGAAGCTGAAGCTGCCGAAGCACAACCTGATCAAGAAAATCAAGACGTTCTAGCTCTCTTAGAAGCATATAACCCACAACCAAAGTTAACTCCACAGCAACAACTAATAGCTGACATAAAAGCAAAACGAAAATTTAAACAAGATCTCTTAAACGATATATATAATAATCATTTCCCTCAGAGCCAACTCGTTAAACAATGGATCCAAGAATACAATCTTGAAAATATGTATGACAAAAATAAACATTGGGAAATCTGGAATAGAGAACACAATCCAAACGACAATCAACAATCACCTGCTGTAAGTAGCTCAGCATGTGCAGCAACACCAAGCTGCCAACCATGCGCAACTCCACCAATAAAAACCATGACCGAAGAAGAACAGTTAGAATATGTATTGCGCCTATCTGCACAAGATGCTGAACTTGCACGTATTTTTGCCACTTTACAAAATCCACAAGAACTTCTTCTGCAATATCTTATAGATCAACGTCTTATAGAAGATGATCAAGCAGCTCAAGCAATATTAGATAGCCGTAAAGATAATTATAATTTTAACAAAATTAATGCTCTTCAAGGTTTATCTGCAGAACAAAAAGATCTTATAGCAAACTATATAGAATCACTCAGCGATGATGAATTTAGAACATTACAAGCATTTGCACATATGAAAAAAATATCTCTAGAAAAACTACTCCTGCTGCATCTTCTTGCATTTAAAGGACCAATCAGCATTTTCAGTACTAAAACTACAGATGGCATTGAAGGCACCTCAATAAATCAAATTATTGATGGCTATCTTGCAACCCATCCAAAACTAGTACGTAGCAACCAAACAGATGGCGATCTAGAACAACATCTCCATAAACTATTTAATAGAAAAGCAATAAAACCTGCTCTATCTCAAGCAACAAAACAAACGCAAACTTCAAACACTCGACCAACTATCCAACAACGCCCTGTGCCCGCTCCACGCACATATAAAAAACCAGAACTTACAGGTAATCAATCTTCAAGCTTAACTGCTGCATCCCAACCTACACTAACACGTACCGCTCCTATACCAGCACCAAAACCAATAACCATTTCTGCTAAACCAACAACAGCTGCAAACGCATCTACTCCACAAACGACTTCTCAAAAACCGACAGTACCCGTAAGCCTTACTCAACCTACTACCGTTGCAGCAGCAGCCACAGCACAAACTGCACAACCAACCATTCCTCGTGGCCAGCCTGTAGTAGCTTCTGAAAATCATCCCATGTTTGCGCATCTAGATGAATACCAAAAAATCAAAACGCTTACTATTCCAAATCAACATGTTCGCAATTGGATTTTCCCAAAATATTTACCCGCATTAACGCCAACTGTTGCCCAACAAAACAATATTCAAAGCTATATAACGAACTTATCGGCAAACGATTATAGATATCTTGCCCTTCTAGCGGCTATTAAAAGCACAACACCGGAATACATTCTAACTGCCTATGACCAAAAAAATGGCAGCTTAAACAGCACCATTCCTGTTATTGATATCTTAGCTTGGTACCTCAAAACGTATCCCGCATCTACTCAAACATCACAGGCGACTATCGCCCTAGAAGCTCGAATCCATGCAAGTTTACACCAAAGTGGTATAATGAATAGAATACAAGACTTAAGTAATGCCGCTAAAAAATGGTGGTGGGGAAATTAATTGTTTTTTATTAATTTATACGGGGGTAAAATGAAAAAACATATACTTCTATTCAGTCTATTGCTCGGCAGCGCAGTAACACACGCGTCTAGTGACAGAATTACTCAAGAAATGATTGATAAGCTTCAAGCGCAACTTCATCGTGATATGAAAGATTTGTCTGTTTCTACAGAGCGAGTAAAAGCATTAGAAAACGAGATACAACAAATGCATCAGCTTTTAAAGAAACAGAAAGATGATGATCATAATACAAGCGCTACATCTTCAAGTAGTATGCAAAAACAATCTTTTTCACCAAGTACACAACAAGATGCTGTATCCTCAAATAGGATACCACAATACACTTCACCAAGTGTAGTACGACAATCTACTACGCCTCAACAGTGCCCAGAAAAAGCTGACGGCAAAATTACTCAAGAAATGATTGATGATTTAGAAATAAATGTTCGTAAAAGCCACACCAATATGCTTTACAGTGAAGCAGATATAAAAAAAATAGAGCAAAAATTAGCAACCATGCGCTATGATTTTATGAAACAACAAAACCCAGAAAAAACTAACGACAAGATTACTCAAAAAATGATTGATGATTTAGAAAAAAAAGTTCGTAACAGCCGCACCAATATGCTTTACACTGAAGCAGATATAAAAAAAATAGAGCAAGAATTAGAAACCATGCGCTATGATTTTATGAAGCAACAAATAACAAGCACACAAGAAGACTTGATACCTCTAACAGACGCAGAAAAAACCATACGCATAATAAAAAAATTCATATTAAACTACAATTATCCGTTTACCGTACAAGAGCTGTACAAATGGTTTGATGATAAATTTATAAAAGATAGTCAAGAACTAGATACCTTCAATAAAAAGTGGAAAGAACGCTTCCCAACATGGAATAAGCCTATGGCAGAAAAATCGGAAGACGAACTGAGAATATTTAGAGAGAAAGTACTATTTGAACTATACAGGGATGGAAAATTACCAAGCGTAACTACTGCTCCCACAACTCATAAACCTTTACCAACAAGCACACAATCTTCAAGCTTAACTGCTGTAACTACATCAGCGTCTGAAACCGCACCACACCCTATTCTATCTATGCCGGAACAAAATCTACCTCCAGCATATGCACAAACCGTAGCTCCTCAAAGACCTGCTATATCTCTACAACCAGCATGTCCTCCTACACCTGCAGCAACACAATCTACCGCGTCTAATGCATTACAACAACTAGGAAGCGCTGCTAGAAAATGGTGGTACGGACAATAAGGAAGAAATAGTTACACAGTATCTTTGGTAAGCGTTTGTAACTCTTGTTTATAAAACAGAAACAGTGCGCTTACCAATACAACCGCTGACACAACATAATGCCAACTAAACGGTTCGTGCAGAAAAAACCATCCATAAAAAGAGCTAAAAAACGCTGACAGAAAATCGGTAAACGTAATAAACGTCACACTGTATCGATTGATCAGATACATATAACACGTATGACATACAATATTACTCAACACAATCAGCACACACACACCACCACTGATATACACTAAACTTTCAACTGTCGGCATCGGCTCCACAAAAGCGGCTGTCACTAATGCCATCAAGCCACCTAAACATGCGGTGATACCATTAAGTGCTAATGGTGTAACAGCATGCTGCCGTAATGCTTTGCGCACCAACATCATACCGTAGACATGTGCAATAATACTGCCAAGCGCTGCCAACTCTGGCCACGAAACCTTCATAAACTCGTGTAAGTTAAGTTCTCCCGTTCCTGTTATCAGTAATAACGGAAACACCCCTGCAAAGCCCACACACAAACTAATCCACTGTAAACGCGTTAAGCGCTCTTTGTAGGATAGATAACAAAATAAGGCTGCTACAAACGGACTGCAGGCCATAATAAAAGACAGTTTAGCGACGGATAAATAAGATAAACTTATATACCGTAATACGTACTTGCCGTAGACAATAAACAGCGCAATTTTAAGATACAACCCAAGTAGCTCTTTTTTAAAAAAAGAAGCGCCGCGAGAACATATAAGTAACGGCATACAAATCAAAAGACCACCACCCAGCATACGTATTCCTGTTAAAAAAAAGGGGCTGGTATACGCTAATAAAAGCTTACTTAAGGGTAACGATAGACCATACAGCGCATGGAATAAAATAAGATACAGCACAGTACGCTCCTGGGGTAATAAAACTTAGATTTCAATAATGCGGTTACGATTGTAACAACAGTGAGCTTAAAGAGCTATGTTAGAAGAACAAAACATTGAGCTTATTGACTCTTTATAAGCACCTTTAAGCTTAATTTTAGACGCTGAACAAGGACAAGCGCTTTTCTTTTTTACTATACCCAGTACACTATTACTAGGTTATTTGGGGGTTTTAAGCTTAAAAAGCTTATGTTCAAATGGGGTATTTTCATGAAACAAACTATTTTTCTTTTAGCTCTTAGTATCACAAGCTCATGTTGGAGTGCCGGCACTTTTGAGCTTATACGGCAACATAAAGTTGATCCTGCTCATACAGCCCAGCTCACCCAACAACAGCTGGATCTCTATACCGCTACAGGCACATGCGCTCCTGATACAGCTACAAAACAAGTCCCAGTATACCGTACCCTTATTACGCAAGATGGATACCAAATAGGGTATTATTTTTTTAATCGCAACAGCCCTACCCTCATGCTTGTTGGTCCAGGCATGCTTAACAAAGCGGAAAAATTATTATGGGTTGCAAAAACATTTAATGCCTATGATATTGCGGTTATGGACTTTCGATGCAACGCCGATATGGGCAACTTCTTACTCAGTAGCGATACCCTTAAAGATCCTAAAGCTGCACTACTCTACAACGTAACTCATGATGTAACCAGCGTCATGAACCATGCAGTACTACCTCGACACACAACTATAACAGGCTACGGCTACTGTTACGGCGGATGGATATTCGCGCTGTATCAAACATCTCAAGGACCTACACGTTACTTTGACTCGCTCATTTTTGACAGTTTGCCTCAGTCGCTTGAGAAACTTTTGAATAATATTTTAAAAGATGCTGATGTTATGGGACCACGGAATCCTGATAAAAAACCGGGCTTTTTACAGAAATTTACCGCCTTACCTATTGTGCGCAAACCACTGACGTACACACTTACTCGCGCATTTACCGACTTTTCTATTGCACCAACGCTTGCCGCTTTAGATATTCCTACACTCTTTATTCAAGGCAAAGCTGATCGCGTAGCATCGTTAGGTCAATTTTATAAAAATTTTAACACCTGCGGATCTTCACAAAAGTTTGCATTATTAACGCCATGCGAACATGTGGAAAACTTTAAACATGTAGCACCACTCTGTACAGGTGTATGCCTAAAATTCATAGAGGGAACCCTTTCAGATTCCCTCTAAATTACACACGTAAGATTTTATTTATTTTTTAGAACGCTTTAGACATAGCGAGTGTGACTTCATTTGAATACACAAATAAACTATCACCGTATCCTAATCTGTATCCAACATACTGCGGAACAGAAAGTGGTGCTTGTGTTGCATACGTTAACGACCCAGGAACACCAAGCGTTCTCTCTACCAGATTCTTATATTGCACTTTGTTCATGACCACACGGTAACTTAACTCAAGATTAATATCGTTTTTGTCAAAGTAACGCACTAACGAAATCCCTACAAAACCTGCTGCCGCTAGTTTATTTGCCGGTAAATATTCACCACGGAATAAGTAGGTGCCAAAATCATATAACTTTAAATTCTTTAATGCGCCAGTCACGAATCCAACGCCCAGATCAAGGTTTGCGCTATATGCTTGTGATTTAGTACGGATAACATCAAACGAACTTACAAACATAACCGTTGCACGATTAACATCTTGATACGCAGTTAACGAACCTGTAGTGGTCGATAATAGGTCTGTGTATGTTGCCTTATAAGCATTATTTCTTTTAGCATACGAAACTTCAACACCAAAACGAATTGTACGCTTTCTGTCTTGGTTAAACCAACATGGCACGTTATCAAACTGAATACCTAATGCAGCACGAATCAACGGCATCATCAATGTTTTATTAGTAGACATAAGAGCATCACGTGAATTATTTAGCGAACCTTCAATACTTGTTGCGGTGGTATACCAGTACTTTGATGGGACTATATATTTGGTAAAACCGTAAGAAAAACTGCCATAGTTAGAGACGTTTACATCATCAAAAAGCGACTTATACTCTTTATACTTTTTCACTTCCTGAGCATGAGCAGCACGATACTCTTCTCTAGCTTTTTTTCTTTTTTCTTTTTGTGTTGCGCGATTACCAACAATGTCCTTGTCTGTACCAAGAAGTTGTTCTGCATGACTATCAGCTACAGAAGCATTCTGTGTCTGATTTTTTTTAGACTTTTTAGATTTTTTTTGAACAGTATATTGCCCATCAGGTAGAGTTTTTTTCTTAGAAATAGGAGCAACTACTTGAGATTCTTTTTCTGTTACACAATTATTTGAATTATTACTACTAAAAATTCGATCGCGCACCTGTGTTGTCTGTACCCAAAGCACGAGTACAGCGATTACCGTACTCTTAATTATGTTATTTTTCTTCATACATTTATCCTTTTTTGAGATCCATGTAACCAAGAATGCCTAAATAAAACCTTTAAAGTCAATCTATTACAGTTTTAGCACACCAACATGACACTAGCGTAACACCAATACACATAAAAAAGAGATGTCCAAAAAACATAAAAAACAAAAATAAATACGTAAAAATAGAGCAAAAATACTCCCCACTTAAGTATTTAGCACATAAACATGCTCAAATATCTTCAAATATGTAGGGAAAATGGCAAAAAAAAAGGCCCACGATTGCTCGCGAGCCTTAATTAAAATTGGCAGCACCTACTTTTCCAACCCGTCTCCAGGTAAGTATCATCGGCGGTACAGACTTAACTTCCGTATTCGGAATGGTAACGGGTGTATCCCTGTACCTATTGCCACCAAAAATTTTCTATAATTTGTCTTGTGACCTAAGTCAATTGTAAGTAATGAAATTATCTTGTGTAACTACAGCATAATTAACAGTCAAAATTTTTATTTTTGCGACTAAAACTTTCGACCTATTAGTATTGGTCAGCTTAACGCCTTACGACGCTTACACACCCAACCTATCAACCTTGTAGTCTTCAAGGGGTCTTATGCACTTTCGTGCGAGATATCTTATCTTAGAGCGAGTTTCCCACTTAGATGCTTTCAGCGGTTATCTCTTACAAACTTAGCTACCCAGCGTTGCTTTTGGTAAACAACTGGAACACTAGAGGTTTGCCCATTCCGGTCCTCTCGTACTAGGAACAGCCCTCTTCAAATATCTTGCGCCCACAACGGATAAGAACCGACCTGTCTCGCGACGGTCTGAACCCAGCTCGCGTACCACTTTAATTGGCGAACAGCCAAACCCTTGGGACC
>CAZSHB010000014.1:0-21996 GCA_964606885.1 uncultured Pseudomonadota bacterium | reverse complement strand
CCCATGCTAATCCCATAGTTGTATCCCAAAACCATTTAGAGATATCAATAGACGCTTTATTAAGAATAAAAAGATTTAAAAAATCATAGTGATTTATATAAATAGTAGAAAAATCTAAATGGTGTGTTTGAGTAAAATCTGTAGCATTTTTGTGAGCGATGTTAAAAGAAATAAGAATTGGTTTTTCATCAAAATGGCGAAGTACCGTAGCTGTAGAATCAAGACCTATGGTAAATAATGCAGCAGATTGAATAGTTGATGACGGGATACTATTTTTTATGAGCTGTGTTGGTTTGAGTTCTCCATCCCAGGATGTGTTATAAAAAAATCTTTTAAAGAATTTTTTTATTTTAATAAGTGAGTAATAAAGATCTTCATCCATTTCTTCAATAGTATATGTGTTGCCAGAAAGCCACACCACTGGAATAATATTGGTAATAAGGGGGATATCTACAATGGAAGGTGGCAGGCTTTTTAGGTTTATGTCTTGGGGGTAAGAAAGAGATAATGGTTGATCAATATAATTTTCGCATAAGTCTGCAGATAGATAAAAACAGACATTATTATTATTAATGTATTTGCCCTTTATTAATTGCTGTGAAGCGTTGGCGTCAAATACAAAAAATAGTAAAAATAGATATATCTGATGCACAAAATCTCTCTTTTTTAGTTTGAAATTTGTAGTACATATCCGTTGCCATTTGTTAACGTGACAACATTGGCAAAGATATTATCACCAGCAGAAGATTTCATATAAAATTGAATTTCATCGTTGGCAGAAAGTGTCATAATCGTGCTGTAGCTGACTGAGTAGTTTCCTGCCCGATTAGCATATATCGCTGCAGCAGGTGTAGTAGTTCCATTAATATCGATTCCAAATGTATATGTTGATGCTGTAAGAATAGTTTCAGGACTAACTGCTACTGCAAAGTAAAAACTAAAGTTAATTTGATAGGTTCCGGCTTGTGTAACAGTGATTGTTGCAGGCGAAGTTGTAGATACAGTTATGTTGGATGAGGGGCCTGTTGTATCAAAAGTGATAGGGACCCAGGTATTTGAGGTATTAAGATTTATGCCTTGTGCAGCAACAGACAGTTGTCCGTATGAAGATAAGCCTGTTCCTGTTGAGCTAGTACCAGTAACTGCAGTTCCATTAACAACGAGATTTTTAACGACATTGAGATAATCAACAGTTAATCTTTTTTTTACTTTTCGTGTTGGTAGGTCGTCATCAAAATCCTCACTATCATGGTTATTGAGCTGCGTTATGCCTGTAGCCTTAAGATGGTTATAGTCTTTATTATCTTCTGTATTAAGTAATATACAGTCTCTATGATCGATGGTGGTAGACTGGGTTTCTGCGTTTATAAGCTGCATACTGGTTAGGCTAGCACATATTAAAAAAACGTATTGCTTCATATTCTCTCCTCTAATGGGCAATAATCGTGTATAATGACCTATTCTTAATGAGAATAGAATGACGATCGTTAAAGTGTCAAACTGAGTGTAATTTCACATGATAGGAATATATGTATGTCTTTTTTTACTAGATTGAATCCTTGGGTACAAAGTTTTTTAATCTCATTTGTGACGGTAAGTGTACCAATGATACTGTTGCATGTATGCGGATTTCCTATGCCATGCTCATTTACGGCCAACGATCTTCCGCAGTATCTTTTTATGTTTGTTTGCCTAAGTACTGTATTTAAAATGTGGGTGGAATACGGTATTAAAAAATTAAAGTAATTGTTGATTACTTTTTAAACATATTAGAGAGCGCAAAAGTGATTTTGTTGCCTATTATTTTTTGCAGTACGCCATCGATCATAAAAGAGCGATAGGGCGAGAAATATTTATCAAGATCAGTTTTGTGATCAATCAGGTTCTCTGCGCTGTAACGTCCTAGTGCGGCAGCAATTGGCAATCCAGCAGCAGCTGCAATGTAATACATAAACGGTTTGTCTTTATCTCGGCCTGCAATAGGCGCAATATCTTTTGATACACCAATCAGCCCCGGCCACATCTGTTTAAATTGAATATCCAGGCCTGGAAAGTGCGCTTCAAAATAATTGGTTAGCTTGGTAAACATGGCCGATGAATCGTGTGTTGGCTTGTTTGCATACGCATCACGTACGTTGCCGCCACCAAGCAGTAGTCTATTGTCTGGGGTAATACGGAAATAGTTATAGACCATTTCAGAATCCCATACTAACAATTTTTCTTTAGGAAATATGGCGTGCGCTTGCTGTTCTGTTATCTGTTCTGAGCGCATGAGAAATGTTTGTACATGGTATACCGCTTGTGTTAGCAACCCAAGATCCGGCATAAAGCGGTCTGTGCTGACTACAATAAAATCTGCCGTAATAGTGGCGTGTGACGTGGTTACGGTATGGTCTTTAATGTTGGTTACTGCAGTTTCTTCAAACACCGAAACACCTAATGTTTGCAGGTGTTTTTTCATTTCTTGGCAATAGAGATAGCCGTTAATGCCAAATGTTTCTTCGTAACTGACTGCGCCAGCGTACTGGTGTGATGCAATAAAATTACGTACTTGATGTTGATCGTATAAAGATGTTTTGTAGCCAAACTTGGCTAAGTTTTCATATTCGGTAGCAAGCGTTTTAAAGTTTTCCTGGGTGTTTGCAAGCATGAGCGTGTCTTGTGGAGAGTAGTCGCAGGTAAAGGTATGCTGTTGAATATTACGTCTAATATCATCCACACCGCTGGTAATAAAGTCCCAAATATGGTGTGCCGTTTCAGGGTTATATTTTTTAGAAAAATCGGTAAACGAGAGTTCAGCATTGGGAGTAACAAAGCCAGAGCTTTTGCCTGTTGCACCTGCACCGCAATCATACTGTTCAAGTACCACCACTTTTTTCCCTCTTTTATGGAACGCTTGTGCCGCAGAAAGGCCTGCCATACCTCCACCAATAATGACAACATCGGCACTCATATTTTCGTGGCAGGTACTGGCAGATTTACGATTGTGATACCAGGCAACTTGGTCTTGTGGTAACCATACAGACATAGTGAACTCTCTTATGTTAAGGGGGTTTTCTCTCTTAATAATAAGAATTATATAATTTTAATCGGTGGGATAAGTAAAGAGTTGCCTCTTGGGACGGTGCGTATTGTTTCGTGTCAATCTCTGGCTAACTATAGCTGCGATCTTTTACTATGCAGTTGTATGGTATGTATTCAAGAAAGGGGTTGGATGAAGCAAAATAGAGCTGTGTTGCTACTGGTTATGGCGGCAATGCATGGTCAGGTTGTGTATGGTGATCAAAATAAAAAGGTGCAAAGTATGAGTCTCAAAGATGCAAAAAAAGCCCAGGAAAAGTTTGAAGAAGATATTCCTTTGTCAGAAGATCTTATGCGTGAGCACGGTATTTTAAACCGTGTGTTATTAATTTACGAAGCACTTATTAAACGTATTGAGCAGGGAGAATTCCCACAAAAAGCTCTTGGCAAAGCAGCAGCAATTATTAAAGATTTTATAGAAGACCATCACGAAAAGATGGAAGAAGACTATGTGTTTCCGCTGTTTGAAAAGCATAAAAAACAGGTCAGGCTTGTGAAAACGTTACGTAAGCAGCATGTCAGCGGAAGAATTATTACCAAAGAATTGCAAGCTATTGCGGCTTCTTCAGCACCTGTTACAGCAAAAGTAAAAAAGCGTGTGGCGCTGTTACTACAAGAATTTATAACCATGTACCGCCCGCATGAATCACGCGAAGATACGGTTATCTTTCCTCAAGTACGGTCGTTTTTAACTGAGCAAGAGTTTAAAGAGATGGGCGAGTTGTTTGAAAAGTTTGAGCACGATGCTTTTGGGGAGCATGGCTTTGAGGTGATTTTGCAGCGGGTGGAGGCTATAGAAAAAGAACTGGGCATTTATACTATTGAGCAATTTACGCCCTTGGCTTAGTGTAAAATTAATATAAAAGCATGATATTGATGTCTGGAAGCTGACATCGGTATTATTCTTGATATGCTGAATGCAGAATAGACGTATATATTAGAGATTTCTGGATAAATATTATCATGAGAATTGCAGTTATAGGGTGTCCTGGTTCGGGCAAATCGGTGTTTAGTGCGGAGCTTCATTATATTCGAGATCTGCCCTTATTTCATTTAGATCAGTATTACTTTAAACCCAATTGGGAGCGACGTGATCCGCAAGAGTTTAAAGAGATACATGATTTGTTATGTGATCAGCAGGACTGGATCATTGATGGAACTGCAACCAGTTTTTTTTCGTACCGTGCGCAAAAAGCTGATATTATCGTTGTGTTTGAGACGCCACTTTATGTCTGTTTGTATCGTATCTTTAAAAGAGCGTTTCAACATTTTGGCAAAGTGTACGATTTTAGTGCTCAAGGTTGTCCAGAGAGATTTCCAGATTGGATTTTTCTCAAATATGTATGGACCTTTAATAAAGAAAAAAAGCCTGAACTTGAGCGTGTTATTGCTCAACAGGTAGGCAAAAAAATCTATCGTGTATCGACAACCAAACAGGTAGAAGAGCTGTTAGAAGAATTGAGATCGCATAGTTTTTTAGAACAATAGCTTTGGAAGAATGTAAAAAAAGAGCATTGGGGGTTTAACCTCCAGCGCTCTTTTTTTTGAAAAGAAGTTATACTCTAAGCTCGAAATTATTCTTGTAGCATGTAGTTCTGTTAAGAATTAAAATTGCTCTGTAACAATAAAAAGTACGATTAAAGGAAGATGAATGAAAAATAAAATATTAGTAGTTCTTGTGCTGGTAGCTCTTGTTGCAGCCTATAAAGTTTTTAAAGCCGTGCAAGTAATACAGCATGGTAAAGTTTCTGGTGGTCCACGGATCGCTATTTTTACGCCAACAACACACCCTGCGCTTGAAGAAATAGAACAGGGATTTAAAGAGACTTTGCAAGCATTAGATAATGCGGGGTATAGCTTTAAAGTCTTTAATGCTAACGGTAACAAGACGTTATTACGTGCTCAGGCAGAAGACATTGTAACGGGTAAGTATGCACTTATAGTAACTATTGGAGTTGCATGCGGTCAGACTATGGTTGAGTTGCTTGCTAAAAAAGATATACAAACACCGCATGTCTTTACTGCAGTAGATGGTCTTGAACTTGCTCAATCGCTCAAAGATAGTAATCCATCTTCTACAGGGGTGTATAGCACAACTGATTATACTACTCAGATTGAGTTGCTGTATAAACTTAAACCAGAAACAAAAACAATTTTGTTGGTGTATGACCCAACCCATGGAGTTGGTTTAGAAGCCCACAAAGAGCACATAGCTAACTCTAGTAAACAGTTAGGGATTACTTTGCGCTCAGTAGAAGTGTATCAAGCAAACGAAATTCAACAAAAAGTTGCAGGATTATTATCAGGTGTTGATGTTGTTTTAGTGCTTACTGATAATACGGTAGTTGCCGGGATCGATGCTTTAGTAACGCTGTGTAACCGTTATGGTGTTACGCTCTTAGCATCAGATTTAGCATCAGGTAAAAAAGGTGCAGCATTAGCATACGGCGTAACAGAGTATGCGTCAGGTGAAGTTGCTGCTCAGGTAGCACATGAGATTTTAGTAGATCATAAAAACCCGCAAGAGTTGCCACTGCGTGCGGTAGATGGGTATACCCTTGAACTTAATACTGAGACTATGCGTGCTCAGGGCCTTGATCTTACACAAGAACAGATAGACACGGTTGTTGCGGGGATCTGCTCATGATTGATCTTATACTTATTGTTCTTGAGCAATCATTGTTACATCTGCCGCTTATGCTTGGTGCGTATATCAGTTTTTCGCTTTTAAAAGTGCCGGATTTGAGTTTGGAAAGTGCGTATACGGTAGGTGCTATTGCAGGCGCGCGTATGTTGATGCTGTTGGTCGGTGTGCCAGTAGTTATTAAACTACCGCTTGTTCTCCTAGCAAGTTGCCTTGGTGCTGCACTTGTTGGGTTAACATCAAGTTTGCTTACCCAGCGGGGTAAGTTTCCTCATTTACTCAGTAGTATTGTGACGTTTGGAATTTTTCATGGGGTTAACCAGGCGATAAGTGGTGCATATGTATCATTAGCAAAATATGTTAATCCGCTCGCTTGTATGGCGTATGTGCCGTACCATCCTGAGTTATGTGCATTAGCAATTATAGCTTGTATCAGTGTGGGAGTGATGTATCTGTTGTTTAAGACACAACTTGGGTATTGTTATGCAGTCTATGGAAATAACCCAGGGTTTTTTAAAAATTATAACATTTCAACAGCCTATGTTTTTTGTACAGGTATTATGGTAGCCAATGCCTTAGCAGGTATTAGTGGTTATTTGTTTGCACAATCAAACATGTTTGTAGAGCTGAATATGGGCCTTGGTAAAGCGTTGCTTTGTATTACAGCCCTTATTTTGGGCAAAGTACTAGTGCATACTAAGCGGCCATTAGTAATTGCTGTACCAATTATTGGTACGGTACTGTACTTTCTTTTACAGCAACTACTTCTTAAAGGCGGTTTTGATTTAAAATATTTTACTGCTGTGCAGGCTTGCATAGTGATGTTGTTGCTCTTGTATACGTACCGTACTGATCGTAGTCGTCTTATGCATGATAACTTGGGAGTCTAAGTCATGATTATTAAACAGCTTACTTTCAAGTTTCATAAAGACCAACAACAGTACTTTTTTAAAGACCTTGTGCTTGAACTAGCTTTGCATAAGGTCTACTTCATGCAGGGGGATAATGGTGTTGGTAAATCAACATTGTTTAGTATTTTGCAAGGTAATACTCCTGGCAGCGGTACACTTACTGGGTCCGTTCTGTTAGAAGGACACGAATATCGCGCTCAGCATAACGTCTTGCCGGAGGCTTTTACCAAGCATGTGCATACGGTCTATCAAGATTATACGAGCATGCTTGCGGATCAGTTTACGTTTACCGAAAATCTTCAACTTGCACGCATGCAAACCTATCCGGGTTTATGTTCGTTGCCAGATGCACAATTTTTATCTCTTGCTCAGGAACTTGCAATACCGTTAACTATTCCTGTGTGTCGATTATCTGGTGGGCAGCGTCAACTATTGGCTATTTTTATGGCCTTACAACAACCGACTAAGTTGTTATTGCTTGACGAACCAACTGCAACGTTAGATAGAAAAAATGCGCATCTTGTGATGCAGACGCTACATCGACTTGCAGCAGAGCTCAAAATTACCATGCTTATTATTTGTCATGATAAAGAGTTGGTTCAAGAATACGCGCAAGATACATGTTTAAGTATGCAGCTATCTGTCGATGGACAACGCGTAGTCACGTATCAGTAATTTAATCAAAAAATAATGCCGGAGATAAAAATCCGGCATTATTTTTTATGGTATTTGTTTTGCTTAATAAGCAGTTAGCTTTTTGTAATCAATCTGACCAATAAGCTGTTCTGGGTTCAGTGTATGTTTATCAGCTTGGGTATACTGACGTGCAATCATGCCATGTTCAAGAACCCATATTTTATTACCAACACTGAGTGCAATATGCGGATCGTGTGTAATAAGCAGGGTAGTAATCTTATGTTGTTTGATAAACTTTACCGCGTGGCTTAAGAGCGTTGTTGCTGCTTGTGGATCGAGCGCTGCAGTTGGTTCATCAAGTAATAAAATATGAGGAATCTTTTGTGTTGCCATAGCAAACGCTATCAGTTGACGTTGGCCGCCAGAAAGTTGATTCATGCGGCGTGCTAATACGGCCTTGTCCATGCCAAGGTCTTGCACAATGTGCTCTAGCTGTTCTTGGGTTAGTGTTGCAGTACCAGAACTGAGATTTGCACAACGGCGGCTGTAATGGGCCATGCACAAGTTTTCTGCAACAGTCATAGATCCTACAGAATTAAGACGTGTGCTTTGGAAAATACGGGTTACCGCTGCAGCACGTTCTTGTTCGTTCTGTTTGGTGATGTCTTTATCTGCAAGAATCACTGAGCCGCTGGTAGGCATTACTTTACCGGCAATAGTATCAAAAAAAGTACTTTTACCTGCGCCGTTAGTACCAAGAATAACAACAAAGTCTCCTTCTTGTACGGTGCAAGAAAGGTTCTTTAACACATGATTACGTCCAAACCATACGTTGATCTGATTAAGTTTTAACATATTAACGACTCCGTTTTGTGTAATCTTTAATGACGATCAGTATGACAATAAGACTTGCAGTAACTAATTTGTTCCAGTCTTGGTTAATCTGAAACTCAAAAGTTAATGCAATAAGCGCTTGGTATGCTATCGATCCAATAATGAGCGATAACCCAAATCGCTTACTGATTGTTTCTGCAAGAATCATGCCTGCAAGACCAATAATCAACATCCCGATGTTTGCCCAGATAGAGAAGTATCCTGCATATTGTACAAATAACCCACCACTGAGTGCAGCAAGTGCGTTAGAAAGCACTAATCCAAAGGTAATATAACCATCAACGTTTTTACCTAAGTTGGTAAGCATTTGTGGAGCGTCACCAACTGAACGGAGCAAAAAACCAATTTCTGTTGTTAAAAACCATGTGATAATACATAGCAGGGCAAGTGTAATAACCGTTAGCATAATAAGAGCTTGTGCGTGCGGGGGGATGATACTGAGGCTTTTAAAGATTGTTTTTGTTTTGTTAATAACCATGTTTGAACCACCTATTTTTAAGGTGATAGAAAAAAGGCCAGTGGTTACAACAATACCGCTAATTAAATTATTAAGTTTGAGCTTGGTAGAAAGCAATCCGGTTGCAACGCCTGTAAGCGCACCTACGAGCATACTTGCTACAAGAGTAACCCAAGGGTTAACACCGTACTTAAGAAGCAGCGCTGTTAGTGCACCACCAATACCAAATGCACCTTCAACAGAGAGGTTGTCAAAATTAATTAACCGAGAAGAGATATACACAGAGAGTACTACAATCCCAAACAGGAGGCCTCGTTCAATAATACCTTGTGCTAATTGTATGATGTCTATCATTGTGCGTCCTTTACTAAGGTTAACTGATTGGTGAGCTCAGGGGCGTTCATACCAAGGAGTGTTAACGTTTCTTCGTTAATAACTACCTGATCACTGTCAGCCATGGCAATACGTAGATCGGCAGGTTTTTTGTTTTCTTTAATTACTTGGTGTGCAATACGTGCTGCCTGTCTGCCACTTTCTTCGTAATTAACACCTTGTGCTGCAAGCGGGCCATATTGTACAAGCAGGTTATCGCTGACGATAAATGGTTTTTTATAATCACGAGCAATGCTACTTATAAGGCTTATAGATGATGCAACGGTGTTATCTGTAGGAGCCAAAAGAACGTCAACTTTACGGCATGCGCTTTCAGTCATTGCTTGCATGTCAGATTCGCTGCTTACGGCAAAATGCTGAACGCGTAGGCCTCTTTTTGCAAGTTCTTTTTCCATCTTTTCAACTAATGCTAGAGAGTTGGTTTCGCCTGATGTGTATAAAAGACCGATTGTTTTTGCATCAGGTAGGAGTTGTGTCAGCATTTGAATTTGGCCAGCTACATCGATCATATCGTTAACGCCGCATATGTTGGTGTTTGGGTGTACAAAGCCTAATGATGCAGGGTCTGTAACAGCTGCAATAATAATAGGTCGTTCTTTTTCTACTGTTGCAAGTGCTTGTGCAGCAGGTGTTGCAATAGCAAAGAAAGCATCGTACGAACCGTTAGCATGGAACTGCTGAGCAAGGGCATGCGCTTGGGTGATGGTGCCTTGTGCGTTGTGGATAGTCCATTCCACATCGTCATTAAGCAGTAGTGTTAATTCTTCCATAAAACCTATGCGTGCGGCATCAAGAGCTGGATGAGATGCTGTTTGTAAGATGCCAATTTTGTATGCATTAGGATTGTTTTGTTTACGCGTTGCTTTAAGAATCAACAGTGCGGCTACAACAAAAGCTGTTGCTGTCGCGGTAAGAACTATTTTTTTCATAAGAGGACATCCTTTATAGTGGATACATTACGGTTTATGTTTAAGCAGCATCGTTTATTAAGAGTACATAGTTTTGCATATCTTCAGGTATTTCTAAACTTAATAATGCAAGTGTGTCTTGATTGACCATGACGGTATTACTGTTGCCTTGACTGAAAGATAGGTCTGCTGGTTGAGCCCCATCTACCAGCAGAGCGTAGGCGACACGAGCAGCTTCTTTACCACTTTCTTTATAATCAACTCCACGTGCAGCAAGTGCACCTTCTGCTACTGCAGCATTATGGCTTGCAATAAGAGGTTTGAGATATGTTCTGGTAATGGACGTTATAAGAGGCATAGTTGCAGCAATAGTGTTATCTGTTGGTGTTAATAAGACATCAACTTTGCGGCATGCGCTTTCGGTCATTGCTTGGATATCAGCTTCTCCACTGACAGCAAAATGGCTTACCATAAGACCACGTCGAGTAAGTTCTTGTTCCATTTTTTGTACTAATGCAACTGAATTTGCTTCTCCTGAAGTGTACAGCAGACCAACAGTTTGTGCGTTAGGCAGCAGCTTTATAAGCATGTCAATTTGTGCAGGGATATCGATCATATCACTTATGCCACATACGTTGGTTGTAGGAGATACAAATCCTAATGAAGCAGGGTCAGTAACCGCCGCAATGATAATAGGTCGTTCTTTTTCTACGGATGCAAGGGCTTGAGCAGCTGGTGTTGCAATAGCAAAAAACGCATTATATGCACTATTGGTGTGTAGTTGCTGAGCGATGGCATGCGCTTGGGAAATAGTTCCTTGAGCATTATGAACTACCCAGGTGATGTCGCCATTTAGTAGGGTGCTGAGTTCTTCCATAAAGCCTTCACGTGTGGCATCAAGTGCTGGATGTGATGCGGTTTGTAAGATGCCAACGGTATAGGTTGCAGCAGGTTTAGTAGGGTGTTTGGTAGTAAGAATTAGTATACCTATACCAACAATCGCTGCGCTGGCTATAAGAAGAACTGTTTTTTTCATAATGATGACCTTTAGATACTATTAATGACACTGTTACTGTTATTACAAACTTTTTTATCCATTACTACAATAATTATTTTCTCCCTATAAATAAAAAAACCCGGCTTGGGACCGGGTTTTAAGTTTTTATCTTGTATAGATCTACACATTACGCGTACAACGTACCCCGGTTATTAGTAAAAAATTGATAAAAATAAAAGGGAAACGCAAAAGCGCACTGAGCCAAATTGCCCTGTGTTGTTGATCTTGAGATTGATTGGTGAGTGACGCTTTTTATTGTACACATGCTTTTTACAGTACCAGATGATCGATAAATAGCAACTTTATGGCGACTGGCTTTTGTTTTGCTTGAGAAAAAGATTACTGGAATCTTCTCATGCACTGTTCTTCTTTTTCAGTAACTGCATGTTCAGCCGCTTGTAGTTCTGCAAGATCGTTTTGACGAGTTCTTTCTTGAACGCACCAATCTTTCATAACAGCACTATTATATTTAGCTTCTGCTTGTTTTTCTGGTGTTGCATGATGAGCACATGTTTTTCCTTTAAGCTCTTGTGCGATTTGGGCAACCTCTTTTGAAGAAACATAGCCAAAATATTTGAATGGATTAAAAATTGGTGACACTTCTAACATTTCTCTATTTGCAGCCATTTCTTCCATACATGGACCACAATCAGTTGCTTTAAAACCTTCGCGGTCAGCACGTGCTTCTACGGTTTGATTTATTACTTGTCTAGTTATGATGTTCATGAGATAAGCACCAGTAAGTACACCAAGTATGCGCTTTGATCGGTTTAGTTTTCTGCATGTTGCATATCCTGCTAGGGCTCCTGCTGCAGTACCAACAGTAACTTTATGGATTATATTTTGGTAGTCATGTTCTCTAGCATGTATAGCTTCATGATGCATGGTAGAACGTGCTACTCCATATGACACAAGAAGAAGTTGTGGGCTAACGTGTATGCCATGCCTATCTGTCATTGCCCCTGCAAAGAGTGTCATTGGATGATGAGGGTTCATACTGAATATTGGTAAGGGCTTTTCCACACCAACTTTTTGTTGTGCTTCCATGCCTAATGCTTCAACAGTAGGATGTGTTGGGGTATCACCAGGGCATGCGGATGCTGCCTTACAACCATCGTTAAAAGCTTGTTTGATTTGCTCAAAAAATCTTGGTTTATTGTGTGCTTGCGCAGTTGTTGCACAAAGCATAGCAACAAGTAACGTTTTTTTAGAAAAAGACATGTGAAATACCCCTATAGTATAATTTTTCGATAGCTATAAGTGTATAGATTGGCAGGCTATTATCAAGGTAGAAAAGTGCTTATAGGCGGGCGTTATGGTGTGCGCTTGGGGAAGTTGTGTGCGCAGGCTTAAATAGAAAAGTCTGTGTGGCCCAGTGCATAGGCCATGCCCAGCAAAAATATGCCAATAGCAAGTGAGACACTGTAGCTTTTAATCATATCGTTCGGGAAGACAATAAGATCTAAAAGACCCCATGAGCCGCGCCAGAAAAAGACAACGCCCATATTGAGTATCATCCAAAACCACAGATCGTGATACTTATCAAATAAGGGACAGATGCTGATACGGGATGCTTTTTGCGCATGAATAAAAAGAGAGAAAGTAGTAAAAAAAATAACGGATCCAACTATGACAACCAGGGGGATTTTCTTCGTCATAGAGCACACTGCACTTTCGTCTGGCAGTAAAAAATTAAGGTCATTTTACTTATGTTCTTATGCATACATATTGTTTGCATACATATACTAGTAAAATGACCTTATAGGGCAAAGCTAAAAGTTTTTAGCGAGCTTTGGTGCTGATGATTTCAACATCAAAGATTAAATCTGCATGTGGTGGTATTGCTCTGCCTGCACCTTGTGCACCGTAGCCAAGGCGAGAAGGGATATACACGCGGCGTTTTTCGCCCACCTTCATATCCATAATGCTTTCTTCCCAACCTGCAATGACCATGCCGTAGCCAACAACAAATTGGAACGGTTCATTGCGGTTGTATGAGCTATCAAAAGGAGCTCCTGGTTGGCCGTCATCATTGAGCCAGCCTGAATAGTGTACGGTTACCATGTCGCCTGATTTGCATTGAACAGCGCCTGCTGGGGCAGGGGTAAGCACTTCGTATTCTAGACCTGATGCAGTTTTTACTTTACCTGCAGGGGCAGTATCTTTTTGTTTGGACATTGAGCATCCTCCGACGATAATTAGTCCTGAAATAAGAACAGTTAGTAACACTTTGTTCATACGGTCTCCTTTAAAAATATGAATTTTCACTGTAAAAGTGTACCAGTTCTTTCAAAATGTAAAAGAATAAAAAGCTAAAATAAGCTCAAAATTGAACCCGTTAAGCTTATGGGTAGAAGGGGTTGGATATAGTTGCTGTATAAGTAAACAGGTGATAAGCCCAATTGGCCTTTACAAAGTGCTCATTTTAGATGATACTGAATGTCCTTGTGAGTCGTGTATTAGATCCCTTACTTAAGTACAAAGAGGTAGCCCTTGAAGAAAAGTCTTCATCCAGAGTTATTTGAAGTAACTGTCCACTGTACCTGTGGCAATCAATTCAAGACCCATTCAACAGTAAAAGAAATTCGCGCGACGCTTTGTTCGTCATGCCATCCTTTTTATACTGGTCAGCAAAAATTTGTTGATACAGCTGGTCGAATTGAAAAGTTCTCTAAGCGTTATGAAGGTTTTTCTCCAAAAGCTAAAAAATAAGTCTTTGGGGTATAAACAGTATGAACAATTGGGAAGCTATACGTCATCGTTATGATGAACTGACGCAAAAACTCTCTGGTGCAAACGTTGATTCAAAACAACGTCATGTTCTGCAAAAAGAACAGTCTCGGTTGAAAGGTTTTATCGATCAACAAGAAAAAGTTCTTGAAGCACAAAGAGCAATTGCGGAGGTTTCCCAACAACAAGCGGAAAGTTCTGATGCATCTATGTCAGAACTTTTTTCTTTGGAGCTGGAAGAACTGCAAGCAAAAAAAACTGCTGCAGAACTCGAGCTTGATGATCTTATGTATCCACCCAATCCGTATGATAAACGTTCAGTTTTTCTTGAAATACGGGCTGGTGCTGGTGGGCAAGAAGCAGCACTTTTTGCTGCTGATCTTCTTAAAATGTACACCCAGTATGCACTTACAAAAGGTTGGGTTGCTCAAATTTCTGATATGAGCCAGACCGATTTAAAAGGCATTAAGGAAGTGGTACTGACTATTGAAGGTCGTGAAGTGTATGGACACTTAAAGTACGAATCTGGTGTGCATCGCGTTCAGCGTGTTCCTGCTACAGAAAATTCAGGTCGTATTCATACATCAACAGCAACCGTAGCGGTGTTACCAGAAACTGACGAAGTTGATTTTGATATCTCTCCCGATCAGTTACGTATCGATGTGTTTCGGGCAAGTGGTGCTGGCGGACAGCATGTTAACACAACCGACTCTGCTGTACGTATTACTCACATTCCAACGGGTGTGGCAGTCAGTTGCCAAGATGAACGTTCGCAACTTAAAAACAAAAACAAAGCATTAAAAATGTTACGTTCGCGTCTTATTGCATCGCACCAAGCAAAGCAGGATGCTGAGCTTAGTGAGCATCGTAAAGAACTTATTGGGCGTGGTATGCGTGCAGAAAAAGTACGTACGTACAACTATCCACAAAATCGCATTACTGATCACCAAGTTGAATTAACACTCAAAAAACTTGATGTGATTATGCTTGGAGATCTTGATGAAATTATTGATGCACATCGTGAGTTTGAACGTCAAGAACGACGCAAAAAACCTTTTGTAGCTTAATATTGTAGCATTTTTATTTTTTTGTTTTCAATAAAATTTTGACCAGTATACTCATCACCTATTGTTATAATTGTGCAACATTACAAAGGTGTATGTATGTCGTTACTGAGTTATTTTCTTGAATATAATCGTTATCTTAATGTTGTTGGTATTGGTGTGGTTCTTGCCATTGCGTGGCTTTTTTCAGCGCACAAAAAACGGATCAATTATAAACTAGTTTTTTCAGCTTTAGCGCTTGAAGCTGCTATTGGTTTGTTTGCACTTAAGACAACAATTGGTCAATCGATTATTGCAGGTATGTCGCGCGGCGTAAGTTATTTGTATATGTATGCAGCAGCAGGTAACAGATTTATATTTGGAGAATTAACAACATCGTCAGGCCCCTGGGGCATGGTGTTTGCAGTACAAATTTTACCGCTGATTATTTTCTTTGGTTCATTTATGGCTTTCTTGTTCCATATTGGTTTGGTACAAAAAGTGGTTGGTGGTGTGAGCCGTGTGGTGCGTCCACTACTTGGTACTACAGGTGCTGAAACAGTATGTGCAATTGCTAATAGTTTCTTAGGGCAAACAGAAGCGCCATTATTGATTCGCCATTA
This sequence comes from uncultured Pseudomonadota bacterium, assembly GCA_964606885.1. GTDB lineage: Bacteria > Babelota > Babeliae > Babelales > CAIQNR01 > CAZSHB01. The sequence continues at coordinate 6,619 of CAZSHB010000014.1, read as the reverse complement.
TCTTAAAAATATGACCAAGTCAGAAATGTTGGTCGTTATGGTCAGTGGTATGGGTACGATTAGTGGTGCTATTTTAGTTGTCTTTTCTTCTATGGGTGTACCTGCTGAGCATTTACTCGCATCAAGCGTTATGGCCGTACCAGCTACTATTTTAATTGCAAAAATGTTGTTACCAGAAACAGAAACACATAATCAGGTATCAACTAAAGTTGACGAAGATACGCGCACCAGCAATGTGTTTGATGCGTTGTCTTCTGGTGCTTCTGATGGTTTACATTTAGCGCTTAACGTTGGTGCTATGTTGTTAGCCTTTATTGCGTTGATGGCCATGATTAACGGGTTGTTAGGCGGCATAAGTGGGTATGCTAATAGTTGTTTTGGTTTACAACTACCAACACTGTCTTTAGATCTTATCTTTTCTAAACTATTTTATCCGTTTGCCTATTTACTTGGCTGCACGGGCGAAACAGCAAGTCAGGTTGCAGAATTATTGGGTACTAAGGTTGCGGTTAATGAGTTTTTAGCCTACGTAAAAATGCAGTCTATGGATTTACCAGTACGTGTTAAAGCGTTAACAACGTATGCGTTGTGTGGATTCTCTAACTTCTCATGCATTGGTATTCAAGTGGGTGGTATTGGCGCGTTGGTGCCAGAAAAGAGAAAGTGGCTTACTGAGCTTGGACTTAAAGCAGTCTTTGGTGGCGCGCTTGCTAACTTATTAACTGCTTGCATGGCAGGTTTGTTTATATAAATAATTTTTTAGGGGTCCATATGAAAAAAATAGTTTTAGGATTACTATTTTTCAGTCAGGCATCTAGGCATGCATTCAATACTGAACTGTTTAATGCAGCAGCGCGTGGTGATAAAGAGATGGTTGAAGCATTGCTTCTTATGGGAGACGATGTTGAAGGTAGTTCAGTAACAGGTACCACTCCGTTAGTTGCAGCTATAGCTATGTGTCATCCTGACGTTGTAAAAGTTCTGGTGTTAGCAGGAGCTCAGGTTACTAAAAGTGCAAAGTTGGCTAATTGGGCAAACATGCATGGTGCTGGTGGATGTTCTAAAATTCCAGATTCAAAAATGATTGATTGTTTAATACAAGCAGCTCAACGTAAACAAAATAGACAATAAGAAAATTTTAAATAAATAAAATAAGAGCAAGCTTAATGCACGCAAATACATGCTTTTTTGTTGACGTTGCGCTTCCATGGCGTATTCTTATGCGAAAATAATTATAATTTCATTAGGGGTTTTTATGAAAAATTGTGTATTAGCGCTTTTATTGGTATCACCAGCAACATGTTTTAGTGTAGAAAAAGACAAAGATAACAAGTCTGAAAAATTAAAAGAAGCAAGAGTAGCAGAGCTTGTAGATAAAATGATTGCTGTAAGTAATGTGCAAGGTGTTGAAACGGCGCTAGCTTTGGGATTTGATGTTAATAAGTCTGCACCTTTGAATCATGCAACTGTGTTACATAAAGCATTGTATGCTGCTCAAGGATGTTTGCGACCTACCGTTGTTCAAAATTTGTTTGATAGTGCGTGCACTAAAGATACACGTGATATGATTGCACTTTTGCTTAAAGCAAAAGCAAATCCTAATACGCCACGATACGTAAAAGAAGAAGTTCAATTCCCGCTGAGTTTAGCTGTTTCAACGTGTGATGCGCTTATTGTAGAGATGCTTCTTGCAGCAGGTGCACATCCTGCTCTAGAAAATGAATCAATAGCATCACTACTATCAGGTTGCTCAGAAAAGCAGGTGAGAAATATTACCACATTACTTATGAAGTATAATGCGTAATCTGATAAGTGTTGTTATAAAGTTTTGATATAAGGGAGCCGTTAAAAGCTCCCCTTATTTTTATGATATAAGTCATGTTATAAAAATATTTTTTTTTATAGGGTATAGGTCTCATGCTGTGGTTCATGTTACATTATTGCCGAAAAATGATGTGCAGGTAATAAAAAATAAAAGGGTAGGTATATGAAGTGCATAGTGAAAAGAGTGGTGTGCTTGGTTGTGGGACTTTGTGCATTGCAAATTGATGCGAGCGATAAGAGTTCAGGTTGGGATGATAGTTTGTATGTAACGGCAAGTAATTTGCCATGCCTTATACAGCGTGGAGTAGTAGATCAAGGTTTTTTTAATCAAGATGAAATTTCATCATTACACCGCAAAGTTGGGCTATTAGAAGATACTTGTGCTCAACAAGAAAAGAAAATGGCTGAACAGCAACAGCTTTTAACTATTGCTCAAACAGCGATTCAAGAACTTCAGAAGCAGGTGGACATTGCACGCCAAGGAAAAAGTGACAGTTTGACAGATGCAATGGCAGCAGTTTCTTTAAAGCAATAGTAAGTAAAAATAATTAATGTTGTATATAAAAAAAGCTCGAGATATCTCGAGCTTTTTTACTTGTATAAGGCTTGTATGTGTTGGTATTATCCATCGATCTGTTGCAGATTTAGATACATAGTGCTGTTTGAGGTAGCATTATTATTTCTCATAATGACAGGTGGCATGTCGTCAATTGATAGTTCTTGTATTACATAAAAACCAGCATTTGTTGGGTAGTCTACTTTAGTTACTTGGCCATTTTTTTGATACTCAATATGGAGACGTATAGTGCTGTTGGTGACTACTGGTAGGGGTACGCTTGTAAGAGCTGGCAGTGGGATAGTGAGAATAAGATAGGCAGGGTTTTGGTTACCGGTGTTTTCTACGTCAATCTGTTCTGCAAATTTGTTCATAATTTTAATGGTATACGGTTTGTCAGAAGGGTTAATCAGTATAATCCCATTTTGTTCAAGTGCTGGTAAGTACTGCAATTGACAATCATCTTGGCCAAAAACTTTTTTGGTATCAATAATCGCCCAGGGTGTTTTGAGGTTGATGGGTGCACTGTTACTGAGTAATCCGGCATCACCTGTTGTATCATCAAAACTTACTTGTGCAGCAACAAAGCGTTGAGATTGACTGGTTAATGGCATGGTTGCTGAGCTATAAGGATCAACGGGTACTGCTGTTTGACCATACTGACCAGGGCCGGATCCGGCAACGTTGCTGGTATATACATTTATGTTGAGTGCTGTGGTGTTGATAATTTGCACAGTAGGGTTAATGGCTGATGGTACCAGAGGTAGGCCCACAGAGCGGCTGACCACTTTTTTGGGCGCAGGCTTTGGAGTAGGTTTTTGTACAGGTTTGATTACCGGCTGTGGTTTGACTGGTTGTGAAACAGTTTTTTTTGTTACAGTAGATTTTGCAGGTGGTGGTGTTTGTTGAGCTGCTGGAGCGGGTGTAGCTTCTATCTTTGCAAGGTCTGCTTTAATCTCTTGGAGTATCGATTGTCTGGTGGCTGCTGTGTCAGCATGCAGCTGGTAGATATAACTGAGTAGTACGGCAAGAGCGAGTGTTTTTTTCATTCTTTCTCCTTAAAATCAATAACGTTGGGGTTAGCATAGAAATGGTGAGGATCCTGTTGCAAGATTTCAATACTATTGTTGTGTATTACCTGTAAGCCTGCACTCTGGTATTCAAGAAATTTAGTGGGGCGAGAAGTCCAATTAACAATATGTTGTTCTCTGAAAAGCAGACCATAATCGGCAGCACACAGCAGTGGCACAACTTCTTTATGTGGTACATGAATGTAGATAACCGCATCTCGTGGCAACTGATACGTTGCTCCTAGCTGTTGTGCTGCATGTTTATCTTGGGAGATAAATAACAATACGCTGGTGTTGTTGTGCGTCAGTTGTTCTTTAAAAAAACGAAACGTCATATCCGGACATTGCCAGGATTTAAGTGAGCCATTATATGCATAGACTGGTGTATGAGTAGCAATACCAAGGAGCTTTCTGTAATAAGTACGTTGTGCAAGCCGTTCTGCTTCTGGCATGAGTGGTGGTGTATCATGCGTAGCAAGTGTAAGAGGTGTAGCAGGCTTATAGGTGGAAGCAATATATTTTTTAAGTGCAGGGCTGACCGCTTCTAGAGTAGTTGGGTGTGTAGAATGTTTCGTGGCATACGCATGCTGTTCTACTTTTTTATATTGGTATGCACGATACGCATGCATAGGTTTGAGCCACCAGGGGGCATGCTGCGTAGTCATGCAATATTCTGCATGGAGTAATCCGCGCGCTTGAAGAATAATATGTGCTGTGGTTGCGTTTGCCGCGTAGCGCGCTAAATAACCGCTTATTGGTCCACGTGCTACTAGGACATGTTTTTGTTGTTGTTCTAAAAGTGTGCGTAGTGGTGCAAGTAGTGGCCATAAAGAAAAGATCCCAAGAAATACGGGTCGCTCTATAACATGACACGTGATAGCTGGACTATATGCGCGTAGTTGTTCTTGTAGTTTTTGATACGCAGCAGTTTGTATAAAACCTTGTTTTTCGTACGTAATAAGAGTCATAGTGGCATATATGCCTGATTGTATTGCTTGCTGATACGGCATCAGCACTTGGCTTTCAAAAACGGAATTAGTCACACTATCATAAAGAAGGATAATAAGATGAAGTTGTTGCATAGAGGAGTACCCCTTTTTCTGTTATGGTTTCTAGGAGGTTGTAATGATCAAGTTGTAACACAAAGGAAATCAATGGTACATGTCGGTTTATCTGCTCCTGAATTTAGTTGTATGGCAGTTGTTGCTGGTCAAAAACCGCGTACAATGAGTCTTAAAGATCTTGGTAGTGGATACAAAGTTATTTTTTTCTATCCTGCGGATTTTACGTATGTATGCCCTACGGAGCTTCATGCATTTCAAGATAGATTAGAAGAATTTACAAAAAGAAACGCAAAAGTAGTGGGTGTTTCGGTTGATACGATAGAAACGCATCAAAGATGGCTTGCAACGCCAAAAGAGCAGGGTGGTGTAGAAGGTATTACGTATCCATTATTATCTGATATTTCTAAAAGTATGTGCAAAGATTATGACGTGCTAGATAGTACATCTGATAAAGCATTACGTGGGCTTTTTATTCTTGATGCGAAAAATATCATACACGTTGCTTTAGTTCAAAATATGGCAGTTGGACGTAATATTGATGAAGTATTACGTTTGCTTGATGCACTTATATTTACAGAGACGCATGGTGCTGTGTGTCCTGCACAATGGACAGTAGGTAAGCCAGCGTTAGAACAAACGCATGAAAGTGTCGTCGATTACTTTAAAAATCATAAAGATAAGCAATAAATCAGCACAAGAAAAAAGGGCTCATACGAGCCCTTAATTTTTATAACTTACTTTGGATCTTACATAAAAAAATTCATGTACACAGAACCAATAAGTGTTAACAGTACCGGTACTTTAATAGGGGTAAAGTTAAACAATTTATAAGCCAAGTTACATACGGTAATAGTAATCAGTACTGGGTACCCGGTGTTAATAAAGGGTGCTGAGTAATACATAATCGAATCAAGCCCGTAGCAAGAAATACCAGCAGTTACCGTTAATACAAGTGCTAACGCAGGCAAAAATGGTAATGCGGTACGCGTAACTTCTTTATGAATATATTCTGCAAGAACCATGGCAAGAGCCACAATGGTTGAAAAACAGGCAAGTGCTACGGCAATAGCAATTGCAAATGCACCACTGCATCCAACAACGGCAAAGGAGATAGCGCTGAATAATTTTGCAAGGTTATTTACTTGTACCATTGGTCCGTAATAGCTGCCTAAAAAGAACAGACCGATATAAATGATAGCAAGTAAAAATGCGCTTACAAAGCTACCCTTAATGCAAGTCAATGCTAGGGTGCGAATGTTATAATCGTCGTTTTTAGAGAGGTTCTTCTTAAGAAGATTAATGATCATAGAAGCAAAAAAGATGCCGCCAAAAAGATCTAAATGCGCATAACCAAGAACTGCTTGTTCGTAAAAAATAGTACCAGCAGATTTGGTCGTTTCCATAATTGGCTGAGGATTTGCAATTGCCTTGATTAAAATATAGCCAAGTGAACCAAGTAAAGCAGGGCTAATAATATGGCTTAGAAATTGAATAACTTTGTTTTCTTTGTACGTTACTAAAAAGGTTAATGCACAAAAGATAATACTAAAAAGCACTAATGACATGTTGTTCAAAAATGGTTCAAGCATGGTATGCGAAAGTGTTACCGTACGAGGCATTGCAATGAAGGGTCCCATGACCGCCATAGAAAATGCGATAGCAAGCGCGCCTGGAATTGTGCCAATACGTCCAAAAAATTCTCGGTAGTTACCATTAAACAAAATAATAGAGACTAACCCAAGGACCGGTAGCAGTACCGTGGTAATTAAAAATCCAAGTAACCCTATGGTAAAAAATTGGCCTGAATCAAAACCAGCCTTAATAGGGTACATAAGGTTGCCGGCGCCAAAAAACATAGAGAATATCGCAAGACCTACAGTAACAACAGTCGAACGGAATATATTCATGCAATAACCCTTTAGGCTAAAGATTTTGTGGAAATTATTAAAAATAATATCGTAGCTGATTTACACGCAAGTCGCAAGCAGCTAAGCTTATCCAGATCTTTATATCAGCTATAAACACAGACCACGAAAGTTACCTCCTATGCAGTATATAAAAAATTTTTCAGCGCTTACTCTAACCGATATTCCAAGCGTGGGGGG
>CAZSHB010000013.1:0-22088 GCA_964606885.1 uncultured Pseudomonadota bacterium | reverse complement strand
GTTATTCAGAACAACAGCAAACGTAACGAAAAGAAGTTATGGTCAACACGCAAAGGTTCAGATTGCGTGCGTGTACTGCGTTGTTTATCGGGGTATCAAGAAGCAGAAATTATTGCCCGTTATTGTAAATTTTTACACAGTCACAACAAATTAAACTCGACCGCAATCTTGTACCGCACTCACATGCAATCACGTCTTATAGAAGAAGCGCTGATTAAAATGACCGTGCCGTACCATATGATTGGCGGTGTACGCTTTTATGAACGTAAAGAAATTAAAGATTTAGTAGCGCATCTTAAATTGATTATTAATCCGTTTGATACCGTATCGTTTGCCCGTGTGGTCAACGTACCAGCCCGTGGTTTAGGTGATAAATTCTTAGAAGACTTTTTAGACCAGTGGGCAGTGCACCATCAGCTTGGTTTTACAGACCTAGCTACCAAACTGGTTGAAGACAAAGTGTTTGCACCTTCTCGTGTTGAAGGCTTACAAAAATTTTGCAGCTTCTTTAAAGATCTCACCAGCCAAAGTAACGCTGCACAAACTATTACTGATTTAGTAACAAAAACAGAATACCTGCCGTATCTGCGTAAAACGTACGAAAAGCAAGAAGCTGACGAACGATTTGCAAACATTAAAGAACTTATTAACGCAGCACACTTTTTTGCTCAACAGGGAAAAACTTCCATTGAAGCATTCTTAGATGAAGTGTCACTCTTGCAAGATCAAGGTGCACTACAAGAAGAGCAAGCAGGCGGCGTTATTATGATGACCCTGCACGCAGCAAAAGGTCTTGAATTTGATAACGTGATTATCCCAGGACTTGAAGAAACATTACTTCCTTCCGCACGTTCTGCAAATGACCCTGACAGTTTAGAAGAAGAACGACGATTAATGTACGTCGGTATTACGCGTGCCCGTGAACGTTTACTAATCACAGCAGCACGCTTTAGACAAACGTATGGTTCTATGGAAGAACAAGCACCATCCCGCTTTTTAGACGAAATTCCTCAGCATGCATCTTCATGGCAAGAAGCGTTTAATTGGCAAACGTACGATGTAAACGGTTATTTCTCTCACTGGTTTGGCGTTGCACATGCAGCTCCAGAAGTGTTTACATTTTCCGCATCTAAACGTACAGAACCAACACCAGTCAGACCCGTTACGCCTACCGTTGTAGCAAAAAAAATCCCAACACCAAGCGCGTTAACCAGTGGATTTAAGAAACACCAGACAGTTAAACATGCGACCTTTGGCATTGGGATTGTAAAAGAGATTGAAGAAAAACCGAACAAAACAGTGATCACGGCTCACTTTAAAGCGGGAACTAAGAAAGTTGATGCAACGTTTTTGGAATCTGTTTAAACGTTATGCTTTGATGCAAACCAGACACACAGGCGCTGCGTGGTAGAAGTGGATGCGTAGTTTGTTGCGTAATGTACGGATGCAAAGGCGAACATCAGGCTCAGCAGTGCAGCAGTGATAATGGGAAAATGTGTCATGATATACGTTAACAGTAGCGTCTTTTTCATAGTCTCCCCTTCCTAACCCTTCAAACGACATACGGACCAATCTACCACACCCACAGTAGGCAAAAAAAGAGTTTGCGCTATAGTACCTGTAAAAGTTTTAGTTACTCTCTGTTTTTCTTACACACAAAAAGGTGCTATATGCAAAAGATACTTAAGGAATTTTGGGGTTATTTAGCACTCTTTGTTATAACCTGCACTCCTACCATTTTAAGCCGTTTTACCTCTCATCAAGCAAACAGGATCTGGTACGATGCACTTGCTAAACCATTCTTTGTGCCACCATCATGGGTTTTTGCTACCGTCTGGCCAATACTCTATTTTTTAATGGCAACTGCTGCGTGGATTATATGGCGTAAACACCATACCTTTAAAAGCAAAGCACTCGTGTGGTACTACGTACAATTAGGTGTTAATGCACTCTGGATGCCAATCTTTTTTGGGGCAAAACTATTATTCACCGCCATGATCTGGTCATATATTTTAACCGTTGTAGCTACTATCACCGCACATCAGTTTTTAAAGGTTGATAAAGCTGCGGGTAACTTATTAATGCCCTATGTACTATGGACTGGATTTGCGTCCCTTATGTGTACCGGTATTTGGTTACTTAACTAACGGTCTACAGACTTTTAAATAACTCTTTTGCCTGAGCGGACTGCACAGCATGATCAACCATAGGCAGCGGATACCCAAATAATGGCTCTGCCTGTTTGTACCACGCATGAATGGTTGGCACAGAAACTTTCTTAAGCTCAGGCACCCATGTCTTGATGTACCGTGCATCTTCATCAAACTTCTTTTGCTGTAACCACGGATTAAAAATTCTAAAGTACGGTTGAGCGTCAGCACCAGTTGAAGCGGCCCATTGCCAACTACCATTATTCACCGCTGGATCGTAATCGACCAACTTCTGTGCAAAGTACCGTTCGCCCCATTGCCAATGAATATGCAAATCTTTCGTTAAAAACGACGCAACAATCATCCGCACACGGTTATGCATGTATCCCGTTGCATTTAATTGGCGCATGCCCGCATCCACAATAGGAAACCCTGTTGTCCCTAAACACCACCGCTCAAACCACGCTTTATTATTCTTCCACGCAACTGCATCATATTTTTTATTAAACGCGCCTTTAAACACATACGGAAAGTGGTATGCAAGATGTGTGTAAAAATCGCGCCAATAGAGTTGCCGCGCAAGGTCTGGTGCGGTTGCTACAAATACATCGTACACCTGCCTAATAGAGAGCGTACCAAACTTATTATGTGCAGAAAGACCGGTTGTTTTTAACGATGGAATATCGCGCATCTTTACGTAATGATGCAACTCTGCCGCTTTTTTAAGTGCAACTTTACCAGCCTTAGTACCGCCATGCTCAAAAATAGCTGGGTTAGTTACGGGAAGCAGTTATTTAAAAATAGTATGGCCATGGGTTTCTGGGATTTTACACGTATAAAAAGTACCTGCAGAAAGCTTTTGTGCTTCTGGAATCACACAAGTTAATGCTTTTTTAAAAAATGGCGTAAACACACTGTACGGTTCGCCATTATCTTTGATAACTTGGCCCGGATACGTGAGCAATGCATCATGGTATTGTAACCACGTAGCACCCTGTTTCTTAGTAAGAGCTGCCAACTGTTTATCCCGATGTTGAGCAAAAGGTGTATAGTCTGCATTACTAAAGACCGCATCAATACCATAATTCTTTATTAGTTTTGCTACCAGATCATGCGTATCTCCATACAGAAGATACAGTTTGCCATGATGCGCTTCTAACTGATCAGCAAGATCTTGCAACGATTCAACCATAAACTGAATAGCATTAACTGATCGATATTTGTTGGTATCGCCAACTTGTGCCGTATCAAAAATAAAAACTGGAATAACTTCTTCCGACTGTTCACGCGCTTGGTTTAAAGACGTGTTGTCGTCTATACGCAAGTCTCTATGAAAAATAAACAAAGACCGCTTAAATTGCTTACTCATACTCTTTAACTTCTTTTTTAAAAGTTTTTACGTTTTAGTTTAACGATAAAGGCGCATTGCATCTTTAACATCATCAAGCGTTTTTTGCGCAACAGCATTCACGCGAGCAGTTCCTTCAAACAGCAACTTCATAACCTGTGCAGGATCTTGCTCATACTGTTTACGGCGCTCTCTAATTGGCCCTAGTAATTGCTCAAGAACTTCAAGCAGATACATTTTAACCTTCATATCCCCAAGACCACCTTGTTGATACTGCTGCTTTAAATTCGCAACATAGTCAGCATCTGTACCAAACGCATCAAGATATTCAAACACCGTATTACCTTCAATGCGGCCCGGATCTTGCACGCGTAGATGCAACGGGTCGGTGTACATGCTCTTTACTTTTTTAGCTAAATCATCCGCGCTATCAGAAAGATAAATCGCGTTGTTCATAGATTTAGACATTTTTGCTTGGCCATCAATACCGGCTAAACGGGCAAACTTAGGGACTAGTGCTTGTGCTTCTACCAGCACATCTTTTTTATAAATTCTATTAAAAGAACGGACAATTTCGTTGGTCTGTTCAATCATCGGGATCTGATCTTCACCTACAGGAACTAAGGTTGCTTTAACACAGGTAATATCAGCAGCCTGACTAATCGGGTAGACAAAAAAGCCAACAGGTAAACTTTTTTCTAGATTCTTCTGACGAATCTCGTTCTTTACCGTTGGGTTTCGTTCAAGACGCGCAACGGTAACCAAGTTCATATAAAACATGGTCAGTTCGGCAATAGCAGGAATCATCGATTGCAAAAAGATAGTAGTCTTTGTCGGATCGATACCAACTGCTAAATAATCACACATCACTTGTGTAATATTTTCTTTAACTTTTTCTGGATGCTCAAAGTTATCGGTAAGCGCTTGCACGTCGGCAATCATCACGTACTGCGTATGCTCATGCTGCAAAACAACACGATTCAATAATGACCCTACGTAATGGCCCAAATGCAAGCAACCTGTTGGTCTATCGCCTGTTAAAATAATCTGCTTTTTCATACCTGTTATTTCCTGTTTTTAAACGAGATTTCAGGAAATAAGTATAGCCATAAGATAGAGTTTAAACAAAACAGTAACATCAACCGCTGTTATTGAGGCAATATAAAACAACCATTTCCCGGATTCATCAATCTCGGACTAATAGGTGCCGCACCTAATCCTGACCCAGGACGAACAATAGGAGACGGTCTTTGCAAAGATCGACGACTTGCTGCATGAACTGCCATAACAGTAGCACGTTCTTTTTTTCCATCAGCATATGCCTTCAATCTTTCTGCTTCAGTAGAAAGTCGACCCGATTCAAAAAACCAATTGCCTGTTGTTGCTTGTACACACGTAGGCAACACACACAATAAACTTAAAACTAATTTTTTTGACATATATTCCCCTAAAAAGAGATACCAATAAACAACGCAAGTATACGCTTTTTAAACTATTTTAACAGTGCAACTATCGACAAAAACGAACACTCTTTTCTAGTCTGTATGATGTTTTCACGCAAAAGGAGTTGTTCATGATAGTTCTTCCTGCACATTGGCACCTACTGATCACTGGATGGCAAGATATTCTAGAGATCCTCTTTTATGTAAGCGCCTGCTATTATGTCAGCGCATGGCTCAAAAAAGATACCCAAACACCGCTTCTTACAACCGCATACAGTTACTGCGGTTTACTCTTTACAAGTTACGCAATTCCTCTTCCCACACTCTATGCAGCATTGATTACGTTTGCACCTCTAGTTGTTGCTGTACTGATCATGATGCACAAAGAAAGCTTACAAAAAAGTTTTGTTGCCTTGCACCGCATTACACCTGCAACTAAATCCGATTACGATTGGACGCAAGAACTTATCAGAACCGCACTGGTCAGCATGAATAACCACGTAAGTATTAGTTTTATGATTGAAAAACATACAGCGCTTGATGATCTGGTTCAATCAGAATACACACTCCACAGCTCTCTTTCCAGCGGACTGACACAGTTACTGCTAGAACACCAACATGCACCTGAAAGCTTTATATGGATAGATAACCACGGCATTGTACGCAGTTACGATTGTACGTTACAACTTTCTTCTATTGATACGTGGCTCGCACAAGAAGCAACTCATTATACCACCTGGTTACAACACGCTCTTATATTCTCCACTAAAACTGATGCGCTTTTTATCACAACAGAACCCACATCTCGAACGTTTACTATCATACAGAACGGCACAAAGCATACAGCAGTTAGCGCAGGAAAAACGCTTGAGTTACTAAAAAAGCATACCGGTGTAGATCATTACCCAGAGCAAGGAGAATCTCATGAATACGTCAATCTTAAAAAAAGCAGTATTCAAAAACTTCAACCTTAAACTACTGTCGTTAGTTATAGGATACGGACTCTGGCATATTACGAGCCAATCTCTTGTCATAGAACACACGTACACGGTGCCCGTCGCGTTTTATAATGCTCAGCACAAAACTATACAAAGCCCTGAACAGATCACCATAACACTCAAAGGAAAACGCAAAACGCTTAGAATGCTTGCACAGAATCTTGCCTTTCATATCGATGCTTCCACCATTACACCAGATCAAACAACTATTGCAGTCACAAAAGAACATCTTTTTTTACCTGATAACGTCAGCCTGGTACACTATACGCCTACTGATTCTCTTATTCATGTCGCTTGTTAAAAGGAGTTTTTTTTATGAGTACGCTTTTTGGAACTGACGGGATACGCGCAGCTGTAGGCACGCCACCCTTAACCTCTCATCACCTTGTTACGCTCGGCTCTGCTTTGGGTATCTGGCTTACCACGTATCTCAAAGCACAATCAGTTATTATTGCTCACGACACACGCATTTCCTGTCCCTTTATCAAAGCGGCTCTTAAAGCTGGACTACTTTCATTTCCGTTAGAAGTGCACGATGCGCACGTGCTACCAACACCGGCACTCTTTTACCATGTTAATCAAGGTATGTATGATGCTGGCATTATGATTACCGCTTCTCACAACCCGTATTCCGATAATGGTATTAAGATTTTTACCAAACGTGGCAAGCTCACACTTGACCAAGAAAAAACTATTTCTGATCTTTTTTACAAGCCACTCTCAAGCCCTATCTACACGCTGGTAGGTACCGACCACGCACTGAACAACCCCTCGTACACCTATAACCAGGCTCTTTTCCAACGCTGCACACAACAATTTTTAAAGGGCATTAGTATTGCCGTTGATTGTGCTAACGGTGCCTATTCCGCTATTGCACCATCCGTGCTTGAACGCTTAGGCGCGCGTGTTATTGCAATTAACAACACACCTAATGGTAAAAACATTAACGATAAGTGCGGATCGATGCATCCTAACGGACTTATCAAAGCGGTCCAAGAACATCACGCACATATTGGCATTGCGTTTGATGGTGATGGGGACCGTGTAATCATGGTAGGTAAAAATGGTACCGTTGCAACGGGCGATGATATTATTGCCTTATTGTTACAACATGCTGCGTACGCACAATCGCAAGACATTATTGGAACCGTCATGTCTAACCAAGGATTAGAACTCCATGTGCGGGAACAAAATAAGAATTTCCATCGCACTGCAGTAGGTGATAAAAATGTGCTCCTTGCTATGCGCGAACACAAATCACTGATTGGTGCAGAACCTTCTGGCCATGTCATTTTAAAAGATTTTATAGAAACAGCGGACGGTTTATTCACCGCGCTGCGTGTGCTGCAAGTGGTGGTAGAAACGGGCAATTGGGATCTGAGAACGTTTGAAAAGATGCCACAGATACTCATTAACATGCCAGTCAAATGCAAAAAGGACTTATCAGAAGCCCCTTACGCTGCTATTATTGATACGTGTCAGTCGCAACTTCTACAAGGCAGAATATTAGTACGCTACTCAGGAACCGAGCCCGTATTACGTATCATGGTAGAAGATAGCGATGCACAGCACGCATACGACATTGGTAAAACATTATCACATCAACTTTCTAAAAGTATCGCCGAGGAACCTGCATGAACAAAACATCACTTTTTTATAAAGTATACGATTACGTCTGGTCGCTCTTTTTAAATGGCCTACTACTCCTCTTACCCGTTGCTATTACGGCAAGCATCTTTTCGTTTACGTTTAGATTTATCAAAAGTTGGCTATCGCCCCTTAAAGATCTGAACATTCCCTTTATTGATCTGATTCCGCACGGAGAAGTCTTTTTAGTCTTGAGTATTATTCTTGCTACAGGTTTTTTAGTACGATCTATCTTACTCAAAACATGTATGGATATTATGGATAATATCCTAAAAAGCATCCCTGTTATTCAATCAGTTTACACCGGCGTTAAGCAGCTAGTTGGTGCATTTTCGCCACAAGATGATACTACGTTTAAAAAAGTGGTGCTGGTAGAATTTCCACGCAAAGGTATGTATAGTATTGGTTTTTTAACCAGCGAACTGTATAAACAGATTACGCCCGATACCAAAGAACCACTGTATAATATTTTTATTCCTACTACACCCAATCCTACAAGTGGGTTTTTTATAGCCGCTCCTGCGCAAGATTTTACGGTCACCAAGCTCACAACTCAAGAAGCAATGGCGTTAATCATATCGGGTGGAATTATTCAACCAGAACGGTTTAAAGACGCATAAATTTTAGATTTAAAAAATAATTATAATTAAAAAGCCCACATATCTCAGTGGGCTTTTTAATTTTTAAATTGGCTTAGTACTTCCAGATACAGAAGCATTCGGTGAAAAATCTGAAATTCTCTTTTCACTTGGACTTGTACGTGTTTTATTAACAGTTACCTTAACTGACAACATGTCCACAGGATTAGACTTTTTTGCTTGCAAAAGAGCAATTGCTTGTTGAAGATCAGCTTCTCTTTGAGCATCTGTCTGGGTAGATGCTACTGCAGCACCAGCCGCTAGTGCTCGTTTTGCTTTTAACTTCTTAGCTAAACGGTTTGCTCCATCAGATGCCTGTACTACTGCACCTGTCATTAATAACGCGAACAATAAGATGTTATTCATAGAATATCTTTCACCGTAAGTTTTTTATTACATTATCTATTTACTGTGGTTTAGACGATTTAAAATTTTGAAAAAGAAGCCCACCAGGCATACCTAGTCCTGTTGGCACATTTTTTGATGTCCATGTCACTGGTTTTGACTTTCTCAAACCATGGGCTTTTTCATGTTCCAAACGAGCTATTGCTTCTTGCAAAGCCGCCAATTGTTTAGCTTTTTGATCAGCAGAATCAGATGCTTTTACTGCACTTGTCATTAACAATGCGAATAATAAAACTTTGTTCATATAAAATATCTTTCTTAATTACCATACTTAGCTTGTCGATTTAATTCACGAAAATTTGGACGCCCAGAACCTTGACCCGATTGCTTTGATTTCACAACCGGCTTTGCTTGTGCAGTATTGCGATGCGCTGTACGGTTATTTGGTTGATGTGCAAAGTACCGATCTGCACCACGACCGCCAGACTGATGTTGTTGTGGTTGCACATAAGATCTTGCAGGTTGTTCTAGTCTTTGTAGCTGTTTACTTGCTAAAGAAAGATCTTTTACTTTTTCTGTAAGAGGATCAATTACATTTTTTGATTTTTGAACTGATGTAACAGTTGCAAGTGCCCCCATAGCTAACACAAAAGACGACATACGACCTGAGCCATCTGATCTATGTGTACTGTTCGAATCTGAATCTGATGGACAGAAACAATCAGGACCATTAACAGACGGATGTTCTATAAAATTTAAACCCACTAAATGTAATCGGGATACACCACTCGAACAGACAAGATTTACCGCTGCTGCTAACAATGATGCAGAACTGTTACTACACACACCATAACCACCTGCTTGTACACAACCGCTCATGAAAGATGTCAAAAGAAACAATGCGACTTTTTTCATAGCACAATTTACCTTTACAACGTGTTAATAAAATAATGCAGATGAGTATAAATTAAAAAAAGATAATTTGTGAGAAAAACATGTAAAACAGAGGACTTTATACTTTTTTGCTATTCTTTTTTACTTGCGCTGCTTGTGCAAGCGGAGGAAAGGCCGCATTATACAAAGGATCTGTGTTTAAATATACCCCAAAAGACTGTGATGTCTGTGGAGACCGTACGCTGCAGGGCATTAATCTCATCGCTGCTTGTACACATTGTTGCTCTTTAACAAGTTCTTCACTCAATGGACTTTGTTGTACCTGCTCTACCCACGCTCTAATAGTGGCTTGATCAACACTCTGCTTTTTTGCAGCAGCTTGTACTCCACATACACTTACCAACAAAAATACCATACAATTTTTAAGCATATACACTTCTTATTTCTTAATATCTCTAAAACATACTGTTAACGATAATAATTTTTATGTCGCTTGCACACCTTTGGTTGCTTTTTATGCTGAGACATACCTCTCTTATAGCACAGAGGCTGCTTTTCAATAAAAAATGTTTTTTTTGCTTCAAGTTGCTTAAGAGTCTGCGAGGCATGCATAAGGTGAAGCCACATATCAAAAGGCGCATCTTGAGTAGAAGCACAGACCATCCATGGATGTTTGTTCTTATGTGTTTTATCTTTATTACAAGAAGCTGCATAACACCGCTCATTATCAACAGATTTTAAACACTCATAATCACGGTCAGTATACACACCGTCATCACGTTGAAGCTTAGAAAAATGGCGCGCTAGACAGGCAGCATGTGCTATTTGAGCACACTCTTGATCAGCATGACATGTCGTAACAACTGTATCTATAAGACCAGCGTTACTGGTGCAACTGACAATCTTACCTTTATGCTTACATTGTATTTCAGGATAAGGGTACAGAGTATTACACACATCATTATTTTTTGCTCGTGCTAAAGCTTGTATGCCTTTCATATAATTAAAAAGAAAACAAAGCCCCACCACATCAACAGGCTGACCACTGAGTACCGACAACGCAACAGCATCAGCTGTGTTACTTGTATTGATTGTTGCAAGCGTTACGATAAGCCCTAAAAAATAATGCTTCATGACCCACACTCCTTATTAATAAAATTAATGGGAGCAAGTGTACCAGATAGATAAGTGAAAAAAAATTATATTTGTTTCAGAACAAAAGCAGTACAGAAAACATCAATACACTCTTCAGAAGCACCATTTTTAAGAGCACAATCTGCATCATACAAAAACTGATGCGCGCGTTGCAGTTCATCAAGCGAAAATGCTTTCCAATCCCGTTGTAAAAAAGAAAACGGTAATCTAAACGACAGTTGCTGTGCTTGCGTTGCCTTTTCTTGATGACGCAACTGAATAACATAATAGGCACGCCATATTTGGTCAGACCAGAATGATGTCCAAAACACTCCCACATATTCATGCTTAACCGCATTCCATAAAGGAAAAAAGGTATCAGGCCTACGAGCAAAAAATGCTTGTGCTAATGTAAAAAGCGATTCATCCGGTTGTATAATTTTATCGTACCAGGTATTCATAAACTGCTCAGTGTTTTTCCCCAGAACAGCCGCATACCCAGCCATCACATGTTCCTGGTCCCAAGACAGTTGAGCATTTTTTTTGCCCATCACCGATGCTGCTGAAGCACCATAGACAGCTTGTTTAAGTGCTACTTTTTCCGTAGTTGCGAGACTATCAAGTTTGATCATAACCGTAGATTCAACAGTAAAAAGCGGCAAGTCCTTTTCTGGCACAAATAACCACACATGGTGCGGACCTTGATAGGTGGCTAACAGAGTCGCCAGCTTCTTTTTAGTAGCAGCATCATACTCACCAATGGACCCAAACCAACACAACTTCTTTTGACCCAAAAACGTGGTTCGCAATGCAGATTCAAGAGACACCCAAGAAAGCTGGTCGTCAAGACCAAGCAATGTTTTTTGTAGACCCACTTTCTGTTCTAGGACCTGTATAAAAGCCTGACAAAAAAGGGGTGGATACTGTGCAGCGGTTATAACGCCGACACAGACTGTAGCAAGAGAAGAAAGTTGTTTAGTAATACTCATAGTAGTACTGAGTCTAACGGTAATGAATAACAAGGTCTAGCGGGATAGTATTAACGTTGTACAGCGGTTAAACCAAGACGGAAGCCTGCTGCTGTTGTCTTTTCTTGTGGCACTGACGTTGTTGTTGCAGGAGTAACTACGTGCTGTTGTGCTGCAAGATCAGTGTTCATCTGCTGAACAATAGTTTTAATTGCTTGCGATGCATACTGGTTCATCTGTTCAAGAGCTGACCACGAAAGTGGCTTTTTCTCACTGGTACCTTGAATTTCAATAATGTTACCCGAACCGGTCATAACAAAATTAAAATCCGCATCAGTTGAACTGTCTTCTTCAAAATCAATATCTAACAGAGCTTGATTATCTTTCCAGCCAACAGACACAGCGCCAATAGTATCTTTGAATAAGTCTTTTTTAAGAAATGCTGCCCATGGACCATTGGCTGCGTAACGCAATGCACAGTAGGCACCATTAAGAGCGGCAGTACGTGTACCACCATCAGCTTGAATAACATCGCAATCGATATAAATCGTACGTTCACCTAATGCAGTTACATCAACCACAGTACGCAAACAACGACCAATAAGACGGGATATTTCTAGCGAGCGACTACTACGTTTCATAACAGCTGCTTCTCTGACAGTACGGACATGTGTTGATGCTGGAAGCATGCTGTATTCGGCTGTTAACCAGCCTTCTTTTTTTCCGCGTAGAAAATGAGGAACGCCCTCTTGCATCGTGACAGTGCACATAACTTTTGTATTGCCCATTTGGAACAACACAGAGCCATCTGCATTACCACATATACCATAAGAGAGCGTAATAGGACGGAGCTGATCCACCTTGCGGCAACCAGCTCTTTCAATAACTAATGCCACCGATTAACTCTCAATAATCTTGAGACGTACACGATCAGTTTCCGCATCGTATTCAACAACTTGTACCTTAAGAGTTGATCCTACTGGATACTCTTTATCAAGATTACGTTGTTTTTCACGAGGGATTGCTGAAACATGAAGAAGACCATCTTTACCAGGAACAAGTTCCACGAAAAGACCGAATTCTGCAATACGTCGCACAATACCATTGAAGATAGTGCCTGGTTGAATAAGACCAGCAAGAGTTTTCACCCACATAACTGCTGATTCCATACCTGCACCCGGTTGGCCGAATATTTTGACTGAACCATCATCTTCAATATCAATTGAAGTGCCAGTTTTATCGATAATTTCACGGATAACTTTACCGCCTGAACCGATGATTGCGCCAATCTTGTCGGTAGGTACTTTAAGAATAGTAACCTGTGGAACAAGAGCAGACAATTCAGCTTTTGGCTTAGACATAACGTGCTTCATCTTAGATAGAATCAAAAGACGAGCATCTTTTGCTTGAGCTAATGCTTTTTCAAACACGCCACGAGGTAAACCACCTTTATACTTAATATCCATTTGGATAGCAGTAATACCGTTTTGAGTACCAGCTACTTTAAAGTCCATAAGACCAAAAGCATCTTCAAAACCAGTAATATCTGTTAGAACGCTAAAATCACTTGATGGGCTCTTTAAAAGACCCATAGCAATACCTGCAACCATATCTTTTACTGGTACGCCACCGTCAAGGAACGCCATAGTAGAAGAACAAACAGTAGCCATTGAGCTTGAACCGTCAGACTCTAAAATGTCTGAAACTAAACGAATGGTGTAAGGGAATGATTCTTTATCAGGAAGAACATACTTAAAAGCAGATGCTGCTAAATGACCATGCCCAACTTCTCGACGACCTGGACCACGTAACGGCTTAACTTCACCAACTGAGAATGGAGGGAAGTTGTAATGGAGCATAAAAGATCCATCAATATCACCGCCCATAATGTCTTCTATTCTTTGTTCATCTTGACCACTACCAAGCGTTAGCGTAGCTAAACTTTGTGTGCCACCACGAGTAAAGAGCGATGAACCATGCGTACATGGTAATACACCAACTTTAACATCGATATCACGTACGGTAGTAAATGTACGACCATCAACGCGCTTTTTGTCATCGCAGATAGTTTCAGTCATGCGATCTTTAAATTGAGCATCAAAAATAAAATCTATAATGTTCTTAGAGCTGCCAACTTCAGCAAGTTCAGTTGCATGCTTAAGATCGAATTCTTTTTTAAGAGCCTGTACAAACGCATCGCGCGCCGCTTTTTGTGTACCAAAAATGCCTTGTAAGCGATCTGTTGTTAAGAAATGTCTGCTCTTTTCTTCCCATGCATCCCAGTCAATAGACAAGGTAGATACTTCTTTAACAGGGTTGAAATGAGAAACAATTTCTTCTTGCCAGATAACTTGTTCTTTAACAGCTGCATGAGCCAAGAACATTGCTTCGATAAATTCTTGTTCAGAAATTTCGTTTGTTGCGCCTTCTACCATGCAAATACCTTCTTTGGTACCTGCAACGATAATACGTACATCAGACTCAAGGCTTTGTTCGTAAGATGGATTTACCACCCACGCGCCATCAAGTCTACCTACTTCTACTAAACCAATTGATTCAAGAAGAGGAATTTTAGAAACACTTAACGCCAATGATGCGGCTAAACCAGCAATCATGTTAGGCGTGTGTTCTTTATCAACTGAGTACACGTTAATAATAACTTGCACTTGATTGAAGTAATCTTTCGGGAACAACGGTCTGATAGCGCGATCGATCAAACGAGAAGTTAATACTTCTTTATCGCTTGAACGGCCTTCGCGTTTAAAATAACCACCCGGAATTTTACCTGCTGCTGAAAACTGCTCTCTGTACTCTACAGAAAGCGGGAAGAATCCCGGAAAGTCTTTTGAAGGAGACGAAACTGCTGTAGCAAGTAGAACAGTTCCTCCCTTTTGAAACCACGCAGAACCATCCGCTTGCTTTGCAACTTCATTAATTTCTACGCTGTACCCATATTTAGGTAACGTAAATTTATTTTTCGTCATACCTTATCTCACTATCTTATAATGACGCGTCGTCACGTTTTTTTAACTACTTCTTTAAACCAAGTAGTTCTAATACTTTTTTATACGTACCAACGTCTGTTCTTTTCAAATACGCTTGTAAGCGCTTACGCGTAGCAACCTTATGCAAGATTGTACGACGGCAACCTACGTCTTTTTTGTTCTCGTTAATATGCTTAGTCAAACGAGCGATATCTTCGGTTAACAATACGATTTGTACTGCAGATGAACCGGTATCGTTACCGTGTTTTTTTACTTCTTCTAATTTGTTCATAGTTTCTTTATTCCACTAACATTTATGAGTTTTACTGGTAGGCATGAGCGGGATCGAACCGCTGACCCCTGCTACGTCAAAGCAGTGCTCTACCACTGAGCTACACGCCTGCCACCATTATTTACGGTCTTATCTTACCACGTTTTTTGCTCTTTGGCACGCGTTTCTGAGCCACGTAAGCGGTTTTCCTCTTCTTGGGCTTGACGCTCAAGATCAGAAATATCATCACCTAGATATTTTTTTCTATATGATGCTATACCCGTACCGGCCGGAATAAGCTTACCAATGGTCAAGTTTTCTTTTAAGCCATATAAGTGGTCAATCTTACCCGCTACTGCTGCGTCAGCCAAGATACGCGTAGTTTCTTGGAACGATGCTGCAGAGAGGAAGCTTTCCGTGCTTAATGCCGCAGCTTGGATACCCATGAGTACTGGAACCCCAGTAGCCACTTTCTTACCCTGCTTACGAAGAGCTTCGTTAACCATTCTAAAGTGAATCTTATCAATCTTATCGCCGATCAAGAAGTCTGAATCACCTGTTTCTGTAACACGTACTTTACGCATCATTTGACGAGCAATAATTTCTATATGGCGATCGTTAATATCAATTCCCTGTAGACGATAAATTTCTTGAATATGATCAACCAAGTAGCGTTGTAACGCATCAGGTCCAAGAATACGTAAAATATCATGAGGAACTGGATGACCCAAGGTTAATGGATCGCCAGCACGCACAAATTCACCATCTTGCACACTGATTTGTTTACCACGAGGTATCAGACATTCTTGTACTGTTCCACCTGAAGTAACGGTCAGCTTACGCATACCTCTATGAAGACCACCAAAGGCCACGTTACCATCAATATCAGCTAATACTGCTGCATCTTTTGGAGTACGTGCTTCAAAGAGTTCAGAAATACGAGGCAAGCCACCAACGGTAATATCTTTTGTTTTTGATGCTTCACGAGGCATTTTTACCAAAACATCACCAGCTGCTATTTTTTGCCCTGGTTCTACCATTAAGATAGCGCCGGTTGGCAAGTAATAGTGAGCTATTTCAGCACCATCTGCATCAAAAATACCAATTGCTGGCTGAAGCTTATCGCTCTTATGAGCCAGAATACTTTTTGATGAAGTTTTAGACTGAATATCAAATTCTTCATGAATAGTAATGTTGTTAATTAAATCAACATATTCAACTGAACCAGGTTTTTCTGTAACGATAACCTGTGCACCAGCATCCCATTCAGCAAGCTTTTCGCCCTTGGTTACTTTTTGACCATCTTTGACAAGCAAGTAGGTACCGTACTCAAGAATTGCGCCTTGTAGTTCACGTCCATCTTCTGATTTGATACTCAATTCAGCTTTACGGCTTAAGACTACTTCACGATCTTCTTTGTCAGTAATAGAACGAACACGACGTAACTCAACGATACCGTCATATTTTGCTTCTACCATAGACTGAGCAGCTTCACCACTTGCAGTACCACCGATATGGAATGTTCTCATAGTCAGCTGTGTTCCAGGTTCACCAATAGATTGCGCTGCAATAATACCCGCTGTTGTACCGATATCAATCATATGGCCACGGCTTAAATCGAAGCCGTAACATTTCTGACAGATACCCCGTTTTGCCTGACACATTAATGGTGAGCGAACTAAGATTTCTGCTACAGCAGCGTTTTCGATTCTTTCAGTATCAGCACGAGTAATTGCATTACCTTGAGGTATCAACAATTCACCGGTGATAGAATCTTTAATATCTGCTGCCGCAACACGACCGTACACACGTGACTTCAATGGATAGACCACTTCACCTGACTCTTTTAAGTCAGTTAAAGAAATATAACCCAATGTTTTACAATCATGTGTTGTAACAACCATGTCTTGCGCAACGTCAACTAAACGACGAGTGAGGTAACCTGAGTTTGCTGTTTTAAGCGCGGTATCCGCCTGACCTTTACGAGCACCATGTGTAGAAATAAAGTATTCAAACACATTCAAGCCTTCAGTAAAGTTACTCTTTACCGGAGTTTCGATAATGTCACCCGTTGGTGTGGACATCAAACCTCGCATACCAATTAACTGTCTGATCTGATCTTTAGAACCTTTAGCCCCAGAGAACATGATCATGTACACAGAGTTGAAAGGCTTATCGTCCTTATCAACGTTTTGGTACGCAGCAGCATCTTGTTCTTCAAACACTCGAACCATTTCATTGGTTACTTGAGAGTTTGCATGGAACCAAGTACTAATAACTTTGTTCTTACGTTCACCGTTAGTGATAACACCGTCTTGATACAACTTTTCAACTTTAGCGATTTCTTTTTCAGCTTTCTTAAGGATTGAACCTTTTTCAGAAAGAGCAAAGAGATCGTTAAGTCCGCAAGAAGTACCACTTTGTGTAGAATAGTAGAAACCAAGTTTCTTGATTCTATCTAAACATATAACGGTCTTTTCTTGGCCAAACGTATAGTAAATTTGTTCGATTAATTTCTTTAAATCGTTTTTCTTTAATATTTTATTGATCAAATTAAAATCCACACCTTCTGGCAATGCTTCAAAAAGCAATACGCGACCAGTGGTGGTATCTACCATTTTACCTGTAGACAGACGAACTTTAACTCGAGCATGAAGAGACACTTGTCCACATTGGAACGCTGTAATCGCTTCTTGAATGCTAGAGAACACAATACCTTCACCCTTTACATTACAACGCACTTTAGTGATGTAATGCAATCCCAAAATCATATCTTGAGTAGGAACAGTAATTGGTTGTCCGTTAGAAGCAGAAAGAACGTTCTTCGTTGACATGATCAACTCTTCAGCTTCTTTGCATGCTCTGTCGCTTAATGGTAAATGAACAGACATAGTATCACCGTCGAAGTCAGCGTTAAATGCTGTACAAACGAGAGGGTGAATCTTAATTGCCTTACCATCTACCAAGATTGGTCTGAAAGCTTGAATACCTAAACGATGCAACGTTGGTGCACGGTTTAAAAGTACTGGGCGTTTTTTAACTGCTTCTTCAAGCACATCCCATACTTCAGGAATTTCATCTTCTACCATCTTTTTAGCAACACGAAGATTTGGAGCAACTTCACGTTCCAACAAACCTGCATACACATAAGACTTATACAGTTCTAATGCCATCTTTTTAGGAAGGCCGCATTGATCCATCTTCAATTCAGGATCTACAACGATTACCGAACGAGCTGAGTAGTCAACACGTTTACCAAGAAGGTTCTGTCTAAAACGACCTTGCTTACCACGAAGCATTTCGCTCAATGACTTTAAAGAACGCTTATTGGTACCACGTACTGGCTGGCCACGACGACCATTATCAATCAACGCGTCTACAGATTCCTGTAGCATACGTTTTTCGTTTTTGATAATAACTTCAGGCGCTTCAATTTCTAATAAACGACGGAGACGAATATTTCTATTCAACACACGTCGATATAATTCATTTAAATCTGAACTTGCAAAACGTCCACCTTCAAGTGGTACCAACGGACGTAAGTCTGGTGGCAACACTGGCAATACATCCATAATCATCCATTCAGGACGTAGGTTTGCATTAGCAAGATCGGTGAAAATTCTGATTCTACGAACCAACTTGTGACGAATAGCAACAGAATTTGTCTTTTGATACTCAACTTTTAAACGAGTAATGTCTTCTTGTACGTTAATCGTTTTTAGCAAGTCCCGAATTGCTTCAGCACCGCTTGAAACTTTAAACATAAGATCTTCCGGATGCGCATACTGATACTCATCTGCTTCTAAAACAGATAAAAGTGTTTTGCGTGGATACGGAGAATTACCCTGATTTAAAACAACAGAAGAATCAAAATAAACAATGCGTTCAAGATCTTTAACTGAAATATCGAGAATCAAACCCAAGTAGCTTGGAATACCTTTGAGGTACCAGATATGAGATACGGGAGCAACTAATTCTATATGCCCCATACGCTCACGACGAACTCGAGCTTGAATCACTTCAACGCCACACTTTTCACAGGTAACGCCGCGATGTTTCATTCTTTTATATTTACCGCAATTACACTCCCAATCTTTCACAGGCCCGAAAATACGAGCACAGAAAAGACCGTCTTTCTCCGGTTTAAGTGTTCGATAGTTAATAGTCTCTATCTTCTTCACTTCGCCATAAGAAAGTGCACGGATTTTTTCAGGAGAAGCCAGACCAATACGAAACGCATTGAACTGGGTAATATTTATGTACTCTTTAAAACGTTCTAGTATTCCCTTATTCACTGACTTCCTCCTTGCCAACTCGGCAGAGATCAACTTGCAACCCTAAACTTTGTAACTCTTTAATAAGTACGTTAAACGATTCTGGCAACCCTGGTTCTGGAATCTTATCACCATGCACAATAGCTTCGTACACGCGGTGACGACCAGTAACGTCATCAGATTTGTAAGTAAGCATTTCTTGCAAGGTGTAAGCAGCACCGTGCGCTTCAAGCGCCCAGACTTCCATTTCACCAAAACGCTGACCACCAAACTGAGCTTTACCACCAAGAGGTTGCTGTGTAACTAATGAGTATGGTCCAACAGAACGAGCGTGCAACTTATCATCAACCATATGATTTAATTTCATAATATAGGTTGAGCCAACCATGACTGGCTGATCAAATCGTTCACCAGTTCGTCCGTCATGCAACCAACAGTTACCCGTATCTGACATACCAAGCTCAGTAAGCATTGGCTTAATATCAGTTTCGTAAACCGGACCTTCAAAGACAGGAACTCTAAATTTCATACCTGAATGAGCAGTCTTTTGTGCTAACTCATGCAAGCCTTCTTTGCCATATTCTTTTTCATATGAAGCAACAAAGTCTTTACCAAAGTACTGAGCTAAGAACGCGGTTACTTCTTTTTCACTCTTTTCAGTCAACATTGTTTGTAATTGAATACCAACTTCGCGACCTGCAAAACCAAGTGCTGTTTCAAGAATTTGACCAACGTTCATACGAGCAGGTACACCAATTGGGTTAAGAACAATATCAACAGCCGTTCCGTCTGCTAAATAAGGCATATCTTCACGAGGAACAATAATAGACACAACGCCTTTGTTACCGTGACGACCCGCGATTTTATCACCAGCCTGAATGTTACGCTTCATAGCGATGTACACTTTTACCATCTTAATAACACCAGATGGTAGTGGATCACCCTTTTTAAAGCGGCCTATTTTTTCTTCTTTAATACCATGGAGTACTTGCTTTTGTGTTGAGAATGCCGTTTCTAAGTAAATCAATTCTTCTTCAATCGCTTTATCTGCAACTTTTAAAGCTGTCAGTTCTGCAAGAGTAAGTGATTCAATCTTAGTACGATCATACACGCCAGCTTTGAGTAATGCTTCATGACCCTTACCTGAAGGCTTTTGACCTGCAAGTAATGTCTTGAATTGCTCAACAACCATGAGCTCTAAACAAGCTTCATGTTGTAAGAAATCTTGCTCAAGCTTTCTAATTTGCTTAAGAACTTCTTCTTTATAACGTTTATCTTTTCTAATACCGCTACGAGAGAATATTTTTACATCCGTAACCATACCCTCAACCCCTGGTGGTACGCGCAATGACGTATCTCGTACTTCACGAGATTTTTCACCAAAGATTGCTCGTAGAAGTTTTTCTTCAGGAGAATATTGAATATCACCTTTAAGAGTAACTTTACCTACCAAAACATCGCCCGGTTTAACACGAGAACCAACTTTGATAATCCCATCTTCATCAAGTGCAGCAAGGGCTGTTTCACCAACGTTTGGAATATCACGTGTAATTTCTTCAGGTCCGAGTTTAGTATCACGCGCATCAACAACATACTCATCGATAGTAACCGAAGTAAGTACGTCATCAGCCACAAGACGCTTACTCAATACAATAGCATCTTCGAAGTTGTATCCATGCCAAGGCATAAACGCTGCTAAGATGTTTGCACCAAGTGCAAGTTCGCCATTATCCATTGCTGGGCCGTTAGAAAGCACATCGCCAATAGCAACACGCTGTCCTTTGCTCACAATAGGAACGTGATGTACCCATGTGCTCATGGTAGATTTTTGGAACTTCTTAAGATGGTACATATCAACACCATGTGCTACCCAGTCTTCAACTGATGCAAAGGCGTCTCTATCAACACGAACAACGATCTTGTCTGCAGAAACATACTCAATAACACCCGGGTTACGAGCGGTTAGAACAGCAGTTGATGATTTACCAACTTCCCGTTCCATACCAGTACCTACTAAAGGAGCTTCCGTTTTAATCAAAGGAACTGCTTGACGTTGCATGTTTGCACCCATTAAGGCACGAGATGCGTCATCATGTTCCAAGAACGGAATCAACGCTGTAGAAACGGATACGAGCTGTTTTGGAGACAGATCAATAAGATTAATTTTTTCTACATCAACAACCTGGAATGTCCCTTCATGGCGAGCAATAACATCTGATGTAGGAAATGTTTTTGCGCCAGATTTAACCGCGTCAGCTTGCGCAATAAATTCATGTGAATCGTTAAATGCATCAAGGAAGACAACGTTATCTTGGATTTTTCCATTTTTTACTGGTCTATACGCGGTCTCAATAAACCCTAAGTCATTCACCATTGCATAGGTAGCAAGGGAAGCAATAAGACCAATTGTTTGACCTTCCGGAGTCTCAATAGGACAGATACGACCATAGTGAGAAGGATGTACGTCACGCACTTCAACAGTTGCGCGATCTTTTAATACACCGCCGGGCCCGAGAGCAGATAAACGACGCTTATGCGCAATTTCCGCTAGAGGGTTTGTTTGATCCATAAATTGAGAAAGTTGGCCTGTACCAAAAAATTCTCGTAAGACTGCGCCTAACGGTTTTACGTTAAGCAAATCTTGAGGCATAAGTGTGGTCAAGTTTTCTTGCATTCTAAAGCGCTCACGAACAATACGTTCTATGCGCAAGAAGCCAAGATACACTTGGTTACCCAACAATTCACCAACAAGACGAACGCGTCTGTTACCTAAATGATCGATGTCATCGAGTTCACCTTCAGCACGTTCTCTAAGACGAATTAAATATTTTACTGTTTCAACGATATCTTCACGTGTTAACGCAGTTTCAGTTTCAGGAACAGAAAGACCAAGCTTTCTATTAATTCTGATACGTCCTACACGAGTTAAATCGTAGTAACGAGAATTAAAGAACATATTTTCTAAACGTTCTTTAATTTCATCAAGTGATGAGTT
>CAZSHB010000012.1:9436-23186 GCA_964606885.1 uncultured Pseudomonadota bacterium | reverse complement strand
TATCCGTACTGCCCTTATGAATTACCTCATGGCCCAACAAAAGCAGGGCACCTTTGTTTTACGCATAGAAGACACTGATGCGGAAAGAAATTTTGACCCTAACGCTGTTAAGATCCAAGAAGATTTAGCATGGCTCGGCCTTACGTTTGATGAAGGCCCGGGCAAAGACGGCGGTCATGGTCCGTACTTTCAATCTGAACGCAATCACATTTATCAAGAAGTCTTACAAACATTTATTAATAAACAGTTGGTCTATCGTTGTTTCTGTTCTTCTGAAGAGCTTGATAAAAAACGTCAACGCCAAATAGCACTCAAACAACCACCACGTTACGATAAAACCTGTTTTAAATTGTCAGCCGATGTTGCAGCAGAACGAGCAGCTCAAGAACCTTTTATCTGGCGTATGCGTTTAGACCCAACACAAACACTCACTATTACAGATTTGTCACACGGGCCCGTAACATTTGAAATGAAAAACTTCTCAGACTTCCCTGTAACACGCCAAGACGGTTCAGTAACGTTTATGTTTGCTAACTTTGTTGACGACGTTGATATGAAAATCACCTGCGTGATTCGTGGCGAAGACCATTTAAGTAACACTGCTGGTCAAGCAGCTATGTACCACGCACTGGGTGCTCCACTGCCAACATTCTGGCATATGCCTATTTTGTGTAACTTAGACGGTTCAAAATTATCTAAACGGGATTTTGGCTTTTCGTTACGCGATTTGCGCCAAGAAGGTTTTTTACCAGGCGCTATCTTAAACTACTTAGCACTTATTGGCGTTTCGTTTGAAAAAGAAATTATGTCATTACCAGAACTGATTACGAGCATAGATTTTGAACATATGTCATCAACCGGACAAATTAAGTACGACGTAGAAAAACTCCGTTGGGTTAATCAAAAATGGATTATGCTTACACCGTTGCATGAGTTAACAAGCCTCTGCAAGCCATACTTAGCAGATGCATTTGGCACATTACATATCACCGATGCACAACTTGGCCAACTGTTAAAGCATGTACAACCGGAAATGATTACCCTTAAAGACTGTGTGCACTTATTAAGTTTTGTATTTACTGCTCCAACTACCAACCATGCGCATCTTGCACAGCTAGCACCTACAGCAGGCACAGAAAAAGTTATAACTGTTATTAAGCAAGCGCTGCACAGTGCTGACACCGCTACGTTTTTTGCAACATTAAAGACGTTAGGCAAAGAACATGCCGTACCGACAAAAGAGTTATTCTCTTGTGTGCGTTATCTCTTAACAGGATCAGAAAAAGGTCTTGGGATGGCAGAACTGCTTGAACTACTTGATTATGCAACTATAAAAAAACGTCTAAGCCATACAGCATAAAAACTGTCTCTTTTCTCAAGATAAGTACAATAAAAAAGCTCGGATGTAACCGAGCTTTTTTTATTTTTAAAGTCTATTTTATCTTCTACCTAAACGCATGCCATCTTCATCGTAGCCTACCAAACCTTGATCTTGTAACGTGCTTAAAATAGCTGCTGTAGGTAATACTACCCAGCTCATAATATGTTGTTCCATGCCAGGAAAAGTTACAGCTGCATAGGGTATTAATTTTAATATCTCTACACCTTGTTCATAATTATTTGCCATAAATAACTCTCTTGCCAGAGTAAGAGATACAAGACTTTTCGAGTAAAATATACCATTAAGACCTTGAAGAGCATATGGCGTATCAGCATTATTTGCTTGTAAGTAATCAGCTAACGCTGACTCAATTTTTTTCTGCACATACATAGCTGCAAATTGCTGATGTTTATGACCCCTTAATGGTACTAAGACTAAACTAGCACTACCCACCGATAAACCAATACCACTTGCAGTTAACACACGAATTTTATTTTTATTACTTAACATTTGATAAACACGATGCGCCGCATACCCTGATAATCCTGCAGATGTTGCCACGCCTATTGTTTCAGTTAGAGACATAGGGCCTATAATTTTTTTTGCAATATCACAACCTGTCGCAACAACTAACATCAAGCCAATTTTATCCATAATATTATTATTATCTTGCAATCTTACCGGTTGCTCTACCGGTACTGCCGCAGCAGGCGCTTCCATAGTAAACAAACTTGTTGTGCCAGTTAATAACGCTATCGTTAAAAATAATTTTTTGTTCATAACAAAACCTCCATCTTAATTAGAATAATCATATTCTAATTGTAATTATATCACACTTAAAGTCCTTTGCCAAAAGCCTTCCTGAGCTTATCTTAAAAATAATTACAAACTTAAAACACCACATAAGCTCAAAAAAAAGAGCCCAGTTTAAGTCAGGCTCTTTTTAAATTTTTCTACAGAATTAACAGATCAAATATTTTTATGCATTCGTATACACATGAATAAGATTTCTAGGATCGCATAATACTCTATAAAGTCTTACTGTAAAATCTTGCAATGCTTGAATGCCATCATCAGCATCCACCACCATCTCAAATACCGATTCTGATGGACTTATAAACGGAGACATAAAGCGAATCGTACATTGATTAAAACCTGTTGAAGATAGTATTTCTTTTAATTCAGCAGATGCTCCTGAAGGACCTTCAAAAATCGCTCCCGATAAAAAATTATCTACCAATTGCATACATTCTGGGGATACATCACGAACCTTTTTATACAATACACGATTTACATATTTTTTCTCACCAGACGGCTTTACGCTCGATAATTCTACAGTAAAAGCCATATCTGCTGCGGGATTGTATTGAGCTTGTACTTGCTGTACTTGTACAGCTGCTTGAGCAACAGATTGTCTTTGTATGTGCTGATTATCAGCTGCAAAAAATTTTGTGACTAGATACGTAGCAATTGCACCCGCAGTTGCCCCTAGAGCTAATCCGCGCCAATGAAAACTACCAGCAGAAAGACCTGCCGTACCTGTTAACAACGCCATTAGTAATAATAATTTTTTATTCATAATAAACCTCTTTATTTTAAATAATCAGGATAACCTAGAGCAGTTACACCAGCTTGTACCCTGTTCAATGCTCTTCTAGCAGCAACTTCTTGCTTAGTATGTTTAAGTAATAACGTACATACTTGATAAGCAAGTTCTTGAAGACCTGTAAAATCATCTTCCAAATTAACCTTGACGCTCATAATAAAACCTACTGGCAGAGAATATCTGATGGTTATCATTTTTTCGTTTGGAAACAGCGCACGAAGCCCAGCATGTGAACCTTTTGTATCTGAGAGAAAGTTTTTTTCATCCAAAGCTTTTGCTAAAGCGCGCATGGCTTGGTCATTTTTTTCTAGATATATAACAGTGTTAACGCCCAAATAAGAACCTAACGTGTCACCCAAACTAAAAGCTAGATGCGTTGAACGGGGTATTTTAACACATTTCAAACGCCATAAAAAATATACCGCATATAACGATACACCAGCAGTAATACCTGTAATCAGTCGATCACCAAGAGAAGCACAACTGCTTTTCAACATTCCACACGTAGTTACTTCTTGTATCTGTTCTAATGTTGCTGGCACAACTACTTTTGTAGCATCCTCTACAACTCTTTCTGCTATAACATAACCAACAGCTGCTAAAGCAGAAGCCGTTAAACTACCTAATACAGATCGAGTTAATGGTTGAGCGGCAGAAAGATATCCACTTATCAGTACACTCATCGCTAGTAATAATTTTTTCATACCATCTCCATCTGACATACGCAATCTGATTACTCTAAGCCTATCTCTACCATGACATGTCCATAACCATCACCGATAAACAATTGCTCACCTGTATAAGTAACCATGCGACCATCAGGTAAAATTTCTTTTATAGGTAAAAGAGGCGTACTTTTTATCCGCTCTTTAATGGCACCTATTCTCTGGTTAGTCAGTACCATAATGGGCGACTTAAAAAATTTCTTCGCATATACGTACAAACCATAGGTTACAGCTGCCGTAAGCGCCAACTTACCCGCATTAGATTTTAA
Source organism: uncultured Pseudomonadota bacterium (assembly GCA_964606885.1). GTDB lineage: Bacteria > Babelota > Babeliae > Babelales > CAIQNR01 > CAZSHB01. Next base: position 19,205 of record CAZSHB010000012.1, on the reverse strand, counting down.
AAACCCAGCAGATACATGCACGCTACCAGTAAGCAATGCTAGCAACAGTAATACTTTCTTGTTCATAAAGAACCTCATATCTAAGCTCAACATAATTCATTCTAATTGTAATTATATCAATTTTAGAAGATACCTCAAAAGCCCCCTGCTTGGTCACCCCTAGGCTTTCCTTACTGTCTTTATCAGATATACAGCATGCGCTCACGCATAACTATTTTTTACATTTTATAATTATTTCCATTTGCAAGCTTATATAAAGCTGGTACATTAAGAGGCATGAAAAACTATTGCCTAGCCATCTTATTGGCACTAACCTCTGTACCTTTCAACACTCATAGTCACAACACAACACCAACGCTCACACAACTCATGCGTAGTCTTGAACGTGAACATGTAAAAAATATAACAAGTACCCGTGTTGAAAAAATAACTCGATCTACTGATTACGATTATAGAATGACACTGGTAATGAAATTAGATCAACTCCTCTTAAGTAAAAGTGGATTGAGCATTGATACCTGTGCCGAATCAATACTAAAAGATGCACATACCAATACGCATGATCTACTTGCTCAACACGCGCACGCACCATTTCCTGCTGATCTTCGTATGCGTATGACACAGATGCTTCAAGAAACATTACTTACCGATAAAGAGATCAAACTACTTTATGGCACACAACAAGACATGGATCCTGCACCATTAATCCTATATGGCTGTGGTCCTGAAAAACCTGTTTTACTGGTGAACGGTTCCGTGTTTCCTACACTGAGCCTTACAGCACAAAAAGGCGCACTTGCGCACAGTGTAGGACAATTACCTACCGCAGCTCTTGATACTATTATTACAACCGTGGCTAAAGCAGCACTGTATACTGAGCCTTCTGCTGTAACGAGCATACACACAGATTTAGCATGCGCTGCTGATGCTGTTGCTATTTTTCAATCAAAAAATCCACTAACTACTGCAAACAATCTACACGCACTGTTACTCCATATGCTTGATACGGGTGCTGACTGGAAAGAAATCCACCCGCGCATACAGGCATTACAAAGTCTTAAAAAAGATCTTGAGCAAAGCCCTATGATCAAAACGAATCGTGCTCTTACAACAGCCGCAGCTGCTGCACAGCGAACATTTTCTACAGCCGCTCTTTTTGCTAAAGAGTGTATCGCTCGCTTACCTAAATAAAACGGTTGGGAAGTTTCTGAAGATCGGCAATAACGCCTTGCGTGTGCATATACGTCATAATTTCTAAAAAGACTGCTTCCATAGCTTCTGGCACAAAGAATTCGAACGTACTTGTTTGTGGATCAAGTGAACGATCAAACGCAATATGTTCAGTACCACGCAAAATAGAAGAAAGTAACCAGCACCGTTTTTTATCAACGTGTGCCGTGTAATACAGGCAATAATAAGTATTCATAGTAGTTCTAGAATAGCCGTTTTATCAGATTTTCCCAGTCCTTAGTATGCACCCCTAGAATAAGCTCTCAGTTTTAAAAAAAGCTTTCTTGAGTATACTGAACACCATGGTGTTTAATTTTTGGCTTAAAAGGAACTTCTTATGTCAACGGCCTCTTCTGATAAAATTGGGATGCTGACAGCAACTATTGTAGGTATGAATGCCATGATCGGCGCAGGAATCTTTGCAATTCCCAGTGTACTCGCAGACAAAGTCGGCCCTGCAGGCATCCTCACTTTTGCTTTTGTAGCGCTTTCTGTGTGGTTTATAGCACAGTCACTTGCGCGCATTGCACAGCTCTATCCACAAGAAGGTTCTTTTTACACCTACGCAAAACAGTGGGGCGGACATACCGTTGGTCTTATTGCAAGCGCCTGTTACTTAATTGGATTACTGATCGCCATGGGATTATTATCACACGCAGCTGGTGAACATCTTGTACGTTATTTTCCAACCACCACCGCATATACCGCAGGCCTAGCATCATTAATCAGTCTGACCATATTAAATATTATAGGCGTATCATTATCATCTTTAGGACAACAAATCTTAATTGTCTTAACCGTCTTTCCTTTACTTGGCACCACGCTCATCTGTTTAACCAAAGCAAACACCGCAAACTTAGTCCCCTTTGCACCACATGGTATTAAAGCCATCTTTCAAGAAACACGTGTTGTTGCTTTCGCTTTTTTTGGATTTGAATCTACCGCATCACTTTTTAATATTATTCGCGATCCGCAAAAAAATGTTCCTAAAGCAATCACGTACTCGCTGACTGCCGTCGCCCTCTTGTACCTTGCGTTTGTTATGTCACTCATCTTAGCAGTACCATTAGATCTTTTTGCACAGTATCCAGGACCAGTCAGTGGCCCATTAAGTGTTATGTTCCCTAACAATCCGTGGCTGCTTGAAATGATTCACATCTCATTAATATCAGCAATCTTAGGCACACTGCATTCTATGATCTGGTCGTCTGGTGCATTACTACTCTCGTTTGTTAAAAAGTTACGCAATAACAGATCCCGCCAGTTAGTAGCATTTGGTATCATTAATCAAACAACCTGCACATCACTAATCGGCCTAGCAATCTTTGCAAGTTTTAGTTTACTCAGTAACGAACTCTTTTTTAATTTTACCGCCATGTTTTTAGTAATTGCTTTTATCCTTTCTATGATCACCTTGTTACGTTTAAAAACGGAATGGCAATCTGGTCAAAATATTATTACCATGGCCGGTTTATTAACTGCATGCCTTCTTTTTTATTTTGCAGCAGAAAATTGCTTTGACTCTTTTAACGCGGTAGCAAACTAGCCAAAGGTTGCTCACTTGCTACTTTTTACCCGCTCATAGAACCGGTTATTTGACGAACAAAAATACAGAGTGGTATAACTGGATGCTCTAAGCAGATAGATAGGTCAATGAAGAAAGGACAGTAATGAATCTAAAACGCCTAGCGCTGGCAACCGGACTCCTGCTACAGGGATCTTGCCAAGCCTGGTATACCACACTTAATCAAGCAGATCCGTATCCATTATTCACGTCGCAATATCCGTTCCAGTTCCTTAATTCAGAAAAAAAATTAATAATTGCCGGCAAAGAACCACTCGGCATAAAGGAACGCATCGACTTTTCAATCAGCATGTTCGGGCAAAAAGCATCCAGCGCTACTAACGAAAAAAAAGAACACTGCTCGCTGCTTGATTACAACGGCCGTCTGAACATGGTCGGTATGACCTACGGTTCAGTACCAAGCGGTTTAACACAACCATCGCTACTAGCTACTGCAGGAGCACAAGCGTTTGTTGGATTGACTCCCCCCACTACTGCAACCATTAGCGACCAAGAGTTTAGTGACGAAACACAAAACTTTGGTTTTTTTAGTGTGAACGCTAAATACCACAAAGTTGGTTTACGTTTTGAAGGTTCATTCCGCCCTATAGAAGATATTGTCATTGCGTTTCAAGGTGGTTATGCAGATTTAAAACAAACCTACACCACCACCTACTTTGACGACAGAACAGATCTCGCACTAGCAGATGTCGTCTTTCCTGGTCAGGGTATGAGTACTGAAAATTTCACTACTAATAAAGAACTTGTTCAACAATACTTAATGGACAAACGCGCAGAAATTTTTGATCAAATAGACCTCGACACTTTTGACTGGCACAAATCGGGCCCTGAAGATTTCACCGTCTCAGCAATTGCGCGCCACAACTTTCCGGTCAATGCAAACGCTGACCCAGAAGAGTGGGCACCCTTCATCTTTACACCTTTTATACAAGCAGGCTTTACCGCCGGTGTTGCTAAAGGGAACGATCCTGACTACCTCCTGTCTATTCCTTTAGGCGGCAACAACAAACACAACGCATTCCGACTACGTGGTGGCTTTGGACTAGATTTCTTTAACACTATCGAAGTTGTCTGGGATGCTTGCTACTCACACTTTTCAGAAAGAACAGTTATCCGTCGTGTGCCAACCAGCGAACTGCAATATATGGTCTACCCATATAAAACAACGGTTAACGTATCGCCAGGGGACAGCTGGAACTTCACCGTTGGATTCAATGCGTACAACTTCTTAGATAAGCTTTCTTTCTACGGACTCTACCATTACGCAGGCCACTCTAAGGACAAAATCACCCTCAATACTCCTGATGCGGCCTTTTTACCCGATAGGCTCGAAGAGGATACTGAATGGAAAGTCCAGATTTTTGACCTTGGGTTCAACTATATCCTCTCGCCAAATCTAGCGTTTGGGGTCGTTTTCCAGCTTCCAGTAGCACGTCGCAGCGCCTATAAATCGTACACAAGCCTATTAACTATGACCGCAACCTTCTGATAAGCAGAGCGGTTAGTAAGGCAAACTAGACACTGGAGCATAAAATAGGTATAGTAAAAAGCTGTTAATACGTAGATTAATCCTGCTGTTTTTGTTGAAAGGTTGTTGAAAACGCATGTCACGCAAAAAAACAAATATCGAACTTCATGTAAGCCATAACGTAGAACGTTCACTCCGCCAATTAAAGAAAAAGATTGAACGCGAGGGTGTAGTAAGAGACATGAAACGTGGTGTGTACTTTGAATCACCAACGCAAAAACGTCGCAAACGTTTACTGCGCGCAATCAAGCAAAACTACATGCGCATGCTTACTCAAAAGCTTGTATAAGCCAATATGACAAAAGTTTCCACCGTAAAAAGAGCCCAAAAGTCCTCAGTCCTTTTACGAGCAATCTCAACATTGCTCTTAGAGGCGGCTCGTGACAATGCGGCTCTTTCTGGTTTAAGTATCACCCGCGTTGAACTTTCTCCTGACAAAGGCTCTGTCTCTGTGTTCTTCTACACCGACAAAGGTTTTGCCAAATTCAAAGAAGTTCTACACGAACTTAAACTCTACAAACCATCGTTACGCGCATCACTCGCACGTAGCATTCCCGGTCGCTATACTCCCGACATCACCTTCAAGTTTGATGAAACGTTTGAAAAAACTCAGCGTTTAGAACATCTGCTTGATACCATTAAGAAAAGCGATGTTGTCCTCACAGATCTCGATGACGATGATCAGGACGAAAATTTAGACTAATGTTCTACAAAGCTGCAAGTTGCTTTCTCTTTGGGGCATTCCCTCTCTGGTACGCAGCCCTTGCCATACTTCGATCAGTCCCTCTCTTTTACACACTGTACACTGCTCTTTTTTTACGCTCTCTTGTTGGCGCACTGTGCGTTCTTTTTTATGTCGTCTGTCCTGCTAAATATTTTTTAAGTTATGCTGTATTTGCAACTGCTTCATGCTTGGTTATCTATACTGATGCTCTTGCTATGCTTATTGCACGCGCAACCACAGTCTATCTTGTTCCACTTGCGTGGGCCCTAGCCTATTACGGTTATCTAGAAATTAGTTATATCGATAGTATTGGTGGAACACTTTTAGGCGTTGCTCTTTTGGGTATCACGCGCCAACTTTCTATCTGGTACTATAAACAACCTGGCCTTGGTAGTGGCGATATTGATTATATCGCGCTAGCTGGTGCATGTACCGGCGTACTTGGCGTCTGGCTTACCATACTTTTAGGTTCTTTTCTTGCATCAGTATGGGCTCTAACCATGATGCTTCATGGTACGTTTACACGCACTACGCCGTTTGCATTTGGCACATTTTTAGCCTTAGCAGGAATACTTGTTTTATTATTCAAAGACAGTATCGCTGCACTCTTAATGTGATTATAAAGTCTAAAGTGAAATATCAATTCAAGTTACTCACCAGCACTTAAAAAGATTCAATGCCAACAGTAAGCTCATATTCTTTTTTACATGATAAGGATCTCTCTTATGAATAAACAACTTTTTACAATAGTAGCTCTATGCTTAGTGATAACAAACGCGCAAGCTTTGGAATACATCAAACAATTTGAAAATGAATATATATGCATAGCATATGTTAAAATAATGCCCAACGAAGAAACTGAAATGCATTACGATCAATATCCACAACAAGTCAAATCTCTACACGGAGGAGTCATTACTCGGCTTGAAGCTGATGGCACAACTACCAAGGTTCATTTCCCAAAAGGAGAGTGGGTATATAGACCTTCAGAAACTGCCGATAAAATTCACAAAAGTGTCAATGAAACGTCAACGCCCATAGAATTGATCGTTGTCCAACTAAAATAGAAACTATTACACTATTGACCATATTTTATATTTTTTCATCTAACTTTATTAGAAATTTGTATGATCAAAAAATACACAACCATCGCCCTTTGTTCTTTACTATTCGTACAAAACATCGGCGCAGAAACTAGCTCATGCCAACCAAAGGCTGCACAAACAACTGTCAAACAAAAACCATCGGTAACCAAAAAAATTATGACAACAGCCACGTATGGCCTCGCATCACTTGGTGCTTGTTGGCTCGTACACACTACGCTCTGCAATCAAAAATATTCTACCGAGCGCGCTTTTAGATACTATAAAAATTTTGATACGTATGATGTAAAACGGTATGTCATTGACTCAACACAAAGAGCACTTATCTTACTAGGGTGTCATGCAATGCTAGCCAAGTATCCTCGTAAAGCATGGAATACATATAAAACAATAACCAAAAATGAAATAATTGAGATACCAACCAGCATAATGAATAAAATAAAAACCTGGACTGCTAATATCTTTAAAGAGCAAGAAGATCAAACCGACAACGATCAAATGACCAACTTAGGGGTTTTTTTTAGCCCTCTTTAGATATTACAACCAATACGTCTTGAATCTAAGTAACTATTATGATGACAATTAATTTTAAAAATTTTATGAACCATACACATTATCTCACGCTCTTTATATCAGTTATTACCCTCTCTCAAAGGTACGTACACGCAGAATCTACCTGCTATTTTCCTGTTACAAATACTTCTAAAAGCAAAAATCTCACAAGATCTTGGCAAGATGAAAATCTATGGAGTCATATAACACTATGCTGTACATGCCACGCTTTAATCTGCATGTTTTGTGGTTCTGAAGTTGAAAAAATTTTCTATCCACATCAGGTTGATCCTGCCAAGTTGGCAGAATGGGCTGGAGTGGCTACTTGTATAACTGGAGCTATATGGTTATATACAATAAAGTTACGTAAACAAAAAGAACACCAGAAACAGATATCTTCTTCTTTAAAGCTGTAACATCATAAAAATACTTTTGAGCAAACACCGGGGCATTTTTTATTATATAACAAGTTGTTGCATACCCCTGTTATCCTCTATACTGCCCTGCGTAGAAAACTAATACGCTTAAAACAGGAAAGAGTAGTATGAAAAATTATAGTCTTATAGCAGCACTTCTTCTTATTCCCACACATACACATGCAAGCTCACCAGTTGCCTTACGAACACTAAGACTCTTAAGCACTCGCAGCATACACGCAATTCAAGCATCTCGTACAGCAAGCACCGATGCTCACGCTGCGCGTATTACGTGGCTTCAACAAGAAATTAATAATCTTGAAATAAACTACTGTGGTATTGAACGATGGCTGTGTGAAGAACATGAAAGAGAAGAAGCGCTTACAGAAAATTTAAACCAAATAAAACAGCACAAAAAAGAACTTAATAATCTGCTTAAAACACAACAACCTCTTGCTAAAAAACTTGCTGCGCTTGGCCAAGACATTGATGATCTTAAGTGTAAACACTCTAAACACATACAATCATATTTGCTTGAAACAGCAGCTAGACACGATCATATACGCACACTACAAGAAAAAATAATAAAACTTGAACGCTGTTTTAACCCAGAAAATGTGCTGGTTCAACAAGCCTTAGCGATACGACATCACGCATATACCCAACTTATATTGCTGCAAACGACACGCCACGCAGACTATACTAAGCAAAATCATGCATACGAAACACAGATACTTACGCTCCAAGAGGAATATAACAATCTTCTTACAGGCGACCGTTCTTTAAACAGAAAAAAATAGACCATACAAGAGTAAAAATTAAAGGAATACCTATGAAGAAATATAGCTTACCCGCGGTTCTTCTTGCTATCACAACAACCAATAATGCACATATACCAACTGCCCTAAGAGCACTCACCAGAGTAACAACTCAAGCTCCTGTTCGGTTATTACACGCCTGCTTAACAGGTAACAGATCTATCTTTGACTCTCTTGATGAACTTGGCCAAACCATTGATTTGCTTAAAGATAGACAAAATAAACACACACAATCGTATGAATATCAAGCAACAAACCGATGTGAGCAAATGTACCTCTTACAAGAACAAATAGATAAGCTTACACTGTCTTCTGATCAGCAGCCCAATGCACAAGAACAACACCATGTAGCACTATTGCGCCATGAACGTAGTGTTCTTATGTTAACACATGTAGAAAAACAAAACGCATACACCAAGCAATATGATACCTATGCAACAGATATACGAAAGCTTGAAAAAAAATATACTGAGCTTTTGGTAACAGCCCACTCTCGCACTGATAAAAAATAGATCTCAAAATAGTAATTTTTAAAGGAATACATATGAAGAAATACACACTTATTGCCACCCTACTTGCTATCCCAAACACTACTACTGCAAGTATGACAAGCACAAAGTTACGCGCTTTAGCTGCTAGCGTACATCGCGCTTTCAACACCATGCCAGCTATTCAATATGAGATTTATGAGATTAAAGAACACATTAAAGACCTAACTACATCTCAAACAGAGCTTCGTGCCAAGTACGAGTTTGAAGAAAAAGCACGACGCGCAACTATTGTTGACCTCCAAAGAACAATAGGCGAACTTTCTCGTGAGCCACAAAATACTCAAAAAAAAGCAACATTAGCCGTCTTGCACAAAAGACTTGCTGGTCTTGCACAACTTCACGACAAGAGCGCTCTCCATTTTGCAAGAGTTAACCGTAACTACGAAGAAACCCTTACCCGTTTTGAAAGTCGGCTCTCTGATCAATTATAAAAGTAACGCTCTCAACATTACAAACAAGCGATCAGTTGTCCGAAAAAATATCCCAGCAGAGCTTAAATCTTTTCAATTTGAAAACATTTCTACCTGAAAACATAGATAAATATTACTAGTTTGACTTTATCTCTTAAAGGCATAAACTTGATTATGGTGTCAGAAATGCGCCTTTTTAATTGAATTTTGAAAGTTAGTGAACGTAAAGGAATAACCATGAGCACGATTAAAACGACAATCAGCGCTAAGAGTATGCCAAGCGGCAAACAACGCTCTTATGCTGAAATTGCAGAATTTTTTGACGGTAATTGGTCACACGATACCAACCGCCAAGTATCTCTTGAAAGAATGAAAGCGCTGGACGCTGCCCTAGGCCACCCTGGTGCAAAAACTCCTGCTATCTTTATTTGTGGTACTAACGGAAAAAGTTTAACAACGCATTTTGCTGGTAGACTTCTTACTGAAGAAGGATTAACCGTAGCAACCATGCTCTCTCCGCATATTCTATCTTACCAAGAACGTTTTACGCTCGATTCTGAAAACGTTGCTAACAAAACTTTTACCGATATCGCTAACGATATCATCAACACTGCAAGCGCGCAGGGAATCCAAGCAACCACCCAAGAACTTTTGACCATGATGGCATTTGTTATTGCGTATCAAGCAAAAGCACACGTGCTTATTGTAGAACTTGATAAAGGTGCTTACTCTCACCCAGCTACCTTTGTACAACCAAAAATTGTTGGTTTAACTCGTATCACTGCACACGAAGTAGATACAGAAGGTTTAGCTCTTGAAGAAAATTTAACTGAATACCTTGCAAGCGCTACT
>CAZSHB010000012.1:0-9393 GCA_964606885.1 uncultured Pseudomonadota bacterium | reverse complement strand
GATCAAAACAAAACAAACTTATTGCGTATGTCTCAGTATGCACAAAACGCTGGTGCTCTTTGGGCAATGCCAGTGCGTAAACTACCTGCATTAACCTACCCGTTTGAACAACTCCATGGCCGTTGCGCAGCTCTTGCTGAACGTATTGCATCGATCTTTATCAATGATATCGTTGATGACCAATACATTAAAGCGGACAGCCTTTTACATAAGACTAAAGGTCAACGCGGGCGCCCTACCCTCCAAGCAAAACGTGAATCTGAACTTAATCCAAAAAGAACTTTAGAACATTTCTGGAAAGAAATTTCAGTTAACTTGGGCGGCCGATTCCAAATTTTTGAAAAAGAAAAACCGACTATTTTAATTGATAATCCAAGCAATATTGATGCGTACGAAAACTTTTTACTTGGTATCCGTTTAATGCATTATCAACGCACCCTTAAAGGTCTTGCGCTCGTATTGGCATTCCATAAAGATCATTTGGATTACCAAGAATTCTTACGTTTAACCCGCTACTTCTTTAAAAAGACTGCTGGTCATATCATGGTATGCCCTGTTCCTGAACAGGCTGGCGTAACAGAAACATCATGGGATGCTGAAAAAGTAGCTCACGATCTTAAGAATTTCAAAGTAAAAGCAAAAGCATTCAGATCATTTAAAGATGCTCTTGAAGCTGCAAAAAAATCGGTAACTGATCGCAGTGGCCTTGTTGCTATTGGCGGACCAGCACCAGTTATTGCAGACTATTGGCACCTTAAAGGTTTAAAGAAAATCTAACACCCCTATGCACTACACAACCTTGCTCTACTCACTAGGTACCGGATTATGTATGGGAGCTCTCTACGGATTCATTTTTGTCCGCCAGCATGCGCTCCCTACTACTGCTACCACCAGTGCCGTTGTCCGCTCAGGACTCTTTGGCACTCTTCGCCTGCTTTCATTTGCGGCCGCTTGGTACTTTATATTGAAAAGCCCTTTTCTGAATAGTATACTCGTTCTAGTCTTATTTTTTATAAGCTTTTGGACCGTTATACTGTCAGTAAAAGGTAGGCAATGAATCTTAATATTCTGCACGTCAAAAAAACATGGCCTTTGTTTAAACCCCTCGGGTTAGTCCATCCTTTTTTCAACGTCACAGCAGAAACGTTTATTGCTACAGCAGTTGTGCTTGGCACCATCGTACTCCTGACAGTTGTGTGCCGATATTTTCTTAATAAAAAAGACAGTATTGTACGGTTCTGTCTTATTGAAGCTGTTACTTCACTGATGAACATGTGTAAACAAACACTTGATCATTTCTCGTACAACCATTTTAGTTTTGTAGCATCGCTCTTTATTTTCATCTTTGTGTGTAACGCCATGAGCGTTATTCCGTATGTAGAAGAACCAACCGTGGATGTGAACACAGCCCTTGCACTCGGGCTTATGAGTTTCTTATACCGTGAATTTTATACGGTAAAAACGGTTGGTATTTGGACCTATATTAAAGGTTACTTCCAACCGGTTTTTATTATGATGCCTCTTAATATTATTGGTAAATTATCATCCATCTTATCTATCTCATTTAGATTGTTTGGTAACATTCTTGGCGGATCTGTCATCTCTAACATTTACACCAATACCGTGAGTTCAAGCATCGTTGGTGCAGTGATCAACTTTAGTGGTATGGGTTTAGTGATTGCAGGATTTTTTGGTATTTTTGAAGGCTTTGTACAAGCCTTTATTTTTTCAGTTTTGACCCTGACCTACATAGGTATTGCAACCAACAAAGATGGCGGAGGTCATTAATCCATGTTTGATACATATTTATACCACTTTATAACTATTGCCGTGATTGTTGGCGTTACGTCCATTAGTGTGGGTATTGGCGAAGGCTTAACCGGTGTTGCTGCACTACAAGCACTCATCACCCAACCACGCGCACGCCTTGAAATTTCAAAAACTTTTTTGCTTGGTATGGCACTCATTGAAACTGCAGGTGTACTCGGATTAACCATGAGTATCTTGCTCTTCAACCCAAGCGCTCGTATGCCGTTATCAGAGTATGGTTATTATGCAGAACTTGGCATTCTGTTTGCTGTTGGTATAAGCGGTATGGTCCTTGGTATTGTGTCATCGTACCCCGCTCGTGCTGCATGCCATGCAGTTGCACGCCAACCATTCTTTGCTCAAAAAATTCAGATCATGATGTTACTGACTCAATCGATTATGCAAACACCACTCATCTTTGCTTTTATGATATCTATTCTTATCAAGATGCAATTAGTCACCAGTATGCATGCTGCAGACGCCATGAGATTAATAGCTGCAGGTCTTTGTATTGGTGTTGGTAGTATTGGGCCCACAATTGGTCTTGCACTTATTGCACAACAAGCATGCACCAGTCTTGGCATGAACAAATATGCATATAACACACTTTTACCGTTCACCTTAATCAGCCAAGCAATTGTAGAATCGCCTCTGGTGTTTTCGCTGATTGTGTCTCTTTCTATCTTGTTTACCAAAGTTGCCGATCCATCCTTGCTTATTGGTGGCATCGCCTTTTTATCTGCAGGTCTTTGTATGGGAGTTGGTACCGGTATGCCGGGCATTAGTTCTGGTAAAACTGCAGCACAAGCATGTGCATCAATTGCCTATAATCCCACTGCAGCAAGCACTATTTTTAAAGTAAGTTTAATCAGCCAAGTACTTTTAGAAACGGGCAGCATTTACGCTCTACTTGTTTCTTTTATTATTATCTTAATGCAATAAGCTACTCTTTATTTGATAGGAATCTTAAAGAGGAAAAGCGAATGTCTGCAACAAAACCGGCCATTGTGTATATCATTACCAAATTGGAACTTGGTGGTGCCCAAAAAATATGCTTAGCACTTTTTAACCACCTTGCATCATCAGCCACTACCTATCTGATATCAGGCACTGATGGCCCTTTAGTAGCACAAGTACAAGATAATCCACGCGCGCTGCTGATTCCCGAACTAACTCGAGAAGTACGTTTTTCTGTGTCAGCATTAGCGCAAGAACTACGTGCTTTTTTTATTTTAGTACGCACGCTTAAAAAACTAAAAAAACAGCACCCAGATATTCAAGTACACACACATAGTACTAAAGCTGGCTACATGGGCAGATGGGCCGCATGGTGTGCTGGTATTAAGACACGCATCCACACCGTACATGGATTTGGCTTTAACGATTACCAACCAAGTTTTATTCACACTATTGCGTATCTTTTAGAGTATCTCACTGCGTTTATTACCACGTCATATATCTGCGTATCTACATACGATCAACAACTGGGTATCAAAAAACTTCCCGGCTTTGCAAAAAAACAGACACTCATCCGCGCTGCTGTTGATGAACAGTTGTTTATTGCTGCACGTAAGCTCAAGCAACCAACAAACAGTCTTGTTGTGTTTGGTAGCATTGCCTGCTTTAAACCACAAAAAAATTGTATCGATCTTTTAAAAGCATTTCACGCTGTATATCAAAACCATCCGCACACACGCTTAAACATTATTGGCGATGGTATTATGCGCCCAACGCTAGAAGGCTGGATTGCTGAACATAACTTACAACACGTTATTACGCTGCACGGTTGGCAACATGACGTTACACCAATCATGAAAAACTGGAACTGCTTTGCACTCTCGTCGTTATGGGAAGGATTACCCTGCTCTATTATTGAAGCGTTATTTATGGATATCCCAGTGTTTGCGTACAACGTTGGCGGAATAAGCGACGTGCTACCAGCTGACCATCTTATAGAACCGGGCAATTGGCAGATGCTTGCACATAAGATGGAACAGTTTGTGCACACGCCAAAACAGATACCGTTTGATTATGCAGATGCGTTTTGTATGCGCACCATGATTAGTCAACACCACGCGTTATACACCAGCAATAACAACTAACGCACACCATAAGCACTGCTCATTAAAGATCAATCTTACACGTGCCCGGTAGTTGTGAGTTATCTGCACGTATCTGTGCTTCAGTTTGAGTTATCTGATTACCCGATAAATCCAGTTTTTGTAACTGAGCAAGACCTGCAAATACTTCTGCTGGCAATTCTTGTAACTGATTCTCCCTTAAATAAAGCTTTTGCAACTGAGTAAGATCTGCAAATATCCCTACCGGCAACTCCCTCAATTTATTGCCACTTACATCAAGCATTTGTAATTTAGTCAGCCCTGCAAATACTCCTACTGGCAATTCTTGTAACTGATTGTAATGTAATCTAAGTGTTTGTAGATTAACAAGCCCTGCAAATACTCCTACTGGTAAAGCTTGTATCTCATTAAACGATACATGGAGAAATTGCAAAGACAGCCCTTTAAATATTTCTACTGGCAACTCTTGTATTGCATTACCTTCTACATGACAGTTTAACAATGCTTGTATGCCAGGAACATTCTGTATCCCTATCAAAGACGTCAACCCCTGGTGATCACAATACAAGGATAAAGGTGAAGATGGAGCATACTGTGTAAATTGCGGAAATAATTGAGCATCTAGAAGCTCTTGGATTGATAAGGGAAAATCTCCTTTTCCAGGCCATGTTGTAACTTTTTCTGTCTTCTCATCAATCTTTGTTTTTACCACATAAGCATGCGGCACTAAAGGATATCGTTCTCTCGCGCTACTACTCCCAAATACATAGTTTTTAATACTGCCTATGTATGTAACACTATGAGGATATCTCTGCCTTGCCCTTCTTTTAATGGCTTTTATAAGCTCTTGAGCATCACGATTACTAACATAAGCCATCATATCATCTCTTAACATCACCTGGCGCACCCCATAGTACACTTCTTCAGAATCATCATCGCCAGTTTCATCTGCAACTGCATCTACAAAAAGAGACATCAACACTCTCATATTATCTTTTTGACTATCATGAAAATATTGCAAAAATTCAACACGAGGGCTCAGATCCCCGTCTGCAGCACTTTCTGAAAGCGTGTGAATATGATGTACATACGCCAATGCAATACGATACATCGTATTATTATCATCAGGTTCTAAAAGCTTTACCGCCTCAAAAAGCTTTACACGCGGTTGATGATCATTTTTTGCACGCGCCAGCTCTTGACGTATTAGTTTTCGTTTTTCAGTTATTTCTACTGCATCTACCATACTCAGCAAGAAATCAAAATGTGGTTTTTTAATTTTTTCTAACAACACCGATGAACATTCATCAGCATCAGCAATATCATCCAACAAAGTTGCTACTTTTTTAAACTGTCTTAATGTTGAACGGGAATAATTATGCCGCTCGCCTCCTGCAAACAACACGGATATTTTTGGATCCTGCATTGCTACAACCTGCTGCGCCACGCTCATGATGATTAGTAGAATTACTTTTGTTTTCATCTTCCCCCGCTACTTTTTATAATAGTTTTTTCTACTTTGGTTACAAGAGTAACAAAAACCAGATTGCGTACCATGAAAATCTACTTCTATTTAACAGATACAAGCTTTTATTGCTATACTAACCACCTTATAAATAAGCACTATTTTTTTAGGAACTACACTATGTTTTTTGATCGCATAACAAGCGCTATAGGCAACACTCCGTTAGTCAAAGTAGGATTAGCAACTCCTGCAACCGTTTTAGCAAAACTTGAATACCTTAATCCAGGTGGCAGCGTTAAAGATAGATCAGCATTGTATCTTATTGAACAAGCAGAAAAAGATGGTCGTCTAAAACCAGGCGGCACCATTGTTGATGCTTCTTCTGGTAACCATGGTATCGCACTTGCTATGGTTGGCGCACTTAAAGGCTATAAAGTGATTATCACCGTGTCTGAAAAAATCAGTAAAGAAAAAATGCAAACACTTACTGCATATGGAGCAGAAATTGTTATTTGCCCAGCAGTTGATCTGATTGAAGATCCACGCGGTTACCACGAACAAGCAAAACGCATACACCAGAGCTTGCCCGGTTCTTTTATGCCCAACCAATATTTCAATACAGAAAACCGCGATGCCCATTACAGTCTTCTTGGTCCAGAAATTTGGCGCCAAACGGATGGGAAAATAACCCACTTTTTTGCAGCAGCTGGTACAGGCGGCACAGTCAGTGGTGTAGGCAGATTTTTAAAAGAACAAAACCCTGCTATTAAAATTTTTGCATTAGATTCTGTTAACTCATTTAGAGCAACAAACGGAAACCCGAAACCGTATAAAGTTGAAGGTATGGGGATCGACTTTGTAACACCCGTTATGGATTACCAGATTGTTGATGAGATTATTACCGTTACTGATGATGAAGCTATTGGCATGATGAACACGTATGGCAAGCAGCACGGTCTTTTAGTTGGCCCTAGCAGCGGAGCGATTGCCGCAGGCGTTCACAAAAAACTTGCTACCTTACAAGCTACCGATGTGGTTGTTATGATTTTTGGTGATTCTGGCCGTGCGTATCTGAGCAAAAACTTTTTTTATCAAGAAAATGAACAACCTTTCCAACCGGTGCAAGGAGCAATTCATATCCCGGACGACCGCGCATAACACAGTTCCACCATGCCTCTAGACGTTTAATAGGGGCATCAAAACGGTCGTGCCCAAACTGGAATGTTCCCCAATGGATGGGCAACAAACAACGTGCACCAGAATCTAAAAACAGTTGCCCGGCAAGTTCAGCATTCACATGCGAGCGGCGCATTAAATGTTCAGGGTCCCCTGGACCAATAGGCACCAACGCAAGATCGATTGCAGGAAACTGCTGGGCAATTGCTGTAAAGTAACTTTGGTTATACGCCGTATCCCCTGCAAAATAGACCGTTTGGCCAGCCGCTTCTATAACCCAACCACCCCACAACGATCTGTTTCTATCAAACACCCCCCGTTGCGACCAATGCCAAGCTGGGACAAACGTATACGTCACGTCATTGTGCACCACGCTATCCCACCATGTACATTCTTGTGCGTTGGTAATTCCCCACGATGCAAACAACTTTTTATCGCCTTGTGGTACAAGAAAAAGCGGGTTTTTATGGCGGTGCAACCACATAATGGTTTTCTTATCAAGATGATCCCGATGATTATGCGAGATCAGCACAACATCAAGATCTGGCAGCAGATGATGATCAACTTTAGGTAATTTTCTTTTATAAAAAAGTGAAAGTGATCCAAAAACTGGATCGGTCAGAATCGTAGAATGGACTGTTTTAATCAGGCACGTGGCATGACCTAGCCATGTTACACTGGGTGTCGAACAAGCCTGCTTTTGTTGTAAATGGGACCATGATGCTTTGGTATGTGAACAATCTTTACGGAACAGTAACGGCAAGGCGTGGAAAAACATTTTTATTGAACGCCATAAATTTTCGTGTTCTTCATGCAGGTCGTGTTGGTCTAAAAAAACATTTGCAAAGCGTCCATGCCTATACGCAGGCAAAAATGGTGGGTTAACCGATTTCTTATGCATATACGTATACCCCTTAAAATGAATGTCCCCCACCCGGCAGAACTGTCGGATAGGGGAAATGGAGGTTATCTATAAGTAAAAGATGAATGTTAAAAACTGTAACCTATTAAACAGAATTTGCAAATTTTTTGGTTTTACCGACCCAAACACCCCAACCCTACACCCCCTACTTTGCTACAGACAAGCTTGCAGCAATCGTTTTTTTATAGAGGTAGCTGTACTTTTCGGTCATGTAAGCACTGTCAAAAGAGTCCCGTACCGTACACAGCGCTTGAGCTCCGTACGCAGCTGCTACTTCTGGTTTTTTTATATAGAGCGCTAAGGCGTCAGCCAATGCTTGCGGGTCATTACTTGGAACTATCAACCCATTACGTTCATGCTGAACAACATCATGCTCATACTCACAGTTGGTAATTACAACAGGACGCCCCAAGCCCATCGCTTCTAGCAAAGCCAAAGAAATTCCTTCTTTATAAGAAGACAACGTAAAAAAATCAAACAACCGGTAATACTTATACCCCGGCTGATTAATCACAAAAACAACGCGGCTACTAATTCCCAAATCAAACGCACGCTTTCTTAAAAACTGTTCTTGCGATCCATACCCAACAAGCACCAACCGGGCTTGTGGATACTCGTCATAGAGCAACGCAAACGCAGTTAAAAGTAACGCATAATTTTTTACTGTTTCAAACCTACCTACCGAACCGATCACAACATGCTTTTCTGAAAGGCCCAAGTCTGCACGTGTCACAGTATGTGCACTACTTTTTTGTTCAAGATCTTGTAACGCTAGACCATTTTTAATAACCACTAACGCATGCTTTTTCATCCATGGTGCGTATGTATCTAGCGATCGGACAATACCATCAGAAACAGCAACTACCGGTGTTTTGTAAAAAGAAAACAATCGATCAAGCGCTCTGCGTACATACCCATTTTGATCAAGATTATTATGGAGCGATTGTACTAACGGAATCTTGTAATACCAAGCAACTAACCTACTAACAAAGTTTGCGGCCCATAACACCGAGTGCATACAGTCAGGCCGCTCTTGTACAACCACACGTGCAAATCTCATAAAAAAAACCGGATCGTACGTACACACAGAACCGGTAATAATAATAATTGGTACACCTAATGACGCCATCGTTACTTGATAGTTACCCGGCTTGAACGTTACCACAACTTGTTGATACGTGCCTTCTTTATGTAATTGTTCAATTAACTGACCTAATAGTACTTGTGCCCCTCCTGTTTCAAGATTAGAGATCACATGCATCAATCTTATTTTTTTCATTACGTACTCTTTATCTTTCTCTTTTATATGATGAGCAAGGGCTTTAGATACTGTATGCTTCTTTAACAAAACGGCTATACTATTTTAAGATATATTACCCTTGCAAGGCTATAAAAATATGAAAACTCTCCCAAACGGTTTACTCATTTCATTAGAAGGTGTCGATGGCTCAGGCAAATCAACACTTGCCCGCTCATTGTACGAAGAGCTGTGTGAACGTGGTTATGCATGCGTGCTCACTAAAGAACCTGGCGGTACACCTCTAGGTGAGCTGATCCGCCCTGTTGTTCTTAATAGAACCTGTCGTATTGATGCAAAAGCTGAATATCTTTTATTTGCTGCAGGACGCGCACAACATTTTGATGAACTTATTGTACCGGCACTGACTGATGGCAAGATTGTCATATCAGACCGCATGGCAGATTCATCATTAGTGTATCAAGGCTATTCCAAAGGTCTTGATCTGCCAACGCTGCAAACTATCAACAATTGGGCTATGAGTGGCCACCAACCATCCCTTACGTTCTATTTAAAATTGCCGCTTAACAAAGCTATGGAACGTATTTTAAAAAGAAATAATGGATTAACAGATTTTGAACGAACAGATCTGCTTGATAAAAATATTGCAGGGTTTGAAGAAGTGTTTAAAAACAAGCGACAT
>CAZSHB010000011.1:20277-26852 GCA_964606885.1 uncultured Pseudomonadota bacterium | reverse complement strand
TCACGAACTTATTTGTGCGCGTTTCCCACCGACCATGCCTCCACAAAATCAACAAACTATCAACCCACTTCTACAAGCGATAGAAGAAGCACGCATATACGAACAAATACAACAATTACAAGCTGCTGAAGAAACACTACGAGAATTCATCGCCTCTTCACAACAGCTACCACAAGAAGAATTGCCTGAACCTACTAACTTAGAACCTAGTACTGCACAATCCGCAACACAAAAAAAGTCCTACGTCTGCAAATATTGTAATCATATATGTAGTAATTTTGAAAATTTAAAACTTCATAAACTTACGCACACTGATGATGAAAAACCTTATCCATGCGATCAGTGTGGTAAAAATTTTGCTCAAAGAGACCATCTAAAAACACATAAACGTACTCATACTGGCGAAAAACCTTACCCATGCGAAAAATGTCAAAAACCATTTATTACTAAACCTGCACTAGCAAAACATATACAAAGAAGACACTCTACAGAAAAACCTTACGCATGCACATCATGCGATACATCATTCAAAACTAATTATGAATTAAGTAAACATAAAACAAGCAAAAAACATCTTAAAGCTACTCAGTCTTCATCAAAAGCAAAAAGACAAAAACATAGCGATCCTAATAGCGAACAAGATGACGATTCAGATGAATGGTATGATGATGAGGAGAATGATTATGAAGATCAATAACCTGATCCTTTTGCCTTTACTTCTAATCACTCCTGCTGTTTGTGCCAGTGAATATGATGATGAAAACTATGCATTATTTGATGGATATTTGCCGCCATCACCCTTACCAAATGTAGATCATGCACCTGAGGAAACTGCATCCGTATATCCTGCACAAGAGCAATGTTCAGCTTTACATCAATCTGCAAAAAGAGCTGCAGACGTACAAAAATTTTTAAAAAAATTACAATCATCTGAAAATCTTCAACCCTGTGCTGCAGCAGCAATCTCCAATTCAAAATCTCAAAAGAAAAAAAAATCTTTTGCATGCACCATATGCAATATATCTTTTCCAAACGCAAGCCGTTTATCCAGACATAACTTAATCCATAACAATGAAAAAAAATATGTCTGTGAAGTATGTCACAAGCCATTTGGATATATAAGCCACTTAAAGACACATATGCGCATCCATACTGATGAAAAACCTTTTGTGTGCGATTATATACAACTAAACGGTCAACTATGCGGCAAAGCATGTAGAAAACAAAGCGATTTAACAAAACACAAACTTATTCATGAAAATAAAAAAGCTTTTACATGCACACTCTGTAACGTATCGTGTAATCAAAAACTAGGTTTAACAATACACAAAAAAAGTAAAAAACATTGTAAAGCAGTAGCTGAACAAATGGGTAAAACTGCAACAGATAACCCACAAACCAAAATTGGTAATGATCAAGATGATATCTTAGAAGAACAGGAAGAAGACGATTATGAAGATCAATAATCTACTCCGCTTTCATTACTCCTGATCTACTAGGTTTACTTTTAGTCGCATTAAATCTTTAGGCAGTAGCTTTAAGAAACTTTTTAAGATACGTGTATAACTCAGTACGGGTCATAATATTAGGATAATGATCAATCACTTTACCATCCTTAATGAGCACCAAGTGAGGAACTTCTGGCACTTTAAAATGGCGCACTAAATCGAGCGCGAGTGACGCATCAACTTTATAAAAATTAACCGTATCAGCCATCTTTTGCGATGCCCATTCAAGAACCGGCATCATATGCATACACGATGGACAATGCTTGGTATAAAAATCGAGCAGTATCAGTTTTGATCCACTATCTTTATATGCCAAGCGCACATCATCAAGCGTAATCAACTGACCCACTTTAGATGTTTCTGGCATAGATGGTTCAAAGAAAAACGGCTCGAGCGATTCTTGTACTTGTTGGTTGTACCCCATTTCGCTCAGCCACCACATACAATCTAAACCTGCCTTGATACCATCACCAGCAGCAACGCCCGCCTGTTTATACCGAGGATCGGAAACGTCCCCTGCTGCAAATACACCTGGAATAGTGGTGTGTTGCGTACGGTTTGGTAACGCAATATACCCATGACTGTCACAGCCAATAACATGTTTTACTAAATCAGTGTTAGGCATATGACCAATTGCTAAAAAGACTCCTTGCATAGGTTCTTCGGTTATATCCCCATTGCTCAAATCTTTAACAGTCACACTTTGTACATGATCACCGTCACCTTTAATTTCTGTCAGCGTCTTATTAAAGTGAATAGACACGTTGCTACAATCTTTAACCCGTTCAATCATACTTGGTGATGCTTTAAGTTGATTACCACGTACATACACCAACACTTGACGTGCATACGAAGAAAGTTCAAGCGCTTCTTCCATGGCTGAGTCACCACCACCAATAACAACCACACGGTGTCCTTGATGATACGGCGCATCACAAATGGCGCAGGTAGTTACCCCCTTGCCCCAATACTCTTGTTCGCCAGGGATAGATAAACGACGGGCTGTTGAACCGGTACCAATCATAATGGCCATGGCATGGAGCACGCGCCCTTCTTCGGTCGTTACTTTATACGGCCAATTAGAAAAATCGATCTCCATAACTACATCACTGACCATAATAGCCCCAAAACCTTCTGACTGGCTTTCAAAGTTGGTCATAATCTCACGACCCAGCTCTTTAGGAATACCAGGCCAATTTTCTACATACGAGGTTGTGGTCAGCTGCCCACCAGGTTGATTCCCACGTAATACCACAGTGCGGATTTTGGTGCGCGCGCCATATAAGGCAGCACTTAATGATGCTGGACCTGATCCAAGTACCAAGAACGGTACGAGATTCTCTTTATTTTCTAGTGCCTTTAAGCTGTAGACGATTTTTGTAGTTTTATTATAAGTCACATACCAATATGCACA
This sequence comes from uncultured Pseudomonadota bacterium, assembly GCA_964606885.1. Classification (GTDB taxonomy): domain Bacteria; phylum Babelota; class Babeliae; order Babelales; family CAIQNR01; genus CAZSHB01. Next base: position 23,930 of record CAZSHB010000011.1, on the reverse strand, counting down.
AAGAGCTATTATGGCCACCGCCACCAAGCCTATTATACCTTTTTTAGTACCTAAAATCCCTAGACGCATTATCCCGCTCCTCTATGAGTACGCTTCCTAAAGCTTATTTTCATAACAGTGGGTGGCAGTATAGCACAAAGATTTTTCAAAACACACCTAGAAATAAGCCTTTATTAAAAAAAATGAGCTTGGACCCTTTTCTTAGATTGAATATTTTCCAACACACCTACTGGCAAGCCACTTAAGACAAGCTTATAAGCTCATATGTTGCTTTGACAGGAACTTTCCGTAGGGTATAATTTATAAATAGGTAACATAAAATGTCTCTAGGGGTATCAGTCTTGATTAAGAAATTGGGTGTATTATTCTGCTTACTATCTTTGTATTGTCCACTGACTCACTCTTTTAGATCTCTAACCACAGCCTGGGCACGACACACAACAAGAAATCCTGCTCGTTACCAACAATCAGCACATGACCGTACCCAACAAGAAGCTCCAGAATTTGCAGTACAGCCATCAGAAGAGATCGCTCAACTTTCCTATGATGCGCATGCTGTCTTTAGAACGATCGACAATCTAACGAACATAAGCTTACAAGAATGCTCTCTAGCATTAACTAATTTTGAACATTACGCACCGGACGAACAGCATAAATTCATGATCTACTTACAGAAACGTATTAACAACATACGTGCTGCAAAAAATAGTCTTTTTGAAAATATCTCTTTTCTACAAATAAAAATGAATGAACAAAAAAATGTCCCCGGTTTATCAGATCAACAAAAAGCTGATATAACCGTCTTACAAACTCTTTTAGACAATAGCGCATCACGCATGTTGCCACTCGATAGTATACTAAGAGGCGACAGTTCAACAGATGAAAAATTAAAAGCAATGATAGCAATAGAATGTTTAAATCGTATTTTTACATACATTTTTAATTTTCTTGTAGTAAAAACCACAGAACAATTAAATAAATAATTAGGGTATATATGAAGAAAAATTTGTCTTTTTTAATAATCAGTTTGCTCAGCGCAGCGCCGCTTGCAGCAGAACCTGCGCAAGATAAAAAAATAAGTCCTGTAACTGTAGATATCTCGGTAGAAACACCAAAGCAACCTACTGATAAACAAACCGTAGCAAAAGCTCACCATAGCACTGCCCCAGAAACACAGATCACACTTTCTCCCCAAGAGATCCAAGATATTTATTCTGTTATTTTGAAAAACTTTGATTATCTAGAAAGCACTATTGACTCTATTGGTCAAAACTTAGCCAGTGGTGCTAGCCGCCTTTCTAACACTCAAAAAGATGCTGCGCAACAGCAACTACGTGCTATCCGCATGCAGCTAGAAGCAATCAAACAAGCAACCGCACAACACACTGATTTGCAAGCACTCTGTGTACTTGCAAGCGTAACGCGCGAAATGATCTACACACTACAACAAGCAGTTGATAACAAATTATTGCTCTTTCCTACACGTACACAAAAGCAGTTCAATGCACAATTAGGTGCCCTACAAAACAATACGCTCAGAAACTTAGGTCTGCTGTTGCAAGAAAATGAACAAGCATTAAAAAAACTTAACCAAGATGTTGATATTATTGGTTTAAGCAAGACCAACCAGGTCTATAGAAAATTCCGTGCGTTTGCTAAAAAATACAGCCTGTACGATGTTGCAGAACACGCATTAGTCTACACTGCTTTTGTAGCATGGTGTGCTCATATTACTCCTGCTAGTGGCATTGATGAACTTATTGGTCAAACCACTGATGGTCAACCAGTGTATGACCCTCAAACACAAAAATTATTAACACCAGGATTATTCTCTCGATCTCTTGGTAAAACATTCAGATTCTTCCAAAATATAACCGGTCAAAAACCGTATTCTTCTCGTAGAGAAATTACAAAATATACCTACGAAAAAACTCCAGAAGGCCATAAACGAACATTAGAACAAAGCTTTTCTCATGATGAAAAAACAGGCAGTACATTACAAACAGTAGGCGACAATATCGTACGTTTAAATGTAACACCGATTTTAGATATCCCTGTGGGTGCGGCATTCTTAAGTTACTTTACCCGTGATGCTAAAAGACTGTATGCACAGTACGAAAAAATCCGCGAATTTATCGATAACCGTCTGTACGGTACTGCAAAACAAGTTGATTTTGCAGAATCAACCATTCCAAAAGAACGTTTTAAAGATATTGTTGGGCGTGAAGAAATCAAAGCTGAACTCAGCAAGATTATTGAATATATTGTACATCCAGACCGTTATAACCGCGCTAATATTAGAATCTCTCGTGGCTACTTACTTGCAGGTTCACCTCAAACGGGTAAAACCTTTATGGCAAAGGCATTATCTGGCGAAATTTCTGATGCGCTTGAAGCTACTGGTAAAGACCAAAAAGTACGCTTCTTTGAAATCAGCACCGATAATCTTAAAAAACACGGTATTTATTACTACATCGACTTAGCAAAGAACTTTGCCCCATGCATCTTGTTTTTTGACGAACTTGACCTTGCCCGCTTACAACGGGATGGAGATTCTGGCCTTCTGAGCGAATTCTTGCAATGTATGAGCGTAGGTTTAAGTAACGATGAAAAAGACCAAGTCTTTATCTTAGGTGTTACTAACAAACCGAGTAATCTTGATTTTGCATTGTTACAACCGGGCCGTTTTGGCAAAGTTATTTACTTTGAAAAACCAACCTTCCAACACCGTATTGATTACTTTAAAAATGAGTGCCAAAAACGTTGCATGAATATGAACAATTTTGACTTTAACTACCTCGCTCAATTAACCGAGGGATGTCACTTTGGTGCCCTTAAAGATGTCATGTGTACGGCATGTATGACAGCAAAGATGGAAGGTTCAGCAGTTACGCAGACACACTTTGAACGTGCTATAGATTCTGAAGTACGCAAAATGATTGTTGGTGCTCCAGCTATTCCAGAAAACAAAGAACACTTAATTGCTATTCATCAAGCTGGTAAAGCATTAGCAAGCATCTTGTTACAACCTGATCATGCGCTCTGCCAAATCACCGTGCTTCCAGTTACCCAAGAAGTGGAAGAAGAGCATGTATCACAGCAATATGCATGGGATAAAGATAAGCATGCTCCACGAGCAGATCGTTTAGTACATTATGGCGAAATGTTCTCATGCCATACACAAGATTCACTCAATATGGTTTCTCAAAAAGAACTCCACAAACAGTGCCAAATTTTACATGCTGGCAACGTAGCACAACTGCTTGCAGGCCTTGATCAATGCATCGATCAAAACGATCGTAAACAAGCATTTACTATCGCTAAACAAATTGTACTTGGCGGACTTGAAGCACGTGATTTATCAAAAAATACTGCTGAAGAAAAACTAACAGAGGCGACTGCGCTGTTTGTTGCAGCAGAAAAAGAAGTAACTGTACTGCTAACGCCGCATGTTGCAACGATTAAACGTATTGCACAAGAACTGCAAAAGCATAAAACGCTTTCTGCTGCACAAGTAAAAGCATTACTGTAACTTTCTATTACTACATTAGTATAAAAAAATAAGGGCTATTGCTATAATGGCCCTTATTTTTTTGCTCAAATAGTAACGCTTTAAGAAAGTAAATTCACATGAAACAGTTGCTCCTGCCCTT
>CAZSHB010000011.1:0-20267 GCA_964606885.1 uncultured Pseudomonadota bacterium | reverse complement strand
TGCCCTTACTTCTCTCTCTACCACTTATTACTTACAATGCACATGCTTGTCTTGGCTCTGCTGCCGACAAAAGCACACAAGAAGAAGAAGAAGAAGAAGATACACATGCACAATTACTAGCCTTTTCTGATGCATGTGGATTTACACGTTCCACCCACAACGACGGCACTGCAACTGCAGCAGAGTATGCTTTTTTACTTTTTAAAAGACTGAAAGACCCTAAAAAAAGAGGGGCAATGCTCCCGCATCTTACGCCAGATATACTTACCACCATCAATGCATTAGCAGTACCGGTATTAAAAAAACAAGCCGCTGATGACCTGGAACCAGAAAGCAATACGCGTTGGGAAACTATGACTGATGGGGAGCATTATCACTATTTTGTAAGCCCTTATAACCTTTTAGCTAGAATGGTATCAGTACTTCATGGACCTTTTGTAGAAGGTCGAAATCCTGAATGTAACGATGAAGATCTAGAAAATACATTCCGTAAACCGCTTACCATGTTGGTGCCTGGAGATACACCAGGAACTTTTAAAGAAGTGCCCGTTCATCTCTCTGTACAAGATCTTATTGCTACAAAAAATTTTCCAGTAGTGTACAAAATGAGCCAACAAGGAGATGTGTATCATCTCCTTCTGCGTGGCCAAGGCCTTACATCTTTAGCCGGTCTAGAAAATGCACCCAATAAAGGCATTATCACCTGGTTAGCATGTATCGGAAACGTTATCCAAGAAATACCCCATCCTTCGCTAGCAGCCCTTTCTCGCTTAAATATTCTTGAACTAACAAATAACGGCATTTGGATTCAAGATGGCATGTTTGATAACCTGCCAGAACTACTCATCTTATGCTTAGGAAACTTTCAAAAATCTACTGACCACACACGGCATAATAATCGTTTAACAACGCTAACAAAACAAACATTTACGGGGCTCCCTAAGTTAAAATCTGTATCCCTAACAAACGTTGGTCTTGCTTCTATAGAACCTGACGCCTTAGCAGGTTTACCGAACTTGAACAATGTTAATGTTTCTTATAATAAACTCGCAATCCTGGATATAGTACAAGCAAAGCAGGCATGGGGTGTACAAGCAGCGGACGCAATAATAAATCTTGATCATCAGCAAGCAAAATAGACACATAGACAAATAACAAGTAATAACTAAAAAGGGCTGTTGTTACACAGCCCTTTTTAATTATTCAATTTCTCAAGAAACAGTTAGCGTTTACTGCCAATCATAGCAACACGCTCTTGGTACCGGCCACCAAGAAAGCACGACTTTTTCCATGCACGGATCATAGCAACCGCCTCTTCTGCCTGAATAAAATCTGCCGGTAGTACAATGACATTAGCATTATCATGTTCTTTGCTTAAACGGGCAACATCTTCGTTCCACACTAATGCAGCATAGATACCTTCAAATCGATTGGCCGCTATGGACATGCCAACGCCAGAACCGCACAACAAAATACCGGCGTCTACTTGCTTATCAAGCAGAGCATGCACAACGGCATGCGCATAGATTGGATAGTCGGTACGTTCTTGGTCAAATGCACCTTTATCAATCCAATGCACATCGGTCAGCGTATGCATGATATAGTTTTTGAGCGTCACCCCGTGGTGATCAGTACCTATTGCTATCTTCATGCTATTTTCTCTGGTGATGGTGCTACAGATGCTTGAGGCTTAAGATGACAGGTACCCGTTTCTTCCCCAGCACGAGCTGTATATAAATGGCGACGTTTTTTGTAACGCACAACACCTTGCTCATCCATCTTGTAAGTAATTGATCCAAAATGCTTTGGGTTACTAAAGAACATGCTCATGGTGTGTTCTTTGCCGGGCACCAATAAGTCTGTACCGTTCATATCTTTTCTATCGAATCTAATTTCGTACGGATGTTTATGCTTTGTTAGCAGAGGACCAAAGAACGTAGTGTATTCAATTGGTAACTCAACTGCTTTAATTTCAAAAGGCAGATACTTTTTACCATCAATTTCTAAATAGACTGCCCATGTTGTTGGTTTTGCAGTCAGCAGCACATATTGCGTACTTAACACGTAGAACGAAATATAATGTTCATTTGCTTTTAACTGTCTGCGTAAAAATGTTTTTTGTGCATCGTCATCTTTGCCAAGCATCGTTGCATACACTTGTGCATAGACTGTACGTACTTCATCAGAAAGCCACATGACATCAAAAATACCGAGCGTGGTAAATTCGTCATACATGCGTAACGATCTAATATAATCGTTCACTACTTCGCGCTGACTGGTGCTATACACGCTTCCTTGATGAAACGTTTCTTTGCCCCAATCTACAATATTTCCGCCGCACCCTGGCAACAGAAGTAACAGGCTACACACCATCGTTACGTTACATGCCTTCATTGTTGAACCTCTTTCTTGTACACTACCGTTTTATTAATCACTGATAGACTAAAAAAAACACGTAAACTTTACAAGGTCAACTCTATGAACTTTCGCATCATACGATTTTTAGCATGGCGCTATGTGACCGGCGTTTCTTTCTCTTCAAGCATTAACACGATGATCAAAATATGCGCACTCAGTATGTTTGTAGGAACATTTTCGTTAGCACTCGTAACAGCAATCATGCGCGGCTTTGAACAAGAGACCTATAAGAAACTTAAAAATATTACACCCGATCTGACTATTCATGCATCTGACAATGCACCACTAGAAGCACCATCACTCATGCAGTATCTTGCAGAGCATCACAAAAAAGCTATTACCCATATGGCGCCTTACACGGTACAACCCATTGCGCTTGAACTGCCTGATGACCAAGACCAAGAACTACGTGTTGGATTCTTAAAAGTAGTTAACCCTACTCAAGAAGAAACGCTTGAAACCATGCAGCATAAAATAAGTCCCGATACTCCACTGCCTGCCCTACTTTCTGAAAACACGGTTCTTATAGGTAAAGGCATTGCCCAAGAACTTGCACTTAACACAGGCGATCGTCTCACACTGGTCTATAATCCAGAAGGTACAAACTCCAAAGCACAACCGGATAAAAAAACAGTTACGGTCAGCGGCATTTTATACACCGGAATTGCCGACACAGACAACCATTTAGTTATCTGTTCATACGATTGTTATCAAAAACTCGTAAGCAGCCCCCAAGTTACTCATATTGGCATCAACACCACCGGTAACCCTGCACTGTTACAACAAGAACTAGCAACGCTTGAAGGCCTGACGGTAAGCTCATGGAAAGATGATTACCCTGCGCTTGTTTCTGCACTTAAACTGGAACGATACGCTATGATATTCTTACTCTCGCTGATTACACTGGTAGCAAGTATGAATTTACTCTCGTTAATTTTTATGGTCACTGCGTATAAAAAGACAGACTGCGCTCTTTTACTATCGCTTGGCGTAACCAAAAAAGAGCTTATGGCAATCTTTATGCTCTTTAGCTTGTTCATATCTATGGTCAGCTCTTTGGTTGGCATAGGCAGCGCCTACGTTGTTGCTTTACTTATGAAAGCGTACCCTTGTTTAACCCTCCCCGATATTTACTACGTGACACATCTTCCGGTTGAACCGTACCTACCAGAATTCTTATTAGTATTGCTTGGCGCTTTTAGTATGAGTAGTGTGGCAACATTATGCGCTTTAAAGAATATTAAAGACGTGTCTATAACGCATATCTTTAGATTTGAATAACAGAACTAAAAAAAAGGAACGTATGTCTATGAACCCAATACCCTTATGCACATTACTACAAGCAAATCTTACTGGAGTTACCGTACTTGTGCGGATTGATGGTAACGTGCCGCTCACAGCAAACAACACCATTGCTGACGATAGTCGTCTTACAGCAACACTGCCCACGCTTGAACTTATTAAACAAAAAGGCGGTCGATCCGTTCTTCTAACCCATCTAGGCGACCCAGAAGCAAACGATAAAAAACTTTCTACTAATCTACTAGTGCCATGGTTTATAGAACATGGCTTTCCACAAACATTATTTGCTCCTGATATCGCTACTGCGCATAGCCTACAAACAACGCCGTTTGATCTTATTATGCTTGAAAATATCCGTTTTTTTAAAGAAGAAGAAACACCTTCACCAACATTTGCCAAACAACTTGCTACACTCGGAACCTACTTTGTACAAGACGCTTTTGGTGCATTACACCGTAACCATACATCGATAAGTTTACTACCACTTGAATTTGCCCCTGACCATCGATCCATAGGTCTTTTGGTGCAAAAAGAACTCATACACTTATCACCACTTCTTGATAACCCACAACAACCGTACGTTGCGCTGCTTGGTGGTATTAAAGTAGGAACAAAATTACCACTTATTCAAGCACTCCTACCGCGCATTAAAACATTATTAATTGCGCCTCCGTTATGCTTTACGTTTTTAAAAGCGCTTAACAAACCTATTGGCAAATCTACATACGAACCTGACATGCTCGATACCGCCTTAGCTATTCTAGATGAAGCTGAAACAAAATATATTCGCGTACTATTACCTGACGACTTTTTAGCAACTGATACAACTTTTGAACATCCAGATGATTGCTATGCCGTACCAGAACTGAGCGAACAAGAAGTAGGCCTTTCTATTGGGCCACGTACCACTGATCATTGGAGCACGTTAGTGCACTCAGCACGAACGCTCTTTTGTAATGGATTACCGGGCAATAAAGAATACCCTGCAACATTAACAACGATTAAACGATTGCTCGATGCATTTCCACGGAATCAAACATGTGTGGTTGCTGGAGGCGATACGAATGCGCTAATTAAACAATTGCACATACAGATTGATGGATTTTTAAGTACGGGAGGTGGATCTACGCTTGCTTTCTTGAGCGACCAACCTTTGCCGGGCTTGATACCCTTTAGATGAACGAGGTTGGGCTATGATAGTTTCTTTCACAGAGGCAGTAACAGACGAGATATTTTGATCAAGCTTATAATGGATAAAACGATCAAATATGAAAAAGATACTGAGCACTACGGCTATTTTTCTAAACATGTTCTTGCCTCCCCCGTCAAAACTATCTGGTCTTTATTCTATAGTTTGCAAAATACTATTTGCAATAGTTTCAAAAAATAGTTTTAAAACAAAGGAAAATTACATTTTAGAAAATTGGACAGAACCCAAAAAGGTGAAGTGCGTTATACAAGTGCTCTTTGAGTGTTTCTGGTTCTTGTGGTTGTTCTGATTCAAAAACGAGCAGGCCTGCGTTATCGTACTTAATGTGCCACATAACATAGTTGGGATTAGCAAACTCAAGAATCTTGCCAATTTCTTGCACAACTTGATCAGGTTTTTTGTTTTTGATATCAGCACTGGCGCGCTCGATGGTTCTGACTTTCTGATTAAACTGTGATTGCTTCATGTACTGAGAAAAGTGTTCTTGGTTTTTCCAATGATCCGCATCATATAGTTCATGGCGCGCAATACCGGCAACTCCTTTAAGATGATTAAAGTCCACGTTGTCGACAAAGTAGGCCGCTTTAGTGAAGTTGAAACAACCTTGTTGCGCGAGGTTATGGAGTAAGAACTCTGGCATATTTTCTATACCGTGATTGCGTACCATCTGTTGAGGCAGTGACGTCATGCATAACAGAACTTCCCGTTCTCTCTTGTCATTTTTGTTGCTCATAGCACCCTCCTTACTTTATTATAGCATCTCTTTTGCTCGATGAGCGTACCGTTACAAAGGGCTAAAAATCAAGAGTTATGCATGGTTAACTTTGCAAAGCAACAAAAAGAGAGATAAAACCTCTATACGCTTTATTTTTTGCATAAATACAGGTAAACCTAAGCGCATGCTCGTTAAAAAAAGGACGGTACGTATGTTAAAGTATTACATCAGCTTTTTGTTACTAAGTTGCTTCTGGCAAAGCGTTATAGCCCGCAGTTGTTTGCGCCCACGCGATCCCTATGTCCCCTGCATCACGGTGCAAAAAGAATCCAAAGGAAAAATTTATTTTCTACAAGATTCGCATTTAGAAGTTTCAACCATTTTTTATACATTTGACGAAACCTATCTGCGCTCACGCGTGTTGCCATCTGGGCCCATTACGTTCAGAAATAATCCAAAAAAATATATTAATGGCCACCACTTAAGCATGCTGATTGAAGAACTTGTTAAAGAAATTCAGGCAAAAAAACGAGTCTTTAAACATTTTACTATTTTAAAAGATGAAGGCTTTAACACCCGTAAACAGGCCGGTTTATTAGTGCTCAAAGTTAAAAATTATCCGTTTGTCGTGAAACTGTTTATGGAAACACCACGTGCGTTTGTTAGACCATACAACAAAGGGTTTATCACCTCGTGCCATTTTATTGTTGGTGGAGGAGCAACGCGCCACATTTTAGGATTCACTCGCCTTGCTAATCGTGACACCGTAGAACAGATGATTGAATCATCAGATGAATGGAAAGGCAAAGTAGAGTTACCCCGTAAATGGTCTTGGTTCCCTAAGCACGAAGAGTGGCTGATGGTAACCGGGTACAATATTGGCGGCCACGAAACTATTCAGGTCAAACTACCAGCCATCTATGCTATTGTCGCTGATGCCATTGAGCAAGAACGAACGTTTTCTATGCGCAAGGGCGATGATACCAAGACGGCCATAAAACTCAGCAATTTCTTAGATTTTAGAATCGATGCCCATCTGAATAACTTCATGATCGAAAAACATACGGGCAAAATTATTATTATTGATACGGAACATTTCCCAACCATGGTAGGCTGTAAAGAGCGTCCACAGATACATTCGTACGTTGGATTTTATTGGAACCTCTTTAAAAAGGGCATTAAAGACACGCTCTTTAGATCTAAACGGGAACGACGCAGAGTCCAAAGCAATCCGCAGCCGCCTTTCTCTATCCCGTAAACAGCATAGTCTACTTAATTTAAAATCTCATTTTCTAATTGGTGGATAAGCGCTTTAAACTGTTTATCAGTCTCAATCTGCTTATTCACCTTATCGTACGCATATAAAACCGTTGAATGGTCTTTGCGTCCTAGATAAGAACCGATTTCTCGTAACGACTTATCAGTCATTTTTTTCATCAAATACATGGCCACTTGGCGCACCAACGAGAGTTCTTTAGATTTGTTGTGCGTACGCAAATCGGTCAATTTGTACGAATAGTGGCGACACACATGCTGTGTAATTTTGCCAAAATCTATCGGCTGTTCCTTTTTTTGTTGCAACGATGACTGTAGAACTTTTTTAACCAAGGCAATAGAAAGCGGCTGTTTAGTTAGCGAAGCAAACGCTAAAATACGCACTAAAGAACCTTCTAGCTCTCTAATGTTAGACACCACCTGTGTGGCAACATATTCGGCAATTTCATCACTTAACTGTTCATGATGCGTTGCCGCTTTTTTCTTTAAAATAGCAATTTTTGTTTCTAACGGCGGTTTATGAATATCTGCCACCAAACCCCATTCAAGGCGCGAGCGTAACCGTTCTTCAAGACCATTGATATGGCGCGGGAAAAGATCACTGGTGAACACAATCTGTTTGTGTGCATCGTGCAATGCGTTAAAAATATGGAAAAACGCTTCCTGCGTCTGTTCTTTATTAGAAATAAACTGAATATCGTCAATTAACAACAAATCAAGTTTGCGGTACTTTTCCTGAAACACATGCACTTTATTAAAGCGTATAGCAGCAATAAACTCGTTTACAAATCGATCAGTTGTCTGATACAGCACAAACGCTTGTGGGTTTTTCTTTTGTAATGAATTACCAATAGCATGCAACAAATGTGTTTTACCAAGACCTGATCCACCATAAATAAAAAGTGGGTTGTACTGTGTGCCCAACTGTTCTGCTACTGCTTGTGCTGCCGCATACGCAAGCGAATTATTGGGTCCCACTACAAATGTTTCAAACGTATAAGATGGGTTAAGCCTGCCAAGTTGCTGGACTCCGCCAACCATTACCGCATGTTTTGTCTTTTGTGCAGCCGTTTTTTCTGCCACCGCTGGAGTTGCAGCTTGCTGCTGGCCTGCCTGTTGTAATGCAGGTGTAGTTACTTGAGCTGGTCCTAGAAAAATAATTTTTGGATCAACCGTGTTGAGAAGACGTGATAAATGTACTTTAAAAAGATCCGTATATTTACTTTCTATCCAGTCTTTTACAAAGACATTTGGTGCTTCTACGTAGATCACGTTGTGGTGCTGATCCCATTCTTTAAGAACAACAGCTTTCAACCATGTTTCTACAACACGGCTGCCTGCCTCTTCTTTTACAATGGTTAAAAAATCTTGCCACACACTTTTAAGCACGGTTTATATACCTTTATTAAATTACTCTTTTGAGATATCACAATGTAGCATGAAGCTACTGTTTATGAAACTTCAACGTTATCTGGTACATGACATAACGCTCTTAGGGCTACCATCACGTCATCTTGCAACGTGCCTCTAAAGAGGCATTTTATCGCATTATCTCGTGCTCTTTTTCCGCGAGCATTACGTACTGCATCTTGCCACAAAGGTGTATCATGTACATCTAAAATAAACTCTAATACATTAGCTACTATCAATTTTTTTAATTGAGGGCACTGATCAAAAGCACCAGACATAACGCAGGCTAAGTTACATTGACGCACATCTAATTCTTTTAATGCAGGCAGATCAAGCATGCCAGGTTTAAGCTTTGGAACATTGTTATGATACAAAATAAGATTTTGCAAAAAAGGCAATCGAGGGAACTTACCTTTTTTGAGAGTAAAATGACTACCTGTTACATCTAACGTTTGCAAATATTGTAATCCAGACAATGGTTGTAAACCTCTTTTACCAAAACTGTTAAACATTGCCGTTAGATGTCTTAACCCTGATTCAGAACAACCATCATTAGCACCTTTTACTGCTTGAATACCATCTAATGATGTCAAACAACAAAGACCTAAAGATAAGCTTTGACGCTCATCAACACAGCACGTATCCGTACTAATATCGTATACTGATAACGGAAAAAAAGCTCTTTTATAGCGACTATTTTTCTTTGATGGTACATAGATAACATTTGTTGCGCTTTCTTCTAAACCAAACTGCTGCCAAACAAAAGATCTCATTTGCCTAGCTGTCCAAGATTCCCCTTCTTTTCCTTGTTCTTCTTCAGCTTGTTTCTTAAACTTTACCAGTAACAAAGGAATAGCACGCTTATTAATAGCCTTTACTTCTTCTGGCGTTATGCGCAACTGACCATCGTGTGTACGTCGCCACAACCATTTATTTTCTACAGGAGATAATGCTGTAGATTTAGAAGACGTTGAGAACTCTTTGCTTGGTACTTTAGCAAGACATCGTTTATGTAATGCGTTAAATATTTCTACAGCTGCTGCATCTTTTTGTTCTTCTGTTAATACCGTGCGATACTTATGCATCGCTTGTGTAGGAAACTGCTGACTCGCTGCTAACAGAGCAGGTAATACAAATAAACTAATCAATATTTTTTTCATTATTTTTTCTCTACAGCCAAGTAGTAATATTTAGATACACCTGTACGAATTACTTGCACTTTTTCTTTATCTTTTATTACAGGGTTACCCGAAAGCATTAAGCATCGTATACATGCAGGTAAATACTTAAGTTCAACATGAGTAATATTATTACGGCTCAGGCGTAACTCTTTTAAACCTTGTAAAGAAGAAAGATCAGGCACTTCTGAAATAACATTATCACTTAAAAAAAGCTCGCATAATGCATTCAAGCCTACAACAGGAGGAAATTCTTTTAACCCACACCGATCAAGATCTATACGTACTAAATGAGGCGTACCAGCAAATGCGTCTTCATCAAAACCAGATAACGGCACACCCGACAGATTCAGTGCTCGTAAAGCTGTAAAGTTTGATAATGATAATCTAGAAATTAACGGAATCTGATTACACCGACAGCTAGGATATGCAAAAAACCTAGTCACCGTTTCCACACCAGAATATTCTTGAATACCTTCTAGAGTTGAAACTGAGTATGCATGCAAATCCTGCTGCATTTTACTACTATCGTTACCAACAGATCCTTTTTCGTTTGTTCTTTTTAGAGACCCAAATGATATTTTATCAGTACCAAAAAGAACTGATCCTGAACTGACTAACAGCAAACATGCTACTATTTTTTTCATATGGTATATGCCTTTGTATTCGTAGTTATGGTTTAATTAAACACCTACTGTACAAAACAAGAACCGTACATGCAAAAAATTACTGGAAATATCGAGCAATACCGTTTGCCATACCGTAGACCAACGCTTGTTGATAGCGAGGGTCTTGTAATAATCGCCCCTCTTGCTGGTTTGATAAATATCCAAGCTCTAATAATACGCCTGGGCTATTAATCCCAAACAGTACTTGTGGCACTTTATGCCGAATAGCACGATCTTTTACCTGAGGATAGACCGTACGCGCTTGCACCAAAAGAGCATCATGTAATGCTACAGCAGCCTGATGGCTGTGCTGATACAAAAGTTTTCTTCTTTTTTGCAACTGCGCATCTTGCTTAAATGCTGTATGTCCTTTAAAAAGTTTTTCATGTAAACAGAACGTTTCTATACCTGCAAGCGTCGGTTTTTTTGACGAATTAATATGAATAGAAACAAACAGATCCGGATGTATTGTATTGACCAATGCGGTTCGCTCATCAAGCGCAAGATAACGGTCATCGGTGCGCGTAAGCGAAACTTCATAACCACGCTTTTTAAGAACAGTAGCCAGCTGCTGACTTATCGTTAAGGTAAGATCTTTTTCTGTAACGCTGCCTGCGCTACAACCAGCATCTTTACCCCCGTGTCCCGGATCTATGACAACATGCAGTTTTTTTTTAGTCCTACTGCCGCTTGAGCAGTTCGAATAATAGGATGACTCTTTGTATTAATACGCTTCATATTATCGCGCTGTAAGAACTTAAAGGCGACCGCTTTTGCACCCGTTATGGTCTCAAACGTCTCAACCTGAAATCCAATTTTTGTTGGATCAATTTGCACGATACAACTTAACCCTTTAGTCGGAGTATTTGTTGGAGTAAACGTTATGCTATACCCATCTTGTTGAGCCAATTCCAGCATAACATCTTGAAATTTTTTAGTGTCCATTGAAGTGTACGGCATAAAAAATCTATACCGCTCAACCGATGGATTTTCTGCAACCATCTGCTGTTTTTGCCAATCTGCATCAGGAATGTGATTAATCACCGGCGCCGCTTTACAATAATGCACCACTTCGTGCACTAAAGGCCCCTTATGATGCAGCACTTGAGTAATTTTATTTTCTACACCTATATCGAAATAACCTTCTTGAGGTTTCTGCTCAGCATGCAACGTCATAGCCCCTAAAAAACACCAGAGTGTCATGCGCAAAAAAAGTAATGTAAGCACGTTCATGGTGAGTTTCCCCCTTTGTAATACACCATCCATCATACTTTCACTCTAATGATTTTATTTTCTACTTGTCAATAGATATTTAATCAATCATGAAGAATAAGCTGCATTACCCAGAGATATCTCAGAAAAATCTTAAAGAAGAACTTCAGGTTTATAGATAAGACGGCGAGAACATTCCCACGTACGAACAAAATCATGAATATCATACGCAACGGCTACTTGATCAACATCATCAAAAGCAGGATCGTAACAAAGCACTTTTTTGTTTTCCGCATCCCAACCAATAACAAGCATTAAATGGCCATTGTTATACGGCTTTTTCCCATCTTTTAGGGTGCCGCGCACACTCACTGCAATAGGAATATTATTGCGTAACAGCTGATACAAATCTGCAAAAGAATTAAGGCGCGCAACATAAAACAACACTTTACCCTCACAATGCTCAAAAGCATGTGCTGTGTTAAAAGGCCAATTGCCAAACACTTGTAGCCCATGATCATACACATTATTTGCAAACGTCAGCGTGTCCGTATGCTCTTGGGTAAGCGATTCTACCATCATGCTCATAGAGGTTGGTGAACAGAGCGCATGAGCTCGTGGATGCTCAACCACCATCTGCGATTTTTTAGGCACACCATGCAGCATAAAAGACGATAAAATCTTGCCATCTTTTGTTTTACCCCGCTGGCTATATAACTCCGGCATAAAAGCAAAAAAGTCTGCTGCTGTTACCACCAAAGCTTTAACGTCGGCCAAGTTGGCATCATACGCTACTACTTTTAGCTGATACGCATCGCCACGGTGCGTACCGTCCATTTCAAACCGCGCATAATCAAACCGAGATCCGTTTACACGGCTGAAAAAAGATTTTTGGATATTGGCACCCCAAGAAGCAATTTTGTGCCAATCTTGCCACTTTTTTGTTTTATGGTCGCGCACTCGTAAAAAGAAATCATAATACCCTTCTTGCGGGCGATGAGCATTCCAAGAAAAAATAAGCTGCGTAAAAGGGATCGTTCTTTGTTCAAACGTCAGCTCTTGTTTATGAACAGTTTGTGCAGGAGTGGGGAGATGTTTATAGACCTTAGTCCAAGGACTATCATCAGCATACACATAGCCAGTTATCAAAAAAATGCTTATCAGGAACGATAGATACTTCATACATACTCCTATTTATGCCTATAGAATATCGTTTTTAAGCATTCTTTGACAATCATTTAGTCTTACCAATCTTTTGTATGGTACTCTACAAGCGTGTTATACAACGACATACCAAAAAAGGGGACCCATGAAGCGTTTATCATATCGCCTGCTTATAGTGTACAGTATTATGCACACACCAGTAGCACTAACGACATCAACAACCTATGGCGTCTGTTGCGTACCGGTAGCCGATTTAACAGTCAAACCACTTGCTGCAGACCCATATACAACTGCATATACACACGGCGCACGTTTACAAGTGGGTAACTATAAAAAACATACGATTGCACGTATCAGTCAGCTTTTACTTAATGATCAAGTTATCGTGGCACAAACAACTGATACTGAATATAAGATTCAAACGATTGATCAAGCATATGCTAATGCTACCCACACCTACAATACCACCTATTATGTTGATAAACAGGCTATTGCTTTAACCACACAAGCTCCATTAAAAAAAGCAGAAAAAGTATTTTTAATACGCCCGTATTTTGTACCAGAACTTGGTACTACCCTAAGCGCAGGAACAGGCTTTGCAGTAGTAAACACAACAGCAAACCAGTATATCGTTACCAGCGTGCATCCTGAAACGCTTAAGAACACTACCTGCACCCTAAGCAAACAGGTCTGCTGCAAACCTTATAAAAACTCCCAAAAAAAACGGACCGCATTTGTACAACTCGTCCGTTTCTGGGCACAACAAGCGCCTGATAAAATACCGTATGTTCTTGGCGGTTCAAGCATTCTACAAACAGCGCCGCCTACCGACTTTACGTTACACTCTTTTGGACTAAGCCATTTTTCCATAAAAGCGTATCACAGAACTGCACTTACCTATCCCTACACAGGACTAGATTGTGCGCATCTGGTGTTTTTAGCTGCACGCATGACAGGCGTTGCCATCACAACCACCAACACGCTGGGCCAAAACAAAGAATGCAAACTGTTTACCAAGAACGATACGCTAGAAGCTGGTGATCTGGTTTTCTGGAAAGGACATGTGATTGTGATAACTGACCCTCAAGCTGGACTACTTGCAGAAGCACGTGGGTATGGAGCTGGGTACGGGATTGTGCACGAGATTCCATTACAAGAACAGTTTCAAGGCATACGCACAGGTAACGATCTAGTAACTGCATTTTTTAACAAAACGCCCATCACACGGCTTAATAAACAACAAGAAGTAGAACAAATTATAACTGATCTACGGATCTATAAATTGCCCGTATAAAACTATTTTTTGCGACGTTTTTTATACGTTGCACAGACACGCATAAACGGTACCCGCAGCAGACTGCCGCCAATATACCCGGTCAAGATTAACAAAAAGAATGGATACCCATGCTGCCAGCACCAGAACATGATCCCGATAACGAGCAATACTTTGATATACGTAAGCGGCATACGCAAAGATAAATTCGGTTTTTTAAAAGACGGAAAACGAACTGATGAAATCATCAAAAATGCAAAGAAAGCAACAATACCAACTAAGCTTGCCTTGTTAAACACAAAGTGCAGCGCCGGTTTTTGTTCAAACCATTGATGATACACAATAAGAAACGCAAGAAACACGCCAGCTATCGTAGTAGGTAACCCAAAGAAAAAGAGTGACTCTTCTTTAGTGCCTGTATTAAAGCGGGCCAATCTAAAAAGACCCGCACACAGATACATACCAACAACCACACTAAACAGGCCCGCATGGCCAAAATCGTGCAAGTACCAGCTATACAGCAAAATGGCAGGTGCCACGCAAAATGAGATTGCGTCACAGAGCGAATCGAGCTCGCCGCCCAGTTCACCAACCGTGCCAAAATAGCGAGCCAAACGACCATCAAAAGCGTCCATTACGCCCGCTAGTAAAATTAACCAGGCAGCAGTAACAAATTCACCTTCAAGCGATTTTGTGATTGAAAGAAAGCCAAAGAATGCATTGGCAAAGGTAAAAATAAAAGGAATAGATGTTTGTACTTGTTGAACGCGTTTTGTGCGATTACTTGAGTTACGCATTGCTTATTTAGTTTCGTTTTTTTAACGCCAGCGACCAAGAACCGTTTGTCCGCCCTTAACACGCTGACCATTGGTTACTGCAAGTTCTACATGTTCAGGTAAAAACACATCTACCCGAGAACCGAACTTTATCATACCAAACTTTTGTCCTGCAAGCAGTGTTTCTCCAGGCTTTGCCCAACAAACAATAGTACGCGCTATGCTACCAGCAATTTGGCGTACTTTAATAGTTGCACCTTGAGCAGTTTGGTACACAAGATCATTACGTTCATTTTTGTCAGATGTTTTAGGCAAAAAAGCAAAAGCAAATTCACCCGTATGATAGTTAATTTCTTGGACAGTGCCAGGATAAGGAATCCAGTTCACATGCACATCAAACGGCGTTAAGAAGATAGAAACGCGCTGTGCATACCCATCCAAATTATGCGTTGCTGGTGTATCAATACCGACCACCCAACCATCTGCTGGGCATACAAGTACTGATGTAGGATCTTGTAATGCAGCAAGACATACACGTTCTGGGTTTCTAAAAAAGAAAAAACAGAATACAAAGGCAGCAGCTACAACGTATCTACCAGGTTTAAAAAACCAGTGTGCAAGTAAACCAACAACTGCAAGTATTCCTACAAGAGCAATACCTTCTGTCCATAATAAATTCGACGTGATCCAAGTAAACATAGCTGTCCTTTTATATGCGTTCTACAACTGAGTAGTGAGTACTTCTATTTCTCGAGCTTATGCTTAAAACTTTTTCAAGAGCCTGCAAACGACCCAATTGCTTAAGTAATTGTACCACATAACGAGAAGCACCATTATACGTGATTGACGAATAATAAGGATAGTATGTTGTTTTGTTAAACACTTTTGTCAGGTGATAACGAACTTTAAAGAACTTATCTGCCCAATGTGTTGCTTGTAAAGCATTACACCAGTTTTCTAACTGATCAAAAACTTCTTGCCGTAAAAGCGCATCCGTATCTCTAAAATAACGTGCATCTAAAGGTGCACCTACTTGACCAAGCGCTCTTTGTGCTTGAGAAACCAAGGCACTTTCTATATCCGTATATTTTTTAAAATGATCAAGTTCAGCATGTATAAATTGAATAGTAGCAAACACGCCTTCTGTAACAACATCAGAATCATTCCCGCACTGTAAAATTTTAGCTAATTCGCCACGCAACTTATTGGTTTTTAATGCAAAAATATTATTAGGATTAGGCACTACTTCAAGATCAGCCCCAGGAACAAATACATCCGTAGCAAAATCTTCTATAATTAAATAAGAAGCAGTACTACGACACGACGTCAGTTTATTAATATATGCTAACGGATACAAAGACGTTGAAGACATACGATTATTTTGTGCTTGTTTATCAGCATCTTCATGCAATACCGAATTTTTAAAAGCAGATTTACTACACTTGTAAGCAACGTATGCTGCGGGTAATGCAGCTAAGCCAATCTTACATGAGTCTAATAGTCCTGATGGCACAGCCGCTAAAAGATCAGTCTGTGCTGCAGTATCAACCGCCTTATACAGTCCATAACTTACCGCACCAGTACCAGCAACTACTGCTGTTAGTGCAACATCGCCAGCTTTAATTGAAGTCACCGCATTAATAACGCCATTACCTACAGTTCTTGTACCAACCGCAATACCATTTCCTAGAGCAGCTGCCGTTGGACGCACCCAATTAAAGTAATCGTTGTCATACAGCCATTTGCCACCCATAACTGTTGCCGTACATCCTGCTATAGTTGTTACAGGCTTAGCTAATTCATGGTTAACAACATCGTGAGCCGCATCTTTGACAACATCAATAATTCCTTGCTGTGCCGCCTGAGCAGTTAATCCTAAGCTTAAAGCTATGGTTAATAATAATTTTTTCATCGTCGGCCCCTTAAGGGTAATGAGCTTAAAGCCCTTTATTATATTCATACTATAAGTGTATCAGAGAGGCTTAAAGAGCACAAAAGGTCCTCAAATAAGCTTAATTGGAGTTATGACGGTATGCTTAAAACGATCTTTTCAAACGCTAAAAGACGGCTATAGCTTTTAAGAAGCTCAAAGGCATACCAAGAGGCGTAATAATAGACAAAATCGTCCTCATGCCAGGTTTGCGATAGGTCCTGGGTGGTAACCTCTCTGGTGATGCTATTAATCGTCACTTGCTGACAATAAGTCCCAGAATCGAGTATTTGTTGAACAAAACCTTCTAGCTCTTCCGGTTCAACGCCAAGCATATGCTCCGTACGCGTAATTGCTTTATGCTGCTGAAAATCAATAATTCGGTTTAAACGGTCTTCAATATCAGAATATTTTTTTATATCGTGCAGTGCTTGTTCTATCTGTTTTTTAGCTTCCCGTACTGAGCGTAATGCCCACTCAACAGAATCATAATCAAAGTTTTTTAATAATGTTTTTGCAAACACTACTTGTTGCTCAGCATCAACAGCCTGAAATGCTTTCCATAAACCTGCACCTGAGATAATCAACACGTCTGGATTAAAGGGATGTGCAATGGTGTTAACGTACAACAAAGGATCGGTAAGGTTTTGTGGATCATACATTTTTGGTATTTTACTTGCAGCAATCTTACTCTTAAAGCGCCAGCCTCGGACCAAGGTAGGCCCTAGTGCACATGCACCTACTGTTGGACTCACCGCATGCATCCAACCAGGCACTTTTATATTTTTATCGTACTTGCCCATAGCATAAAAACCTATGCTTGCCGACAAACTTTGCATAACAGTCACAATACATTTTTCTGTCATCGTGGTTCTTGGGAATTCTTGCCAACCAACAATCTGGTCACTGGCACCAAGAAAACTACTTACCAGGCACAAGCTTAAAAATAACTGTTTCATGCGACGTATACCCTACTAAAAATCATTACCAATATAAGCAGTTTAGACTATTGCGCAGGTTGTGTAAAAAAGTTCTAGTTGCTGTTATTGGTGCTCAAGCAAAGGGCCTTGATAAACAGTTTGAGAAACTAAAGAACGCTTAAGCTCAACAGCATGGCCTGATACATCACCTATCAGATTAAAGCCTTGCACTACGCCCTGATTATCAAGCACCACGTAGATATACGCTTGCTGAGTAGCACTTTCTAACACACGGCCACCTGGCACTGGCTTAAGTGTTCCTGCTGTATAAAACTTTTTACCAAAAAAGGATGAACTTAACAGCGGCACTACACCCGCATAGGTTTTAGAAATCCCTACCATGCCATGCGCAACCACCATCCCTTGCATTATCGCATCGGGCCATGTGGTACTTCTAACCGGTTCTTGAGTAAGAACATTTGTTACTAACGCACAATCACCTGCTGTAAAAATAGATGGATCGCTTGTTTGCATATACTGGTTAGCAACAACTGCATTATGCGCAATTGCAAGACCAGCCTGCTTTGCAAGAGTAAGATTAGGTTGTGCGCCAATTGCCCACACAAGCATCTGTGCTGAGTAAGATTCACCAGAACTAAGCGTTACACCACTCAACACGCCGTTGCTACTACCAACAGACGCTACACTGTTTTTTGGTAAAAATTGCACACCTGTTGCTGTAAGCGCTTGTACTAAATAATCTCCTGCTTGTGGTGTTGTATGATGCGGCAACGGCCTATCTGCAGTATCAATTACCATAATTTTACGGTTATACGCCAACAGTGCATCGGCACATTCAAGGCCCGATAACCCTGCTCCAACTACCACAATAGTTTCTGTTTCTGGACGTACTGCCCACGCTTTAACAGCATCAGCCTGACTATAGGTATAAAACGGCATAATGCCTGCAACGTTGTCTGAACCTGACACATGCAAACTACGCGCTGCGCCTCCGGTAGCAAGCAACAGTGCATCGTATGAAAGCACCGTACCATCATGACACGTCACTGTTTTTTCTTGAGCATTAACTGCTACAACTTTGGTACCTAAACGCAGATCTATACTGTTATCTGCAAAAAACGTAGGTGCTTTGGTGTAAATCTGTTCTTGTGTCTTTGTGCCACTGACATAGTCAACCAAAAAACATTTGTTATATGGAAAATCTGGTTCATCAGACAGTGCAATAATGGCAGCCTCTGGATCAAGTTGTCGTAATTTAGACATACATCCAATACCAGCTGCTGAAACACCAATTATGACATACTGCTTAACCATTATTTATTCCCTAAACTGACTATACGGATTCTTTGTAACTGCTAATACCTGATTTATAAACTCCGTGCATTCTATGCTAGCTCTTATATTTTCTTCAGGTTTTTTTTCATCAGCGAATACTATAGGTGGAAAACCACAAAGTGCTCTCAGTTTATTTGCACGATCTATATACCATACATTAAAAAAATTCACTTTCCCAAAGCGGGCAGACTGGTACATGCCATCTCTATCAACAACTGTTTCTGGATAGGCAAAATCAAAACTTATCTTATAATAATCAATATATGTTGTTTGTTGTTTTTTTCTATGTTCAGAAGAATTTTCCCATGACTGCACACAATCACTAAGTATTTTTTCTAGACCGTATTTGTTATATCTTGCAGCATTATAGTAAGCAATAATCTTTTTATCAGAATCGGAAGCCCCTGCATCAGACAACTTCTTAAAGTCAGAATCAGAAGAATCTGAAATAAAAACAGAAGCGACCGCACCAACCAATTTCTTAAGATTAGAATCTGCTGCCGATAGCTGACAACCAAGTACAAGCGTTAATAATAACAATATTTTTTTCACGTAATGCACCTGTGTAAGAGTATAAGACAATCATTATCTAGAAGCATTATACCGACAGTGCGTTAAATTTAAAACATGATGCTCAAATTAATCCACCCAGTATAAATTTTAGTCTTAAAAAGATCAGATCTAGAAACGTTAAACCCAATACCCAAAGCACCTGGCGCTTTTAGTACAAACGTCTCTCTAAAAATATGCGTATAATTTGTATAGAAGCTGTTACGCACTGTTACAGGCGCACGCACAATTCCCGATTGAAACAACGCCGCCTGATCAGTAAAAATGGTTGGGTTATAGCCAACTTCAATCGAACCCATATGTTTATTGTACTGAAAAATCACAAAGATATCTGTGATATTACCCGGTTGAATACGAGCGTCTCGTGGGAATATCGGGTACCAATTTCTATTAAAAAAATGCACAAACCGTGTTTGTAAAATACCAACAAACGAATGATCCTGCTTTTCAACAAACGCATGCGAAAACTCTATACCACCGCCAAGTCCAAAAAAACGGGACCCTACTAATGTTGTTTGTGCTTCAGACGGCGTTACTTTATATTGCAAAGGAAAGCCCGCAATAATATACGGTGCAATTTGACCTTTTTTCTCAAAGAAAAAATTCTTACCGGCAGAAATAATAATATCATCAAAAGCTGTCTGAGCCATATTGACCACGTTAGTCCCTGTTGCTTTTACTGACTGATTTTCTAAACCGGTCGTTAACTCCATCCACCAATAGTTTGGTGTAATAGCACGCAAGTTAAAAATAGCACCCAGTGCTACTAATTTTTCTTTTATATCTTGCCCTAGAGAAGGAATCTCTATATGTCGATCCCGTATATAAAACAGGGGCAGCGCTGTTAATAAACATATTGTTTTTGGCAGCATATGCGTTGCGTGCTGCTG
>CAZSHB010000010.1:0-34965 GCA_964606885.1 uncultured Pseudomonadota bacterium | reverse complement strand
TTCTGGGTATTTTTCTAAAAGCGGTGCAGCGTTTTCGTGTGCATCTTTATCCCAGTCAAGACCAACGACCTTGCTTTTAGGAAAGGTATCTAAAATTGCTTGTGAGTGACCGCCGCCACCAAACGTGACATCCATATACAGACCGTCAGGTTTGTTCACCAGTGTTTCAAGCACTTGGTTGAGGAGCACCGGAATATGATAGACGGTAGATGCTGCTTCTGTCGCTTCTGGAGCGTCTATAAGTTTCTTTTTATCTTGCATGTAGGTTAATCCTGTACCAGTTCTTTAACAACTTTGCTTAATTGTATGCCGCGCGATCCTTTGACTAGGACCGCAGTGTCGTCTTCTAGTGTAGCACGAACTGCAGGAATTGCATCGCTCCATTCCTTAACATGGGTCACGGTAACATGCGCTGGTACGAGCTTAAGGGAAGCTTCTGTTTCTTTGCCTACAAAAACCACATGGGTAACGGTAGGGGTCTTTTTAAGAAAACGGCCAAGCTGACGATGCCAGAATCCGCTGGTAGGGCCAAGTTCAAGCATGTCACCAAGCACGGCCACTTTTTTGCCTTTGTGCGGTAATGAATCAAAAGCAAGAAGAGCAGCTTTAACGCTTTCTGGTGATGCGTTGTAAGAATCGTCAATAACCACGCCTTTGTAATCTTTAAGTTGGCAGCTTTTAAAGCGTTGATGCACTGGTTGGTAGGCACTAATACCGGCAAGTACTTGTTCTATAGGGAGCCCCAAATGGTGACTTATGGCAATACACGCAAGTGCACTATTAAGTCTACCAGGATGATCTGGTGTGAGGGTAATGGACTGTTTTTGTCCGTATATTTTAAGTACGCACGAGAGTGAGTCGCCATGATGTTTAATCTGACGTGCTTGAATTTGGTTGGTTGTTTTAGTACCAAAACGGATCACCGGGTGTGTGTAACTGGTTCCGCTTAGGAGTGGTTGATCACCATTAATGATACCAATACTTGTTTCTTTAAAGCAGGAAAACAGGGCCCGTTTTTCGGCACTAATGGTGGTGATGTTACCAAGGCCTTCAGTATGTGTGTGGGCTATGTAGGTAATAATGCCTGTGGTTGGTTGTAGTAGATGGGCCATTTTTGCCATCTCGCCTACTTTACTAATGCCAACTTCAAATATGGCACAATCAAGATCTGCCTTTAAGCGAGACATAGTAAGGGCGATGCCAAGCAGTGTGTTTTGGTTGGCGTATGATGCGATATATTTTTTGCCTGTGTGTTCCATAACTGATACCAGGGTGTCTTTGGTGCTTGTTTTGCCAATAGATCCTGTGATTCCAATAATCGGGTATGCAAATCGAGCGCGCCATGCACGAGCAAGATCCAACAAGAGATGGAGCGGATTGGGAGTAACAATTACTATTTTTTGAGCGAGTATTGTTGCGGGAATAGAGAGTAAGAGATGTTCTTTATCTTGAGCAATAACGATGCCTGCACCTTTAGTAAGAGCGTCAGCTATAAAAAGATGGCCATCGGTAGCGGCACCGGTCATTGCGAAGAACAGATCAGTGCTTTGCAATGACCGGCTATCGATAGAAAAACTAACATCCTGCCCTAGGTGTCCGTGTAGTAGGCGTGCTTCAGGGGCGACTCGTGTAAGGATCTCATAATCAAGATGCATGGATAGGCTCTCCGGTTTTCCGTTAGGTTTGTGCGTTTGATGATTACTGTAGGTGATGTCGGCTAGAAGATGTCTATATTTTGAATAATTGTCAAGAATAGTAAGCTTAAAACATCAAAAAAGAGCTATTATTTTATTTGACAATCTGTTTCTGTTTGGCATTAAATTTTTGGGTATTTCACTAAAAAAGCTTATATCTGAGCTTAAAACCAAGCAGTTTTATTGAGTAATAGATACTGCTTTGCTGAGCTTATTTGCCGACCATTTGAGTGGCTCTGGATAATCGATATGCTGATCTATAGTACGTTTATGGAGGTATTAAGTTTATGAATAAGAATATAAAATCATTATGGATGTTGGGACTGCTGATAGCGGTTTCGCCTGTGCATGCTTATTATATACCGGCACCTGTTGTTGCAGCTACGCAAAGACAGCTCGTGCAAGGTGCTTCTGATACATTACTTACAACACTTCCTTTAGCGACTTCTTTAGTAGGATATGGCTGGGCTCAATCGGGTCTTGCTTATACTGCTAAAATTATTGGTGTTGAGATGCCTATGGTTATAGGTCTTACTGCAGTTCAGCAGGCCGTGCATCCACATACTGATGCATCTTTAGATATACCATCTCAAATACAACCGATTGCTGTGCCAAAAACTGCATCCTATTATGTAGGTTGTGCAGCTGGCGTCGGCACACTTGGTTTACTTCTTGCGTATAAAGCAGCTCGTTGTGATGAGTTAGCCTTTTCTATTTTAGTTAAAATTGGCTTAGGTACGTTGGTAGCAAAAGTGACTGGCGCTCTAGTACAACCACTTATAAAAGAATCTGGTATGTCACCAGAAGCAAAAGCTGCAACACATTTTTTAAAGCAAGTAACGGTTGATACGCGTATTACCGGTGCTCTAACTCAAAAACTTTTAGCAGTATAATATATACTTACCGCACGATCTTTCTTGTTTTGCCACCATCGGCAGGCATAATTTTTCCTTGTTGTTCAAGGAGTTCAATAATGCGTGCTGATCGGTTATACCCAATTTTAAATCTGCGTTGTAACAGTGAGATAGACACTTCATCTACGGCATCTAAAAATTGCATAATATCGTTTAATAATGGTTCTTCTTGTTGCTGAGATTGCTGATTATACGCAGCAACTGCATCTTGAAGATCTATATATGAAGGGCCTTGTTGTGCTTTGATATCGGCTACAATTTGATTAATTTCTTTGTCTGTTACATACGCTCCATGGATACGGCGCATGCGTGCGCTGTGTGCATCCATAAACAACATATCTCCTTTACCCAGTAAATGCTCTGCGCCGCCTGTATCTAAGATAGTGCGGGAGTCAACTTTTGAGGTAACTCTAAAAGAAATTCTGCTGGGGAAGTTAACTTTAATAACGCCGGTAATAACATCTACGGATGGACGCTGTGTTGCTACTACTAAATGTATACCTGCTGCACGGGCCATTTGCGCAAGGCGTGCAATACTTTCTTCTACATCTTTGCCTGCTACCATCATAAGATCGGCAAGCTCGTCGATCATGACAATAATGTACGGCATTGACTTTGGTTCTTCTTGTTGCGCTTGTAGGCGTTGATATTCGCTAATAGCGCGTACGCCTGCTTGTGCCATGGTTTCGTATCGTTCTTCCATAGTGCGTACAAGCCATTTTAAAACGGGTGCTGCTTTAGAAGGTTGTGTAATAATAGGGAATAATAAATGTGGAATATCTTGATACGATGCAAATTCTAAACGCTTAGGATCGATAATCACCAACTTTACTTGGTCAGGTGTTTTCTTTGTTAAAATACTCAGTAAGAGTGTGTTAAGAGCAACCGATTTACCAGAGCCTGTTGAACCAGCAATAAGTAAATGTGGTGTGTCGGTGAGATCAATAATAACACTTTCCCCTGCAGTATCTGACCCTAACACAATAGGGAGCTGGTATGTACTGCGCGTAAACAGTGCAGAGCGAACCATGTCGCCCATCAATACCGCTTTACGTTCTTTATTAGCAACTTCAAAACCTACGCGTGATGTGCCTGGAATAGGTGCAATAATACGAACACTCATTGCTTCAAGTGCTAAAGCAAGATCGTTTTCCAGTGCTAAAATTTTACTTACTTTAGTATCAATATCCGGTTGATATTCAAAGAGTGTCACGACTGGTCCCGGTTTTATAGCAGTGACAGTGCCCGTAATCCCAAAGCGGGATAATTTATCTTGTAGTACTTGTACTAACTGTTTGTGTTCATCGTTAACCGTTGCAGTTGATGGTTTATCGCTTTTGCTAAAAAAGTTTAAACTTGGGAGTGTAAATACGCTTTTTCTTTTTGGTGCGCTGTGTGCCGTTTTTATTATTGTGTCTTTAACAGCTTCTTGCTGTGTTGCTAGTGCGGGTTCAGAGTCGTGTGCAGATTCGTACACTGGTTGCGGATGTTCAAATTCCATAACAGAACTATTATCGTATGCCGGAGTTGTAGTTGTTATTGTTTTGTGAAGATAGTTTGCTGTAGTGCGTAGTGTGGTGAGTGCCATGTGTGCGCAGCGCACTGCAATTTTAAGACCTGGTAGCAGTATGTAACTATAGAGTATGGCAAGACCTTTAAGAGCAGTGAGTAACCATGATGCTACGGTGACCAGAGAAAGCCGTGTAATCATGAGCAGTTGGCTGATTGCAATACCGTTTAAGAGAGCGATAGTAGCCCAATTTCCTAAAGCGTGCACTAATTTTTGATAGAGCACGAGCCCAAGCATGCCACCAGCATTCATATAGGGTGTTGCTCCCAGTTGATAACTTTGTAAAAGTGCTGCAGTAACGGGTAAGAACGTGATGAGTGCAATAAGACGATCGCTTTCTTGTTTAACCGTTTTGCCAAACCATAGCGTGTAGCTGGTATACATAAAAAGTGTAGGGATTATGTATGCAGCATTACCAAGTGTATAGAATGCAAGAGCGGCTAATTGCGCGCCCCATGCACCAGCTGCATTAGTAATAGGGGTGATTTCGCTTGAATAGTAAAACCATGATGGATCATGTGGATTGAAACTAAAGAGCGCTAAGCTGCTGTAAGCGGTTAGTCCAATACTTGCGCTTAGTGAGACATACTGATGTTGTATAATAGAACTGATAGTGCGTGTTACTAATGATACGTACTTCTTTTTTTTGCTGTTCATAGGCTCCTCTTTTCATTTAAAGCCCTAGGTAAAAAGCAAGGGCAGCTAATCCAAGAGCATACCAACTAAAATGCCAGAAGGTACAGCGATCGGCTGTGCGTGCAACAAGGACAAGTAGTTCATAGGCACTTAGAGATGCAATAACACATAACGTTGATGTGGTAGTTGAGAAACCGAGTGTGCTGATATCGGTTGTGTAGCTGGCTAAGGCAATTGCTGCTAGTAACAGTGGTATCTGTATTAAAAAAGAAAACCATAAAGCATCGGCAGGTTTGTAGCCGTACCATCGGCCAACAGCGTAGGTGCTTGCAAAGCGGGATATGCCAGGGATGACTGCAATACTTTGCATCATTCCAAACACAAAAGCCTTTTTAAAACTAAACACTGATAGTTCAGGTAGATGTTGTATGGTGCATCTGCGAGTGCTATATAACAAACTGGCAGTTATTAAAAAGCCTATCCATAGAGGGAGTGTTGTGCCTTCACAGTAGTCGTGAAGTGCGCGAAAAAAATAAAAAAAACTGGTCATTGCATCTACTAATCCAACCCACAAGAGAACGCGTACTGTTTGTCGCCAGCGGCATCCATACCATGGTATGTAGCGTATCCAGCGTTTAAAGAAAAAAATAAGCAAAATAAGAAGCGTTGGTATGTGTAACAAGAAGTCTATGTTCTTACAAAAAGGCACGGAGGGTAGCGTTATAAGACCGAGCATGCTGCATAAGGTTGTCCACACCTTGACGTTGCCTGAACTACTCAGCGGAAGTGACTCTCCTACTATTTGCACACAGGTGTAGAGGGACAAATAATTCATGAACACGTCCTTTTGAAACGGTAAAGCTGCTAAACAAGCATACAATCTAACAATGAACAAAAAAGTATTTACTTACGAATTCGCGGGTGATTATACTACCTTCTGTTCTATGAGTCGACTCTTAGGTAACAGATGTTGACTTGTAAAATGAAATGTATTAGCGTGGGCTAAAAATGAAGCAGAACAAACTTGAAATCACGGAAAACAAAAGTTAAACCGTATAACAAGTGGAAAGGAAGGAGGAGTAAGAAGCGCAACACACAAGAACGATTCAGTTCTTAAATTTATCCTAAAAAAGTGTATGACACATTGAATCTCTAAGTAGATTGCAAAAAGGAGTAACAGATGAATCAATTTGCAAAAAAGTTATTTGCGGTCAGCATGCTTCTCAGCATTGCTCACGTAAATGCTACAACAAGCGGTAAGAGTTTCTTCTTGCCTCACGCTCAAAACGGCACAGCTGACGCGATTTTCGGTCAAACTGGCGCTATCCATAAATACGACACAGACCACATCTATGGCGTGTTTAAATCACAAACCGGTTACTACCAATCATTCAGCAACTCAAAGATTGGTAAGTACTTGTTCTTCAATGGTACAGATGTAATGACCATTGGTGCTCAAAAGACAACTACAACAAATACAACAACTGATATTATGAACTCTAACTTGTTGTTGAGCTCATGGTACACAGGTACAATTACAGCATCACCAAAAGTACAAACTTTGGTTTCTTCATTTGATCTTTTTGTTGGTTTCAACGAATGGGTTGATGGTCTATGGTTCCAAGTACAAGCTCCTTTAGTTTGGACAAAGTGGAATGTTAATCTAACCGATTTAACAAGCACACCTTCAACAAACGCAGTTCAATATGATTATCAGTTTGATACAGGTGTATTGCAATCAGCAGCAACTGCTCTTCCTTATACAAGTGCAGCAGCAGCGTTTGCAGGTACAGCAACTTACGCCGACCAAATTAACCCTTGGAGATATGGCCGTGTTGCTGGTTCACAATCAACAACTAAGCTTGGTGACGTTCATATGACTTTAGGTTACGATTTCGTACTTAAAGAAAATATGCACTTCGGTCTTGGTATTCATGCATTACTAGGTGCTGGCGGTAAGTCAAAAGCTAAGTATATGTTTGAACCAGTTGTAGGTTATGCAGGTCGTTTTGGTGTAGGTGGTACAATTGATACTGCTATCCGTCTATGGGAACGTGATGAAGATCACCAATTCACAGCATGGTTACATGGCGATGTGTACACTGTATTTGACAACACTCAAGTTCGTTCATTTGATTTGAACACCACTATGGGTGGCGTAGGTTCACGTTACAACTTAGTTAAAAAGATGACTAACTTGACTTCTGGTACAGTTACCTACTCAGGTGAAATGGACAGCATGATCAACGTTGGTACTCGTCAAGCAAAAATCGGCATGGATGTTGCATACGATGTAACATTAATGTTCATCTACCAACATGGTAATTTCACTGTTGACTTCGGTTATACAGCTGGTGGTCACTCATCAGAAAAGTTCAAGAGCTGGGTAGATAGCATTGCTGCAAATACTTATGTTTTATGGACTCCAGGAACTGCTAACGCAGGTGCTACAACTACTACAGCTGGTTCTGCACAATCTACTTATGCAGGTGTAGCTGTTTCAGGTTTAATATCTGGTACATTAACAACTCTTTCAAGTTCTAATTATGCAACTTACGTAATTGATAACACTAAACTTGATCAAAGTTCAGCATTGGCTCCTTCAGCAATGGGTAACGTGATCTTTGGTGGCGTTAACTACTGTTGGATGGATAATGACTGGGCTCCTTGCCTAGGCGGCGGCGCTTCTGTTGAATTCAGCGGCAGCAGCAACAAGACTCTAGACGTATGGGGCATCTTCCTACAAGGAAACGTTTCATTCTAAGAGTTTATAGTTAAGGTTAATCCCTTAGCAAAATTATCTAGCACTAAAAAAGGCTCGGTGAAAACCGGGCCTTTTTTTTAATTAGTATCTACAACAAGGCGAAGTCCGAAGTAGCTTTATGCGATGTCGGATAGACGTAGACAGTTTATACGTTGAATTTAATATGAACCCAATCGCCATCTTGCACTATATAGTCCTGGCCTTCAGTGCGTAAACGGCCGACTTCTTTGAGCTTTTGTTCACTACCGTAATGATCGATATCTTTAAATGAAGCAATTTCTGCACAAATAAAACCACGTTCTAAATCGGAATGAATTTCACCTGCAGCTGCACGGATGGTGATTCCTTTTTTAATAGGCCATGCGTGTGCTTCTTTTGGTCCTACGGTAAAGAAGGTGATGAGGCCAAGTTCGTGGTAGGTTTTTGTAATAAGTCCTGCCAGACCACGTTCTTCCATGCCAAGGAGCGCCATCATTTCTGTACGTTCTTCTTCTGATAGTTGTGATAGTTCAGATTCAGTTTTAGCACACACAGGCACGACGCGGTCTGCACCAAAAAATTCTGTCATGGTTTTAAAATGTTTGTTATGCAGATATTGTTTGTCCATGTACACGTCTTCAGACATGTTT
The DNA here is from genome assembly GCA_964606885.1 of uncultured Pseudomonadota bacterium. Lineage (GTDB taxonomy): Bacteria > Babelota > Babeliae > Babelales > CAIQNR01 > CAZSHB01. The sequence goes on along the minus strand of CAZSHB010000010.1, from coordinate 26,758 downwards.
GCCACCACAATAAACTGTTTGCCTGTCAGGAGTTCTACGGTAGTCACAGTTGGGTGGGCAAGTAAGAGTGAGCGTACTTGTTTTGCTTTGTTAGTGTTGATGTAATCGATCACTTTAACAAGAAGCTCTTGTTCAGCCATAAGCTGTTGTTTTTCAAGCGGTTTTTGTTGAGCTGCTTTGATAAGGGTGCCGATTTTTGCTTGGCGTTTTTCAATCGATTCAAGGTCTTTAAGGGCAAGTTCAGAAATGATCGTATCAAAGTGTTCAAGCGGATTAACTTCTTCATCCCCTTCAAAACAACGGAGCACATGGATAATCAGATCAACCTCGCGGATAGTGCCCAAAAACTGGTTACCAAGGCCTTCACCTTTTGATGCGCCTTTAACCAAGCCTGCAATATCAACAAATTGCATGCTGGCCGGAATAAGTTTTTTTGACCCATAGATTTCAGCAAAACGAGCAAGCCGTGCATCGGGCACTTCTGTGATGGCTGTGTGTGGCTCAATTGTGCAAAAAGGGTAGTTTTCTGCTGGAACTTGAGAATTGGTCAATGCGTTAAAGAGAGTCGATTTACCCACATTAGGCAATCCGACTAAACCTGCCTTAATACTCATAATAAATCCTTATAGATAATTTTAGTCTTGAAAGTAGTCTGTTTTTTTCTATATAGTGTGAAAAAGGGAAAAGAATCTTTTCTGATTATAACAAAAGGGGAAAAATAATGAATGCTGCTACTCACCGTATGTTAGGTAGATTTATCTGGTTTGTGTCTGGTCTTGGTTCTATGACTATAGGATTACAGGCTTTTGGTCTTGATGTGTATGCAGTTTTGCCTGTTGAATCAATGATTGTGCTGGTTCAGTACGGTTTTGGGTTATGTGGCTTTATCAGTATTCTTATGTTCTTTATGAAGTGCTGTAAGGGTTGTAACATCAGATAAAGAGGTATAACGGCATGGAGAAGAAACGAATCGCTTTACTCAGATTGCTTTTGGTAGCAACACTTGGTGCTGGCTGTTGTTGGGCAATCAAGGCAAGCCGCGGATTTTTTGGAAGTGCTGGCGGTGGAGGCTCTTCTTTTGATGATGGCTCTCATGGTCAAGATGATATGTTTATGAGCGGTCCTGAAGGAGAAGAATTTACTGCAGAAGAAACAAATGATGACGATTTTGGTTTTGATGCAGGAACAGATTCGCTTGGACTTGCAGGGGGGTTTGGTAGTAGTGACAGTGATGGTACGTCACCTCAGTCTGAAGTAGCTTTTTCTGAAGAGTCGTCATCTAATGCAGCTGCTTTTGATCCTGCCTATCACACGCATTCTACTAATGTTTATGATCAGCATACGCTTGGCGCAAAAGAAGAAGAATATGTTGATCATCATCCAATTAATTATTACGAAAAAAAGAAACAAGAAAAAGAGGCTGCTGCTGCGGCAGCAACAGATACAATACCTGAGTAAGAAATAAAAAAAGGGTCATCATGTTGAAGAGTACATTGTGGTTATTATGTATGGTTGGTTTCACCCAATACAGTTTTGCAGAAGTTATGTCTGGTCCTTCTGATGTTCTTGGAGACTATGATCCAAATGTTGATTATGGTAAAGAATATGGCGGCGGAGAATATGATGAAGATGATGATTTTGGACCTGAGCATGACGGTGAATTGCAGGACGATGATCAAAATGATACTCATGACTCTGAAAATCAAACATCTGGCAACTCAGGCTCTGGTGAATCAACTACTTCTATAGCATCAGAACCAATCGATTCTATGGATGTGCAGGGTGGTGATGCTAATATTGTAACTCAAGCAGGTGATTTTGACGAAGATGAAGAATCTATTGATGCATCATCATTAACACTGCAACAAAAAACAGCCTTAGAATCGGTGACTAAAAAATTTGAAACTATTAATAATGACATTATGGATCTGCAAGAGCAGTTAGAGCAAGAAAGCAATCTAGGGTCTGCTTTAAAAATAAGACAACAGATTAAAGCGTTAGAACAAGAAGCGCGCCAAACGGGACAAAAACAACAGGCGCTTATGGAGATGATTGCAGAACCTAATTTGCAGAAACAAATGGATAGGCAACAAGAAATAGTTGTTAAGAATATTCAAGAACTGAATACACAACTTACTATTGATGTTGTAGAAGCTACTCCTACGTGGCAAGCAAAAATAAAAAATATGATGCAATCAGCAAAAGAGTATGTAAAAAGTTTGTTTGTAGGATCTCAAAAAATAGAATCAGCAAAAATTTCTAACCTACAGTCAAACGCCAAAATTATTACTAATGCGCTCACAAAAGCTTGTATTGATCCTGCAGCGTGTGAACCATTACTTAATCAATATGCACAAACTATTGCTGATATTCAAGGCGTATTAAAGCAAGATATTGCTACGGTGCAAAAGTATCAATCGGGTTCTAATCCAACTGTTTTAGATGGGGCTTTAAAACGTATTCGTACGTTTAGAGAAGCAGATACATTGAATCTTTTTTGCAAAGGTCTGAACTGCAGTTTAAAAAATGTTTCGTTGTCTCCCGCAAATCAGCAAATTGCAGGTATTAAATAACCAGGCATTCAGGAGAGTAAGATATATACAGTCGTCGAGGGCTACGGCGGACTAAAAGAAGGGGTAGGGTATGAAGCGTTTAGGGATGCTCAGTTTAGTGTGCGTAGGTATGGTGCATACTGTTTATAGTATGGATATTCAAGAAGACGATAGTTTTGGATTGCCACCTGCATATGAATCTGAGTACCTAGGTATTGCTGCTTACACACCACCAGCAACACCGCCACGAGCATCAACACCTCCAAACCCTCCAGTAGAAGAGTTGCCGTCTTATGATTCTATTGTTTGTCCTCCTCTGTATACTCCTGCTTCTTCACACACCGCTTCTCAAACAAGAGCTAGATTGCCAGAATATACACCGGTTGCTGAGATTGTGTTACCTGCAGAATATCAACCATCACGTTCGTTTACGGATCGAGTGCGCAGACTTTTTTCAAGAGCAACTAGTGCTGTTCGTCCGCAGCAACCGGTTGTTGTTGGTTTTGATCCATTAACAATTACGGCTATTACAGAGTCTCTTGTTTTATTTAATAATAATTATTCTCTTCTTATGAGTCAGTTAAATGGATTGCGTAATATTACTGATCGTGCAACATATCAACGACAAGCAGAATCATTACGTGTAGCAGCAGAACTTGCCCAGAAAATAGAAGATGTTAGAGCTGATATACAAGCTGTTCAGTATCTTATGCAGGATCTTTCTTCACATCCTGAACATAGTCAAAAATTACAACAATTTGGAAAACTGACAGTTGGACAGATTGCTGTAATTTTGCGACGCGAAGTACAGCGAGATCAGGAAACAAAAAAGTTGGTTGCTTTACATCCACAATCTGTAGCTGAATTGTTGCGTCTTGTTTTTGCAGAACCTACTTTAAATTTGCCTACTATTACGCCGTCTTCTTCGGTAGATAATGTTTTTTTAGATGCAACAATAATGGGGATCTTTTCTGATGATATGGGCCCTGTTATGAAGGCTTTAAAGCGAACCAGTAGTTCTGCATATATTGATATACAAAAAACAACTTCTGCTTTATTGCAAGGAAGACCACTTGTTCTAGATTCATCTACGCAAATATTTATGCAGTTTTATCAAGCTACGGTACAAAATCCTGCTGGTGGTCGGCCCAATACACAGAAATTTATCGACAGCTTCAATGGCATCGTTGTATCACCTACAGCGTATGTTGATAATAAGTCAAAATTATTAAAACAAATAGGTACTAAAGTATAAAAAGGGATAGGTATGAAGAAAAAAATAAGTTTAGTATGCGGTTTGTTGTTGGTGACAACTATGTTTGCCTCTGGACCGGGTGAAGGTGTTGAAAGTGGCATGCCGTCTGATATGCCAAGTTATGCAACGGTTAATAGAGGGCAAAGTTATCGACCGCCGGTTTCTGCACGTATAACAAAACCAGCATTACCAACAGAAGATGGTGTGTATGAATCTCCAGTTTCTTCTGCATCTTCTAGTCCTGCAACAAGAAGTGCAGGTTCAACAGAAAGTATAGAAAATCTTCCAGGGCAAGTGCAGGGTGGTGATTATAGAGATGTGTATGATGTTGTTACTCAAACGCCTCCGCCAGTTCCTACAAGTAGAAGGCCAACAGATAATACATCTCCGACCTATACGGTTGTCGATGAAACAGATGATGGTATTTATGGAGCTGTTGTAACATCTCCACAACAACAGCCACGACAACAATCGCAAATGTATGATCAAGTTACTGGTTATGATCGTGCAGCACGTAGTAGATTAAATACGTGGATGCAAGAAGATCCTAGTCAATTAACGAGCTCAGATATGCGCCAAGCAAGAGTAGATATACAACAATTAGAACAAGAAGCATCTACTGATCCTGATAATCAAGGCGTGCAACAAGCGGAGCAACAAGCAGTAAGTTGGTGGAAGCGATTCAAACAAAGACTTGGTTTTAAGAGTTCTCCTACAGTTTCACCAGAACCGGCGCCATCACAGGCACCAACTCGAATTGCAACACCGCAAAAACTACCACAAACGCCAGTACAAGTACCAATACAAGTGGTTACACCAGTGCGGCAGCCAATGCCACAACCAGTAGTTCAACGTGATACTTCTTCTACACAACAGCCAGATACAGACATGCAACAACAATCGGCAGGGTTAAGATCTGGTCAACCTCTTAGACGTCTTATTCCGTTAAATGCAGCAAGTAGTTCGCAACCATATACACCTTTACAGAGAGTTATTTTATTAGAGAAACAAATGGAAACGTTTGTGCCGAATAATACTGAAGAATTAAAAGCTTTTAATTCTGATTATCGTTTAGTAGCAACAAAAAGTGGACGTATGACACAAGCTGAATTTTTAGCTAAATATACAGATCTTATAGCGCAGGCAAAAGACATGCAAAATCAATATGATCTTCTTAAGAAAGAGGTTTCATTAGCAAATCAGTCTCAGGCACGTTTGTTTATGTATAATATTGATCAAAAGTTTCAACAGACAATTATTGTTATGAATCGTGTTCTTGTATATGCAGAATCAGTAAAATCTAAGGAATAGCGTATGAACAGTATATTATTTGGTGTTATATTTCTTACGTCTGTTATGACTGTAAATACGCAACTTCAAGCAATAGAAGCGGAAATAGGTAGAGGCGAGATTGAAGAGCCAACAGGACCAGAAAATCCAAGAGATAAAAATCCTTCTGAGTTTGATCCAGCACATGAAGGTCCGCAACAACCTGGCAATTCAGTAATATCACCTGAACCTGTTGGGCCTACTAATGGTCCTGGTAATCGTGGTAATCAACCATCTCAATTTACTAATACTACTGCATTAACAGAATCAGTTGATATTGTGAGTGATAATCTTACAACTGTGCAACAATCAGTAAATAGTGCAACAACAATCACCCCACAAGCGCAGGAATTGTTGAACACTACTATCTCTAATTTTCAAACTACATTAGATGCAACCACTCAAGCGATTAATGACTATAATCCTGCTGATCCTACAACACAGCAAGATCTAGGTAATCAAGTTCTGAAATTGCAGCGACTTGTGAGGAAATTAAAAGGATTACAAAATCAAGGTGTTGCTACCGATGAGATTCAAACAACACTAGAAAGTGCTACTACATTACTTAATCAGTTAAAACCATATGAAAATCGAGTTAACGTTAATGAGGGTGGCAATACAACTCAAGACATACCAATTGCAAAGCAACCAACACTACCAAAAGCTAATTTTACTCCAGTTGATCAAGTAGTAAAAACTATGACTGAGTTATCTGAGCAATCAGCAGGGAATAAAGTACCAACGCTTGATGATATAAATAATTTAACAACAAAAGTAGTAGCCATGTTTGATAAATCGGATTCGGCAGAAGTAGGAGATTTTTTAGGTGCATATGGCAAAGAATTAGTGACTTATTGTACGGATCAAGTTGATGCTTTGCAAAGTTATTCACCAGATGAGGTGTCAGTAAATAGTGATGCAATAGCTAAGTTACTTACTAATATGAAAACAATATTTAATCGTATGGATATGTTTACAGATGTGCAAAAAGAAAATGGACAAGCAATAAATCAAACGCGAGTTACTATTGATATGCTCGATATACGGCAGAAAGTAGTGCAAGCGCAAGATAATATTAAAAATCATACTATGTCTCAACAGACTGGTTCTAAGATCATGAATTTCTTAAATAATATGCAAGCAGCTTTTGGAAGAATGTTTGGTACAGCATCAACAAAAGCGTCAGTGCAAGATGTAGTTGCAAGTGCGCGAACTGTCACAGATATGTGTACAGAGCAAATACAGGCGGCATCACAAGCTATGTCAGGTCAGGTACCAACAGTAACAGCGATTAAAGAAATTGCGTTTTATGCAGATATTATCGAAAAACAAAAGCAATTGTTGGTAGATTTAAAGCAAGAATTAGCAACAATGCCTATAGGTCAGTTTGCGTTACGTCAAAATATAGAAACGGCTATTAATCAGATTGAACCGTCGCTTAAGCAATCTTTAACAACAATTGAAGATACCGTTTCTTCAGATCAGTTAGTTGAGTGGCAAGGTCAGTTGCAAAAAGCATTACAACCAGTAGCTCCGTATAGTTGGTTGCAAGATGGTACACAGTTTCAACAGCAGCCTATTATGTATACTGATCCTATTCCGTTATTAACGTTTGCAAAAGCTATCGGTCTTGTCGGTCCTAATGCTTCAAATACACAAGCCTTAGCAGCATTTAGAGCAGCTGATATTAATACATTACTTAATAATATTAAAACGGTAACAGGGCAAAGTGCACCAACAACGGTAGCGCAACAAATAGTCAGAGATATGAATGGGATGCTTAATGCAAGCCCTGATATTGTAGGAGTTTTAAAACAGTTAGCTTCGCCTGACGTCAATGTGCAAAACAGTGCAAAACAAAAGATTGCAGATGGGTACCAACAATATAAACAATTACAAATCGCTCAATTTGAACTTGCGGATTTATCATTACCTACCAACTAAAGAGAGCTGTTTTCTTATAGAGCGCATAAGCTTAGCATGCAAAAACCCTTGTTAGATTGCTATCTGATTAGTTATAATTCAAGTAGTAAATCTAACATAGGGGGTTTAAATGAAGAAGAGAATGGTTCTAGGGTTGTTAGCAGTAAGTATGAGCAGTATGTACGCAGACGACGGTTTTTATGTGCGTGCAATGTCGTGGAGTAACGATGGTACAGCAGATGTCAGTGCCGATGATCAATTTAAAGATACGATTGGTTTTCCAACACATCCGGTCGCAATGCCAAGATCTTCCCAAAAAAGAAAATTGGACGAAGCACGCAACGATCAATTGGCATGTGTAGAAAAGCAGCCGCAGAAAAAAAGGGGCAAGCTGTCCACCTGGATATATCCAAATAAGACGCCGAAGAACTAATTACAATTAAACTCTTGTTTAGGTACCATCGCCTATATTATAATTACTACTAGAAAAGTTACAAATAGGGCATGGGGTGTAGGAAACGCTACTCCGCATGCATTTTGGGGAAATAGGGTGGTAAGTAATGAATGGCAATATAATGCGTATGATTATCTGTGCGATGCTTAGTAGTGTCATGTTTGTCTGTGCTGCTGCAAAAGCAGAAACAGTAACAGCGGCTCAGCCTATTGCCGCCGTACAGCTTGTACAACAAACAACTGCACAGCAGGATATAGATGCAGCCTTACTTGCTATTAAACAACAGTTTACGCTTATTCAAGATGCTGCAAAAGAGGCAACCTATGCATCGTATCTGCAGGTTTTGGCCATTCTTGATCAATTGTATACCTTAGCGGCTCAATGGCAAAAGGCGGTACCGGCAAGCGTAATAGAATTGGAAAATTCAGTTTTGGCATATATCGATAAACTTTTTAAACAAGAGTACCCAACGTTTGTTGCAGACGCGCAAAAACGTACCTTACTTTGTTTACAAGAATTAGAACATCCATTAGTTGCGGATAAAGAAGCACAGGTGGTGAAAAAAGAAAAAGGGGTAGCGGCGTATCTTGGCCATACGAATAATGATCAACAGTTATCGAGTGCGCAATTACCTTTAAAACGTAAGCAATTTCTTACCAGCCCTTGTTGGGTAAAGCGTAAGATTCAACAACAGAATGGTGTGGACAAGGGCAGTAATTAAGTTCTAGGGGGGCGTGATGAGCAGATATTGGTTGTGGTTAAGTATGGGGTTAACGTTTGCACTTTCTGCAGGCGAGCATGAATCTGATCCTGTTACGCAAGACAATGACTTGGTACAAGAAGATCAAAGATTAAAAGAACAAGCAGCTGCGGTAGCTCGTGCTGCACGGATTGCAGATCAACAACAACAGTCTCAAGGCCCAATATCTGGTAACCAAAAAAACGGTTCTACAAAACCAGTTACGCAAGATACCATTCCTATGACGCCCGGCATTACACTACCAGAAACTATTATTATTAATCAGCCGACTGTTGTGCTATCACCTGCTAATACTCCAGAAGGAGCAGCGTATAATGCATTAGAACATCAAGTTGCTACATTACAAGAGCGTATAGAGAGTGCGCCTAATGCTGCATCAGTAAATAATGCATTAAAGTCTTATAGGCAGGTGTATGGGTTGCATGCAGGTAGTTTGTCACCAGAAGCAAGAACTGCTTTTGAGCCGACAACGGTTCTGTATAATCTTATAACACAATATCAACCCCAAGGTGTGGTTGAAACTCTTACAGGTATTAGAACAGATGTTCCACCAGCATCGTCAACTCAAGTAGCAGTAACTGCATCTCGCCAAGAAATACATACAAGCATGACCGATTTTGTTACAAAAATTGATCAAGTACAAACGCTTTACACGTTGTTATCGTTACAAGGTGATTTGCTTAATCTTACTAAGCGTGCACAGGCAACAACGAATATACCAACTACCATTGATGCGCCTACGTATGCTTTGTATGCCAATCAGTGGCAAGAACAGTATGCGGCATTACAAGAAGCGTGTACGCCTACTAAGGCAGCTGTAAATATGTTCAATGCTCTTGCAATTAACATGCAGAATATAGATTTTATTGATATGAAGCTTGATGTAGATCAACAGGTTGCTGCATGTCAGGCCTTTAAGGATGCGTATAATAACTACCGTATGATGTATGCAGGTTTAGGTCTTGATGGCAAAAACAGTGTTTTAGAACCTGGGCTCTTTGATTTTGTCGATGATATGAGCAAGCAAATACAAAGACAAATCGAAAGCGAAGTTAATCGTAGAGCAGCGCAAGGTTCTTGGCAGATGTTGCTATTCAATATAAGACAGCAGCTTGGGTTGCAACCATCAATCTCTGATCAATTAAAAGATTTGTCGTCAGATTATTTATTACAGACACAGAATAAGATGTATACCATGTCGTTGTTAGACGGTGCGCTGACACCAGAGCATATTTCTGATCTTGCAACTATTAAGTCTGATATGGATGCCATTAAAGCATTAGCAGCTTTAGAACTCAAAACACTTTCTATTGCTGATTTTAGAAAGTATTTACAGTATAGCGAAACTACAGAAACTATTGATCAACAGTTAACGGATATATTTGTTGAACCATCTGGCGATAGTACGCAGCAGTATACGGTACAGCGTCCTGATGTTAAAAAGCCGTTGCTCAAACCTGAATATGTAAAATTGTTTATACAGTATCGGTTGTTGGGGCTGAGAGAAATGAATCAAGATTTTCAGGTTGATAGTGCATTAATAGACCTTTTTATTAATGAAAATAATTTGTGGGATATTGATGTTTTACATAGTAAAGATGGTTTAAAAAAAGAAAAATTACAGACGTTTATTCAATCTTTAGTTGTATGGGACCCGGTATCTAAGTCACCTAAAATTAATTTTAATCAAGATAGTGTTGCAGCTGATCAATGGACTAGTTTGACACAAGCAATACAAACATGGGCTCAAAAAGATATTGCACGGTTAGAAGAAATTTTACATAAACCAGAAGATCAAAAAGTTGAAGATGCAGATCTTGTATTAGTACGTAGCTATTTACAACTGCGTGCAGCACTTGTACAAAAACAAGGTGCTTCTGCAGATGTTGCAACAATGCAAAATTTGGCAGATATGTGCAATTCTCTTTTTGGTAAAGGCATTATTGCGCAAGCATTAGCAGGTTCAGAACCAGTACAATTGCAACCATTTAAAAAGAATGCAATTGGTATGCTGCCGTTTTATTATGGTAATACTGCCAATAAAAATGATGGTGGCATAGTCGCTATGTACACTGCCATACAAGCAAGTTATACACAAGAAATGCTTGCGGCAGTAGCACAACAGCAACAAAATGCAGATCAGCAAGATTCAGGGTATAAGTTTATTCCATATGTGGCTATGGTGCAGCTCAATCAGCAGAATACGGGTATGGTTAACCCTAATGCTCCTGCTGAAGGTGGTGGCGGAGGCCACGGGGGCCATGGTGGGCACGGTGGCGGTGCTGAAGAAGCTGATGGTAAAAAATGCTATGACGCATATAAAAATGAAATAAAGTGTCCAGAAGAAAAAGAGCCTGAAGATCCTGAAGGCGAATAGTTTAAGCTTATTCTTTTAAAATTAGATGATTTATAAGCTCCTAGAGCTAGTATGCTGCATTTTACAGGTTGTATTATTCCGATTACACTAAAAGTAGAGAATAAGTATAACTATGAGTTGTGTAAGGTCATCTAATTATGAAGAATTTTTTATTAATAAGCTTATTAAGCTTGATTTCTGTAGCATGTTTTGCGGGTCAACCAAAATTTCCTTATTTAAGTCAAGTATTATCATCAGAAGGTTTAACGGACGATGCATTTGTGTTGTTTGCCTATGCTAAAGGTAAAGCTCCTGCGCTACAGCCTGTAAGTGCGACTAATTTGCGTAATGGTACTAAGTATGATCGTACCGCTATGGTGGCTGTTTTTGCACCTTTACTTTCTCCTTTCAAAGAAAAAAATTCTAATTTATATCAACAGTTATTAACTGAGAAAGATCTGGTAACTTGGATTAATTTAGTGGCAAAATCTTTAACATCTGCTCAAAAAGCTCCGATGTTTGCATTGGTACAAGCAGCTGAAAAAGAAAGAGCTGCAAATGTTAAGAAGGCAATTACTGCAGTGTTAAAGCAGTTACCAAAAGCTTCGCAAAAAAAAGTGCAAGCTATGGCATCAAACGATTCAACAGATCCAGTTGAATTTGCGGGTCTTACTTTAGCAGAACAACAAGTATATGCAGCGTTACGTAAGTTAACTTTGTAAAAATTAATAACAGTTTTTAGATTTTAAAAGGCATCAGAAATGGTGCCTTTTGTTTTTTAGTGGCGAATCTATTACACAGCGTCTGACATATCGTCATCGCTTGGAATGCCATCAGTATCGGTATCACTCAGTTGTTTGCAGCCAGAATCGTAACGTGTACGGCGGGATGCTTGATGGTCAACGCTATCAGTAGATGATGATCTACGGCGTGTGCGGCCAGCAGTACTATAGTCTGGGCCTACATCTTTACGCAAACGTCCACCTATTAATGCAGCTGGACCTTTAGTGACTGTATGTAGATAGTCTTTCCATGTTGGACCAGGGTTATCTTGTTTGCATAATGCAAGGCGACCTGCTGTTGAATGTGCGGTAAAATAGTTGGCTGTTTCTGTTTTTAATACTTCAAATGCATGCTTAATGCGAGGAACTTTTGCAGATTGGTGTGCGGTTTGTATATCATCTCTAAAATTATGTAAGGCGTCTTCGTGTGTCGATACGAGTGAATCAAAATCATATGAGTTAGTATTTTTTTCTAAGAGCACCGCTAATGCTTGTTGGTGTTTTGTGCCTGCAGCTTTTTCAATAGTTTCTGCAGCAGTTACATAGTTTGCAGTCTGTTTGCGGAGATCAGTTAAGTGTGTATAAAGACTGGTGCCGCTCCATTGAGTAAGTTCTTCTTCTAAGGGGAGAACACGGTTATAGACGTCTACAGCACCCGCATAGGTAGGGTTTTTTTGATGTTGTTCAAGTGCTTGTTGTGCTTGGGATATGCGTGGGTTAAAAGTTGTTTGCGCTGCTTGTATAAACTGTTGTTCAAACTTTTGCTTACGAGCTGCAGTATCCGCCCATTGGTTTTGTAATTTGAGAGTTTCGGATGTGTTTGCGGGAGAAATGTTTATAGCTTGACGTAGGTCAGTTTCTTCTTCTACTAATGCTTGATATTCAATACTTGTTGTAGATGGATTATGAATATCCATACCCTTAAAAGACCAAGTAAGGCGTGTAGGTGTTGGTGCTTTTGTGCCGGCTTCTGGCCATGCATATGATGCTGGTGAACCAGGAGTGCCTGACAATGATGCGGAAGATGATTTTTCTGGTGTTACAGCAGTTACAAAAGGATCAGATACTCTGCGTTGAGATAGCTTTGACATGCGGTTAAGGAGAGAGGAACTTGATGATCGACCGGATGGTGATTGATTGATTAAATCTAGAATATTGTCACTTGGGGATTCTGTAGCGTGAGGTAAAACAGAAGCGTAACCTGAACTACAAGCGGTTGATCGGTCTTCTGGTGTTGCAAAGAGTGTTCTAATTGCAGCTATACGGCATGGACCGCCAACAGGGGTTGATTGAGGCCGTGTATCTTCTGGCTTAGAGCGTTTGGGGCTACCTGTTGTAGAACCGGCACTACCAGGTAATGTTGCTTGTTCTTCTTGGCCATCATCACAAGATCTTTTTGGGGATAATTCAAGGCTAGCAAAAAGCGTCCGCGTTGCTTTTTGTGGGCTGTTAGGACCGCTAGCAGCTACGGCCCCTCGTGCAGGGCTAGGCATAGCAGTATGGTCAAGGCTAGGGGCTTCAGAGCCGCCAGCTTTTAAAGTATTGGTATATCTCATAGGAGAAGGGTGAATAAGAGGAAGTGTGCTTGTAAGGACAGTAAGGTCACTTATTGGAGTTGTTGGGCGTGAATCGGCAGTCTGTAGTGACACAGAGAAAGACAGTATAAGCCCGTATAAGCACCAACGCATTGCCATTCATAAACCTTTTAATAAAGAGCCAACCCCTAATTATTATATATCAGTATAGGGATTAATTTTTATTTGTAAAAAGCACTAGAGAGCGTATTTAGCCTTAAAAGTGGTACAGGGTAGGCTTATTGTTGGTTTTATCTTTTTTTAGCCAGTCAGTATTTGTTAGATTTTGTTTATTAGGTTACATAATGCTCATCAAAAAAAGGGGAGTAGGGGATGAAGAAGCAGATAATAGCACTATTCGTGTTTGTAGGGAGCGTACAGCTTTGTGCGCAAATAGAAGTTGAAGTGGGTGATAGGGGCGAGCAAGAGAACAATAACGAATCGTTTGGTACTAGGTTAGCGCCAGAGCAAACAAGAGCGCAGCAAATTACAAACAGTCAGAAGCAGCAAGGTTTAGGTAGCCAAGTGCCGTTTGTGCAAGATGCACCAGGTCCAGTGGATGAGTTTACCGATACTACAGGCTTAGACCCAGAAGACATCACGGTTGCAACACAAAGAGTGGTTATTCCTGCAGATGACATAGTAGCAAACCCTACGGGAATAGAAGCAGATGCTGCAGTTACTAATCGTCAAGCAGCAAGTGCATTAGACCTTATAGTTGGCGATGTGGTGGGTAATCCACAAGTAGCGGTAAATGCAGTAGGGGAGGTAGTAAGTCCACAACAGTTTTCGGTTTTTAAAAAGATACTTAAGTGGTTTGCTGATTTAATTAAAAAATTAAAAGGCAATAACGTAAGGCTTACTAAAGGCGAAATGAGACGATTTGTTGAGGGTGAAGATGCTGTTGCCGATCTTATACAAATTATAGCAGAACGGGATGGTAGGGCTGCTCCTAAATCAGTATCAAAAGCAGCACAAACAGTAGAGGCAGTGCAAGATCAATTCACAGTTATGCAAGAGAAATTTTCTAGAAGTTCACAGGCTATGAGAGCGCAGATGTTGGCAGATAAAGCACAGATAGATCAAGAAATAGCGGATGCTTTTGGTAATTAATTCGGTATTTAAAAAGGGTTATAGAAATGAATAAGCAGTTACTAGCGTTGCTGGTTTTTGTAGGTAGTACAAGTCAGCTTTTTGCACCAGTAGAAAGTGGATCAGGAGAAATGTATGGTGATGGTGGTGATGAACCGGAACCTGTTACTAGTAATGAAGATCAGGAATCTGATGAGCGTATTGCGCAGCAACAGATTGCAGATGGTTTACATACGGTGTTTGCACCAGAAGCTACCTCAAAGACTCCAAATAGTCCGGTATTTGATCCACAAACTAATCCAGTCACTTTTTCATCGGTAGTAGGTGATGTTAATGCTACGGTAGTTATGAGTACTGGTGGTCGACAAATTCCAGCTCAAGTAACGTCCACTATTGCACAGGTAAGAGCTAATATTGCTACCAATATGGAAACGTTTAATACATTACAAACAAGTAATCTTGTAGAAAATGTGACAGAAGTAAAAGCTTTATTGGTAGATACAGCAAGGAATTTAAAAAAGCTGCAGCAATTAGATACGACCTATAGTGTGGGTAATGAGAATATCACAAATTTTATTACCACTAAATTGCAAGCTATCAGTACATCGTATCAAGAGATTGTATCGTTATGTTTAACGCCTGATGATTTCAGTACGTATATCATAAGTAGTGCTGGCAAAGACGCGTTACAAAATAATCTTGATACTGTCATCACTAAAATGAATGCGCTTATTGAAGGACAACCATTTGGGACAGATTTAGTAGCAGACTTACAAAATGCATTAAGATTAAAAAATCTTTCAAAGAATAACATGGTTGATGTTACGAGCGCTCTTGATACTACGGTAGAGCTCTTAACACAAAGAGTGGCTCAAAATGATGCATTTAACGTTGATCATACATTTAATAGCTTTTTATTATTAAAACAAACGATTGACCCAAATAGTAATGTTAATCAAGATCCGGGAGTTATTCTTTTTAGAATTAAGAGACTTTTTGTTGATCTTGATCAAAGCAGCTATACAGCTCAAGATCTTGTGGATAAACAAAACCTTATTCAACAATTTGTAGATAGTACGAGTAACGCCTTTACGCCTGAACAAAAAGAAGCGATCACCGAGCTGTGTATTACGCATCTTTTAAAATTAGAAAGTATGTCTCAAATATCGGATCAAGCAACGGTTGCGGCAATGGCTTCAGCAGGAGTTACACCAAAACAGGCTCAAGCTTTAATGCAAGACATTAATAAGAATAATTCAAATTTATTTGTAGGCTTTTGGAAATGGTTAATGAGCTTGTTTAGGAGTTTTAAAGTATCAAACCAACCTGCTCAGCCAGAAGATGAAGCAGCTATGGGCCTTTTAGAAGGAGTTTCTCCAGTAGTAACGAGCGCTGCAAGCAGAAAAACATTAACTACGATACAAAATACAGTAGGCAGTGCGTATTGAACATAAGAGTGTCGTAATAAAAAAAGGGCTCCAGAAAACGGAGCCCTTTTATATTTGTGTATAACCAAAGATGGAATAGTTACTTACTCAACTTCTGCATCAATAATATCATCATTTTGTTTTGATGATTGTTGTTGATCAGTGCTGCCTGTTGCATTTTGGTGTGATTGTTGTTCTTTATACAACTTTTCAGCAACCTTGTGCGACGCTTGCATAAGTTCGTTTGTTGCAGCTTCTAATTCTTGTGCATTATCAGCATGCTCTTGGAGCTTTTGTTTTGCTGTATCTACTGCTGCTTGTACGTGCGTACGTTCCGATTCTTCAATCTTATCTTTGTGTTCGGTCAATGTGCGTTCAACATCATTAATTAAACCATCAAGCTTGTTGCGTTTTTCAACAAGATCTTTTTGCTTAAGATCTTCAGCCTCATGTTCTTTTGCATCTTGTACCATCTTTTCTATTTCTTCTTTAGAAAGACCGCTTGAGCTGGTGATAGTAATATGTTGTTGTTTGCCAGTGCCTTTATCTTTTGCAGATACGTTGGTAATACCGTTTGCGTCGATATCAAAGGTAACTTCAATTTGTGGAACGCCACGAGGTGCAGCAGGGATACCATCAAGTTTGAATTGACCAAGCATCTTGTTGTCGCGTGCCATAGGACGTTCGCCTTGGAACACTACAATGTCTACCGCAGGTTGATTGCTTTCTGCAGTTGAGAACACTTGAGACTTTTTAGTTGGAATTGTGGTGTTACGTTCGATTAACTTGGTAAACACACCGCCCATGGTCTCAATACCAAGAGAAAGAGGTGTTACGTCAAGTAACAATACGTCAGTAACATCACCAGCAAGAACGCCACCTTGAATTGCAGCACCAATAGATACTACTTCATCTGGGTTAACTGATCGGTTTGGCTCTTTACCAAAGAATTCTTTAACCAGTTGGCCAACTTTTGCCATACGGGTAGAACCACCAACAAGAATAACTTCGTCGATGTCGTTATTGGTCATACCAGCATCAGCCATTGCTTTCTTGCAAGGTTCTAATAAACGCGTAAAGATATCTGCGCATAGAGACTCAAGCTTAGCGCGAGAAAGCTTGATAGCTAAATGTTTTGGGCCTGTTGCATCTGCAGTAATATAAGGCAGATTTATTTCAGTTTCGTGGAGTGTAGAAAGCTCACATTTTGCTTTTTCTGCAGCTTCTTTAAGGCGCTGTAATGCCATCTTATCTTTTTTAAGATCGATGTTGCCGTGTTCGCGTTTAAATTCTTCAATCAAATAGTTAATGATCTTGTGATCAACGTCATCACCACCAAGATGAGTGTCACCATTGGTTGCCTTAACTTCAATAACACCATCGTTAATTTCTAGGATAGAAACGTCGAATGTACCGCCACCAAAGTCGAAGACAACGATGTTGCCTTTTTTCTTCTTGTCTTGGCCATATGCAAGAGCTGCAGCGGTAGGTTCGTTAATGATACGCTTTACATCAAGGCCAGCAATTTTACCTGCATCCTTGGTTGCTTGGCGTTGTTGATCGTTAAAATATGCAGGAACGGTGATCACTGCTTCGGTTACTGTTTCGCCGATATAATCTTCAGCAACTTGCTTTAAATTGCTTAAAATAGCAGCAGCAATTTCTTGTGGGGTGTATTCTTTGCCGTGAGCTAGAATGCCAACGTCACCATTAGAACGTTTAACGATTTTGTAAGGTAGATGTTCAGCTTCTTTAGAGATTTGATCGAACTTTTTACCAATAAAACGTTTAGCTGAATAAATAGTGTTTTCTGGGTTAGTTACTGCTTGGCGCTTTGCCAATGTACCCACTAAGCGCTTGCCGTCTTTATCAAAAGCTACGATAGAAGGGGTTGTGTTGTTACCTTCTTTGTTAGGGATAACTTTGGCGGTGCCGCCTTCCATAAAGGACACAACTGAGTTGGTGGTACCAAGATCGATACCTATAATTTTCTTTGCCATACGTAAATCCTTTTAAAAAATAGTACTTATATAAAACGGAACGTATACCGTATATTTCCCTTTATTTTATACAGAAAAAAAGGATCAGCGTCAACAGGAATTGAAGAAAATCTGAGTAAAAGAGACTCAGGTTTTTTTATAGTTTTTTAATAATACTATTCATGTAACCAAAAAGGGGTTTGGTCTGATAAATCGCTTATTATGGTTATCTCTTGCTGGCCGTGAGTTAGGCTTAATGGGGCGAGTGTCTGATAAAGCGGCTATTATGTTGTTATTGTTATCTGTGGTTTATGTTTGGTCTTTACGGTTTTGGGTGCGTACAGATGGATGATGCCTGGCTATATGGCTTTTATGTAAGAAATTAACGTGTTTGTGGCCTTATGTGTTGCTAATAGCAAGTCAATTTTTTTGGTTTCTATTTGTTTTTACGTGCCCGTATTCCATACCGTTTTTGTCTGGATTAGGCGGCATAAAGCGCGTTAGCACACTCCATCTGCGGTCCACGCCCTTTATGCCGCTGGGGGTGAAACTTCGCGGGCATGACCCTTGATTACGTGGCTTTTGTACAAGCCATTATCTCTCTTATTATCTTTTTATTCGGAATTAATAATCAAAATTAATAATTACTACTCTCTTACTAACTTACACGCATACCTACTTATCTCTCTGCCTCTATACCTACACACGTACACGTGTACCTATCCACACGTTATCCATACACAGACATCTACTTAACCAATCGCACGCACGCCACTACGCACGAGCACGCTTAACCATACGTACGCGATTATGTGCCTACGCGTGGGTGTGTTTATAAGTATTAAGGTGGTGTCTGGTTTAAAAATTCCTAGGGGGGTTTCGGGCATTCTTAAAAAGTACAAAGGGGCCCGCGGGCGTTGATGTGTGGACTCTTATTTTGTGAGCTATTATGTCGACAAGAGATTGATTTGTCGTTACAGTAGCCGCCATTATAAACAATCCATACTTGAGGAGTATGACAGTGAACTGTATGTTGCGTGTGTTATGTGTAAGTGTTGGTTTGGTGTGCTCAGCACAAGCAGCTGATTCATCTTCAGCGCTTCCAGCAGGATCAAAAAGACCTGCCTTACAAGAAGTAAATAAAGAAGTAACTTTGGGTTATTTGCGTAATAAATCAGGTCAAATAAAGTTTGAGGGATTTCCTCGAGTATTACTTTGTAACACATCGCCTTCTGATAGAACTTTACCGGTAGGTATCTTAACTCAATTTACACAATTAAAAGAGGGTTCAAACGTACCTCTTACGGGGCCTATAGACGAATTTGCTTCACTTGGTCTTGACTGTTACGAAGAATTAAAACTGTCATTTGATGGGTTAGTTGCGATGTTAGAAAGAGTAAAACAAGGCAAACAACCAGGACGTCCGTCAACGATGCATGCAAAAAAAGATCAAGAAAGATATAACAATGTGCTTACCATGGCACGTTATTTAGACCTTAGAAACGAACCAGTTATGAAAGCTTTAGAAGGGCTTGCTGATAAGAATTAAAGTATAAACCAAGTTGCACCTAGTATCAGCAAGCAGGTGCCTGCTACTTTGTATAACAAGGTAGTGGGAAATGGTTGCTGATACGTGCTATATCCATACCACACCATACACAACGAACTAATGATACGTATTATTTGCGTTAGGCCTACATACGGAATAATACTCATGTTACCCGTAATAAGCGTTGCTATAAGCATGCTGTAGCCGATGATATACGGAATGTATGATACAAAGAGTTTGGTGAGTTTAAATTCAACTTCCAGCAGACGTTCGTATGGAGAGAGTAACATTTCAATAATATATCCACTCATAATAATACTAAAAAGTATCATCAGATCGGTTGTTGCAAGTGTGTGGAATTTTTTTGTGATCAGTAACGTCATAGTAGCAAGTGGAAACGTTAAAATAATAATAGTTCTTACTAGATAGCTGAACGCTTGGAAAAGCTGCTGGTGGCTATCAGCCAGTAATGCATATGATAATAATGACATATCTGCACTACCAAGAGTACGTAATAATGTACGCTGAAAAATAAGAGCTGCATCATTAGCGACCTTAAACATATTGGCAATTGGTGCACCTAACGTATACGTAAACAATGGTATCAAGAAGTTGCGCTCAGAGAGAGATTTGATGGTGGTAGCCATCCACATAAATAGAGAATATTTGATGAAAGAATGTTTAAGATGTTTTTTAGTTTGATTGGTTGGCATAACATGCATGAGCGTGGTGCGTTTGTACAATATCGGTAATAGTAAACATGAGAGCAGTATCAAAAACCCTGAACCAATAGCTTTATTCAGAAAGAGACCGGTAACAATAGTATAACAATCTTGTGTAGAGTGTAACAAAAATCCAGTGCATGTAATTTCTAATAGCAGCGTGGCAGTATGCATGATGGCATATTCACGTTGCCAAAAATGTGCATGGTACAAAAGCTCAAAAACTGCCGCTAGACCTTGCATAAGAAACATGAGCATAACATATGGAACTAAGAGTGTGTGCCCCCACCACCAATGCATGCCTATCCATAAACAGGGTAATGCGGTTATCAAAATCAGCACGCGGATGGCAATAGTCTTTGTTATAAATTGTCTATGGTAATTGATGCCTACATATAGGGGACAAAACCGGGGGATAGATTTTTTAAATCCGGTATCGATCCATAGTAAAAATAAAAATATTAAACTGTTTCCTGTTGCCCAGGCAGAAAACCACGTTGCAGGTAGTAGAGTAAAAAGAAAAAGAGTCAGGGTTGTTGAACTGATTTTGTATAAACCGTAAAAAGCTGCGTTCCAACCTAAGGCTGTGGTGAAGTATGAAAATAGTTGATTTCTATCTGTAAAAAAGCTTTTCAAAAAGAGCTCCTAACTGTACTTAGCTCTGTAGATGCAATTTGGGCAAAGATTTGCGTGTGGGTAATATGTTTGCATGGGCAGATCATAGGTATTTTTTAGTAAAAATCAATCGGTTAAGCACTAAGAGTAAAGCAAGTCGTATAAAAAAGCAGCTTATAATAAAAACAAAAAATGGTAGATGTATAAAATATAAAAATCCGCATCCAGCAAGACTTCCCACGTTAAGAGCAACTAATAAACCGGTTCTGTTTTTGATTAAAAAGTATTTCTCATAAATCATAAATAGATTTTCTAGAACATGGATAAAGAAGAAAAACCCAAATAAAAACGTTGTCTGGAAGTTCAGCCCACAACAGGTTGGTCCTTTAATAAGTCCATAAAGTAAAATACCTACACTACTTATAAGTGCTAACACATGTCCGAGATGTAAGATAATTCGTAATGCATGGTGGTGTTCTTGTTGGTCCGCATGTTGTACGCGTGTTAAAAGAGCGGCCCCCGGTGGAACTGAAAGTTTTTGGATAAAAAAAGTTGCCGTATGTGTTACGGCATTTGCAAAAGATGCCAGACCCGCTTGGGCGGATCCTGCATAAAGAGCAAAAAGAGGAATGATTACATTTCCAGAAAAAAGTGTTCGTCCATAATGGTTGATGCTAATCAGGATTTGGACTCGAGTCAGTTCTGCGGGTAGCTGAGTAACAGTGTCAGAGGTATCACCTGTTGGAAGATGCATTGCGTAGATCATCACCTGTCGACTAATACAGATAAGCACTCCCAGTGAACTTATTAAAAAAGGTACAAATAATCCAAGAAGGGTAAACGTGCCGGTGTACCAGTACCAACTCCACACCATTGTCGTATAAGAACCAATACCTAGCAACTCATAAAGGGTAGTCGCTTTGTTTTGAAAACAGAGTTGTAATAAATATCGAATAATTTTTTTAAGAGATTCAGTCACACAAATAGTAGCTAGTAATATAAGTATGTGTAGATGAGTGATGTCAGAAAATCGTGACCAATTACCAAACTGATATATACCGGCGGTGGCCATTACTAGTATGAGTGTCATAACAAAAAGTTGTCGACGAGTGTACAGGGATAAAAAAGAAGTAAAAGAAGTTTTAGTTTTATTGAATTCTGAAAAAAAAGGAGTTAATGCACCATCACTCCCAACGACGAGTAATGTTACTATAACATAGATGATACCAAAGAGAGAACCGACTAATCCAAAAAAAGAAGTTGGAGCAAGCCAGAAAAAAGCGGTCTGATGAGCTACAAAGATAAGTTGGTAGATAATTGCTTCTACAAAGTTCCACTTAACCGCCCAAAAAAAGCTTTCTGCTACGGTTTTGGTTTTTTTAGTATTCATCTCTTTACTCATTTCTTTTGTGGATGCTAGTATCGACTACCTCGTTCTTAGGAAGTATAACACAATCAACTTATCCAACACGACATTTATTCTAAGAAGGTAATGTAGTGAGAAAGTTCATCGTAAAAAATAAAAGAGTATGGTACACTGTAGCTGCATGATAACGAAAGTAGCTGCACGTATCTGAAAGGATGTGTGTATGTTTGACCTTAATGATAAGGTTGTCTACCCGGGACACGGAGTGGCCACCATTACACGAATCTTTGAGAAAACAATCGGACAACAAGTGACCGTTCTGTATGAACTCAAATTCCTCAATAAAGATATGATGATCATGGTTCCTAAAGACCGCTGCCAAGAAGTTGGCATCCGAGCTTTAAGTTCAGAAGAAACGATCGACGAAGTATACAATATTCTTACCACTCCTTCTGAGCGTTTCAAGAACTATGACGCAACAGCCGTGAATTGGAACAAGCGCCACAAAGAGTATCAGAATAAATTACGCAAAGGTTCTTTAAAAGAAATCTCAGAAATCTATAAAGACCTTAAGACCATTTCTAAACATAAAGAACTTTCGTTTGGCGAAAAGACTCTTCTGGCAAAAACAGAAAGTTTACTTGTTGAAGAAATTTCGGTTGCACAAAAATTGGATGAGGATAAAGCGATTGAACAATTACGTTCATTCTTTGTAATGCCTCGTTCATCGTATATACAAACCACTGTTTAAATATGTATAAAAATAAAAGAGCGTCTTGCTTGAGCGGACGCTCTTTTATTTGATATAGCTAGTAACCAAGTAGTAAAAAGCGTATTTTTAAAAAAGGAGAAACAGTGAAACGATTAGTTATCATTGCTTTATTTAGTTCATCAGGGCTGTATGCCTCAGCAAATTCTTTGCTTCCAACATCGGTACCAAGTAATTCACGTGGTATTAGGGTAATACTTCCAGGTGGCACCACTCAAAATCTTGGTGTTCCTAACCCACAAGAATTTGCTCCAAGCGTCTATCCAGGCGGAGTCGATTTTGATTTTGGCGATTCTGACACTCCCGGGTTTGCTAGAAATCCTGCTGACGCAACAAGTAGCTACTTTGCCATGGTTAAAGATTCTTCAAATAGATTAGTAGTATGTGGATTTGCTCCTTTAACAGGACCGGGTGGCGCAAAACGTTGGGTTGTTGCTCGTTACACCTCAGCAGGTGTTTTAGATACAAGCTTTAATACCGTAGGTTACAATCAAGAAGATGCTTTTAATCTGAGTGAAGCGCGTGGATTGGCAATTGATAGTAGCGGTAATATTGTGGTATGTGGTTACAGCACACAATCATCAGTTGTTACATGGACAGTAGCGCGTTATACATCGAGTGGTGTCCGTGATACAACTTTTAACTCAACCGGTACAAGCCCGGGGGCTATTTTTGAAACTGAACTTGGCATAGGTACGGCCTATTCGGTTTCTATAGGCGCAACTGGTCTTCTTTATGTTGGTGGTTATACTACTCCAGCTTCAGTATCAGTGATTACGACTATCAGTTATGACTCAACAGGTGCACGTAACGCTGCTTACAATCCGTAATAGGTAACCTACGATACATGCAGTAGGATACAACTTTAAAAAAGTCGGCCTTGGCACAAAGTCAGGCCGACTTTTTTTACTGGTTATTTTTCCCTGACAAACTAAGCGACTTCTGGCACACTAACCAGCATGAAGAAAAAATGCATTATCATTCACGGATCTACGGGTGTAGGAAAAAGCGACGCGGCTGTTAGGTTGGCACTCCAATATGGCGGGCACATTATTAATGGTGACGTTGGTCAGTTTTATGAACCACTTACGATTGGTACGGCTAAACCGGACTGGCGCCATGAACAAGTTCCGCACCATTTTTTTGATCTTATAGAAACGCCTCATAATTATACGGTCGTTGAGTACCGGGCCCTTGTACTGGCCAAAATGGAAGAGCTGTGGGCTCAAGGAATTTTACCTATTATTGTTGGTGGTTCTGGGTTTTATATCAGGTCGCTCTTTTTCCCTCCGTGTGAAGAAGCGCAAACTACAGAAATTGCATTAGATGATGCGTGTAGTGCTGATGCAGAACAAGAAGTTTCTTGGGATGTTTTATACGAACAAGATCCTAAGCGCGCAGCATCGATCAATCCGCATGATACGTATCGCATTGGGCGTGCGTTAGAGTTGCTAAGAACAGGCACAACACCTTCAACACGCGCTCCAGAATATAAAAGTCTTGGATGTGATGTACTGATGGTTTGGTTAGAGCGGGACCGTGCAGAATTGTATGACCGTATTAATGAGCGAGTGTATCAGATGATGCAACTAGGGTGGTTGCAAGAAGCACAGGCGCTTATCGGGACGGCATGGGAACCGTATTTAATTAACAAAAAAATTATTGGGTATGATCTGTTGATTACCTATAGTAAGCAAGATTCAGAACAAACATTAGAAGCAGTGATTGCTACTATTGCTCAAAAAACTCGTAACTACGCAAAGCGTCAGCATACCTTTTGGCGTATGTTTAAAAAAACAATTATGCCACATATGCAGGCCCCATCGCATGTTGTTGAAATTTCTCTTTCTGCACAAGATAGCTATACTTCTTTAGCGACTGTTGTTGATCGTTTTATAAAGGAAACAGTGTGAAGTCCATTTTAAAAAAGTTAAAAAGTTTTTTTGCTATAACGCATACAACGCAAGATGATCAGGCTGGTTTATTTATCCCACATCGTGAGACTAGCTGGCTTGTTTCGATATTCTTGGGTTCTGCTTTTACCGTTCTTTTTTTAGGATATTGGTGGGGGTATCGATCCGCTATTAACACCTTCTTGGTAACCTCAGAACAAGAATCTTTTGCAGACACCATTAACTACTCATTATACACCATGAACGATCTTGAAATCGGTGAGTTCGAAACTAAAGAAGAAGATACGGCAAATGTTGATAACGCTGATCAATCAGATGAGAGCGATGATCAAGTAGAACAGGCTCTAGGCGCAACAACAGTACCGGAAGAGGCTGAAGTTCCTGCGTGCCAATCGGTAGGAAATGTAGTACAAGAAATACCGGTTGCAACGCCTAAAATGACCAAAGTATATGTTGCTCCTCTTGCAGGGTTTGGTACACTGCAAGCTGCTCAAGCTTTTGCAAAAAAAATTCAAACAATTGATCCCTACGTTATGGTTAAAAAGCGTGTTAGTAAAACAGCACGCGGTAAGACAGTAGCCTGGTATCAAGCGGTCACTGGAGAGTTTGATAATGAAGAAAAACTTCAGGCAGTGCTCGATCAATTGAAGCAGAAAGAGCATCTTAAAGACGTGAAGATTATAGAAAAAAGAAAGGTATTTTCATCATGATAATAATGGCAATGCGAGAAAAAATTCAGGGTAAAGCGGGTAAATTCTTTATGGGATTTTTGTTCCTCACTTTCTTTGGCGGTGTGGGTATCTCAAAGTTTGTTATGAACCTAATTGCTGATAGTGACGCAGTGGTTATTGTGAATAAATTACCTATGTCACATACGGTTTTCAGTCAACGCGTGGTGCAAGAAGAGCAAAAAATTAATGCGTTTAAAGAAAAATATGGCCAACATGCTGATCTCGTGATGCGTATCATGGGTGTTAGCAATGATCCGTACGGTACGGCACTTAAAGTGGTTACCTATCAAGGAATTATAGAAAGTTGTTACCGTTCTATGGGGCTTCATCTTGCTCCAGAGTATGTAACGCTTAAGAAAAGCGATCCTTACTTTTTAGCAAATACTATGCGTCAGCAATTTCCTAACGAGCAAATAGATAATCCTATTGCGCTCTATCAGATGATACAAAATAGTCCGCGCCATCAGCAGTTTGAAGAGCAGTTGATCATGGATATGCAAAATGATTTTATGCAATCAATGCTTCGTGGCGGGCTTTTTGTTCCTGCAGCCATGTATGAGCATCATCAAAAAATGATGATGATGAGCAAAAAGTTTGGTGTACAAACATTTGCGTTACCGTTCTTTGTTGAACAGGCGCGTAAAGCGGGTGCAACAACTGAACAGCTTAAGAGTTTCTTTGATCAACAAAATGCACAAACAAAGCGTTATTGGATCCCAGAAAAACGTTCAGCAACTCAATGGACATTTACCCCTAAGGCGTATGGTATTCAAGTAACAGAAAGCGATATTGCGGACTTTTATACAAAAAATAAAGTAACTCGTTTTATTGATGGTAAGGCGCAAATCAAAGTTCGTGAGTTGGTTCTTAAGATTGATAAAAAAGAGTCTCAAGATGTTGTGTTTCAGCAAGCGCGTAGATTGCAAGAACAGGCGGCTCAAAATCCAGCAGACTTTGTTGCATTAATTAAAAAACATTCAACACACAAAACATCAGCAGATAAAGATGGTATTGTAGATTTCTTTGCAAAAAGTGCTACGCCTACAGAATACGAAAAAGCGGCATTCAGATTGAAAAATGATGGCGATATTTCTCCTGTGGTAGTGTTAGAAGATAAAGTGGTTATTCTGCAACGAGTAGCTCGTAAAGAAGCGACTTATAAGCCATTGGCTAAAGTTAAAGATGAAATTATCAGATTGTTGATGGATCAAAAGTTTAAAGCAACTTTTGCTAAAGACGTTTCTCCAATAATTCATACAACCGATGCTGCTGCGCTAGAGCAGTTCATTAAAGAGCATAATGGTGTACAGACAGAACGCGCAGCTCAGATTAAATCTGAAGAACCTTCAGTTATTGAGCAAAAAATGTTTGGTATTAGAAAAGAAGGTAATATGGCTGCGTTTATAGACGATGCAAAAGGGGTACTTCTTAAAGTAACTTCAATTGACCGTCCACAAGCGGCTTCGTTTAAGACGGTAAAAGAACAAGTTGCACAAGATTATTATGAGCAAGAAGGCTTAAAGGCTATTGAAGTTGCCATGAAAGAAGCTAAAAAAACGGCTTTAGCAGCCAAAAAGTTGGTACCAATGGCAGGTTCAACCATTACGAGT
>CAZSHB010000009.1:39897-43632 GCA_964606885.1 uncultured Pseudomonadota bacterium | reverse complement strand
GCTGGGCCGACTCTGTTAATGAATGTTCTGATGGTGCTAATGCATTGATATTGAACGCTCTACGTATCTTCATGCTGTACACAAGTGTTGTACTAAACAGATTATACGTGTGCAAAAGAAGCGCCATTATACCAATCAAACACCACAGTTTTTGCTGTTGAATCTTCATACTTATAGCCTTTTTATCTTAATGTCTTTTTTATGCATTGTTCCTGCATACTAAAACCAAAAGAGCTATTTGTGCTATACCTACAAGAGTTTGTGTTTTAAAAGTGGCTATAAAAAGAAAAATCCAGCACTACAGTATCGTTTGCCGGATTATACTATCAATAAAAATAATCGATTAATAATGCACCAAGAGTAAGTAAATCATTCACTATCTTGATTGCTTCATGATTATTTTTAAGATAATAAAGAATTAGGTACGAAATGCACGCGGACATGCATCCATTGCCTCTGTTTCTACACGATCTATAAAACGATCCATCTCTTCTAAATCCATAGATTCAACAGATTGTTCACCTTTCATTTTTTTTATTGCATTTACACATCTTAACTTGTCTGCAAACACTGCTCTTTGCTTATTTTCTTCATCAGTTTTGTTACAATCAAAAACACCACCACTATCATATGTACAAATACATTGGCCATCACTTGCAAGTTTATGCCCAATATAAAGAGTAGGCCTAGAATTATAATACTGCTCTACTAAATTCTTAATAAACACAGCTCTTTTCGGTGTTAACCAAGATTCGCTTGCTTGAAGATTGCTAGCACAGGTAAGCGCTACTACCAAAAAGAGTTGGACGATTTTCATACTTGATCCTTTTTTAAAAGAAATGCGCCCGGTAGGACTCGAACCTACAACCTACAGATCCGAAGTCTGGCGCTCTATCCAATTGAGCTACGGGCGCATTTTTTGGTTACTTCTAGAATACCCAAACCTTATAAAAGCGCCAACAATTTTTAAGCTCTTTTTTAGCCTCATACCATGCCAGTAACAAAGCCTGGGCTTAAAATCCCAAGTTTTTCTTTTTAAACGGCCCCTGCTCCCTTTGACCCCCAGGCAACAAAGGCCTATACTGAGTAATAAGATAGCAGAAAGCTTATGTTGGGGAGGTGCGTCATGCTTAAAGGCAAATCATTTGTTCGAGATCTTGTAGTACTTTTACTCCTTATACTCACTATTAAATATGCGTATCAGTTGATGCATACAGCACGTACAACGCCTGCAACATGCATAGACAACCTACAAGACCAAGCTCCTGAAACTACTGCAACCATCTACAACAATTCCCACATCCCAAAAATTAAACCCGCACGTGCACATCTATCAGAAAACGTTCGCACACTTCTGCAAAGCGCTGATCAACTCGTTAAAGAACTTAACGTAGCACGCACCTACGCACAGCAAGATGTTATCATGCGCGATCATGACAAAGACATACTAATAGCAGACATCAAAACAACTATCTCCCAAATAGAACATATTATTGCAGAATTTGAGCAAGACCCTACACGCAACACACCGTTGCTAGGGCCCGCAGAATCGTCAACACGTGTTGTGTTTGAACGCTCGTTACAACAAAAACTAGTTCTTTGTGCACAAGAAGCAGAAATTCTGTTTATTCGTTTATATAACGAACTGCAGGGTACACAAAAACCATTAACACCTGCACTATCGCTCCACGTGTGTGTTAATAATATCAAAAAGCTCCACGCGCAACTTACGTAAAAACCTATTTGAAGGCACCCTGTCGGTAAAATTGTTTACATAATAAGCTCATAACAGTACAATAAAGACTGGAGTTGTTATGATAAAAATAGTTACCTGAAAGTTTTGTTTATGAAACATAGATACACACAGATTGCACTTTACACACTGTTATTAAGCACAAGTTGTTATAGTGCAGAACCCTCTAGCACTCAAGGCACATGGGTGCGCGATCCAAATATTCCTACCGGCGGAACAGAATATCATCATAATTGTCCTAATGGTTGCCGTTGGAATGCTGAAGGCGCTCCTATGGGACATTTTCAAAAAGACACCAACACCTTACAAACCCAAACAAGTATCCCTACCGCAAACACAGAAACACAGACAACAGCTCCTATGTATGTAAGCGTAGATGCACAAACGGATCTTCATGTTCTGATAAGCGCACACACACAAACAGCAACATATACTACTACAGACACAGAGATACAAACATTGCCTACTAATACAACAACAGAAATCAGCACCCAAACAGACCCTGTAGAAACTCTTGTAGCTCTAGATACAGCAACTGCTGCATTAGCATTAACTGCAGCTGCCGCAAAAGCTGTTGAAGCTGGAATTACTACGTCTGACAAAAAACATAGTGCTCTTGCTAGTGCTGCCACAGCAACATCTCAAATCCCTGCATCTACTTCAAAGCCAAAAACACCTGCTGACTTACTTACTCATTGGCTCAGACCTAAAAAAGCTACCGATAATTAACATCGTCTAAGCATGCTGTGTGTTTCGCACTGCCAAGAGATATTTTCTTTACCTTGTGCGTTGCCTAGCAGTACACTTGTGTAAATAAAAACATATAAAAAAGGCAGACCTGCTATGAACACAGTAACTGCATATGCAGCACACGCATTCTTACTGCTCACCATACTACCTACATACAATCTCCAAGCAGCACAACCTGCAGAACCTCACAGATGCACCGGCTCCTATGCGTTATCCCCCACACAAGAAGCTCTTCGTAAAAAACTTGCTGATGTAGTATGTGCACGTGCAGGCTGTGCGTGCGAAACACACACGGATCTTAATAAAGAACTCTGTCAATTACTTAGTCGTAATACAGTACTTACAGAAACCGAATTACTCCCTCTTGCTCGTATTGTTAAAGAAAATCCAGCAACACTCCTAGCGCAAGCCCCTGGTTGTAAATCTTCCATTTTCCATCTGCTTATATCGGGCAGAAGAACATTTGGTTGTTTACACAAAGATGGTGCTTATCTTAAAGACAATATAATAAACATCATATCCATGCTGCTTATCAACCGCCCTACCGGACCACTTTATTCAAGACGTGTTCTTTTTGGCCAACTAGATACCAGATTCAGAAATTCAAAAGATATTGCTGACGCAGTTCCTGAACTCAAACATGTTGCCAAGTATATAAAGGAACAACTTGAACATGCTGTTCTTGACAGCTACTGGCGAGAATACAACGCACAAAAAGCACAACGCGATCAGAAGCGTGCCCAACAAGCACAAGCTCTAGATCATCAAACTAAAATTGCTCTTGTGTAAATCAAACTTTTTTAAGAATGAGTAAAATACCCTAAGAATTCTGTGTTTCCAGACATACCCGTAATAGGCGATGGAATAACACCTTGACACGTAAAGCCAGCCTCTTTAAACGCTTGTGTAACGCGCTCAATAACTTCTTGATGCACTGCAGGGTCTTTTATAATACCCCCACGACCTACCTGCTCTTTACGCGCTTCAAACTGCGGTTTAATAAGCACTATCCAACGACCTGTTGGTTTTAAAAGTGCTTGGACGGCCGGCATTACTTTAAGTAGCGAGATAAAAGAAAGATCGAGCGTTACCAAGTCAACAAGCTCTGGCAGCTCGGTAAGATGACGGAGATTGGTCCGTTCCATAACACACACTCGTGGGTCCCGTGCAATTTTCTCATGCACTTGACCATAACCAACATCAACGCCATACACTTTGCGTGCACCCCGTTG
>CAZSHB010000009.1:30051-39887 GCA_964606885.1 uncultured Pseudomonadota bacterium | reverse complement strand
CCCCGTTGTGATAAACAATCGGTAAAGCCGCCGGTAGAAAGCCCCGCATCAAGCACCATCAGATCCGTAACATCAACGGCAAACTGATCAAGAGCGTGCGCAAGTTTTACACCCGCACGGCACACATAGGGAGATTGTTCATCACGAACCACAAGAACAGCTTCAGAAGAAATTGCCTGGCCAGCTTTAGTTATTACCTGACCATCTACTGATACTTTCCCCTGCATGATAAGACTTTGAATATGCGTACGAGAAAGATGTGGGTACGTTTCTTGAACACGTGTATCGAGTCGTTCTTTTTTAAGAGCCATAGAGCCACATCTTTCTTAGTAACTATTATGCAACAGCGTTAGGTTGCGTTAAATCATTAAATGCCACAATGGTTTTTTGCATGCACGCACTTATAGGATAATGGTACAAGGCTGCAAGTTTAGGTTCATCACGAACTATTTTTTCTATATTTAATACAAAGAAAACACCATCTGCTGTTTTAAACGAAATTAAATGTTTGTTTTTACCGGTGCGCGCTTGAGCAACTGCATCAGCAATCGCAGATCTAAAATCAACTAATGTTTTCACTTTTTTATCGTTCACTTCTGCAATAATGGCACCTTCACGTAGCAGATCAAGACGCTGCATTTGTGAGTTAGGAACAATATGCGTTACAATGAGTGCCGGTTCCATTTGCGCTTTAAAATCAGCATATTTTGCTAATGACGACGCATTGTTAACCAATACCATCACATGATTAAGTGTCAGCGGTTGCACAAGCATGCCACCAAAAATTTCGTAATCTATTTCATCTTCTCCTGGGAAAATCTTACGTACCGGAGCAAGTTCTGTATGATCAAAATTAAACGTAATAAGATGACGAACACCTTTACGGTAAAAAGCCATATTAACCGATTGGCCTACTTGCAAACGAGAAATGTAATCGATAACTGAAAGTTTATCTTCGTGCCAACTAACTGCTAAATCACCATACTCATCAACTCTGTAGCCATTCATTTCGTAAATCATATCCCCCGGTTTAATACCTGCTTTTGCAAGCGGTGAACCTTGGTACACATCAACCACATAACAACCTGCCGGTTCTGGGTTACCAAGATGTTGTGCTAACTCTGGACTACCATGGTTAAAAATCACACCCAAAAACGGTTTACGGAGTAAGCGCGTTGTACGTAAATCATCTAAAATCAATTTCAAATCATTGACCGGAATAATGTACCCAACATTTTGTGCGCCCATAATTCCAGAAGAGGTAATCCCAATCACTTCTCCTGCCAAGTTAAGGGCTGGGCCGCCTGAGCTACCTGGATTAATAGGAGACGAAACCTGAATCAAATGTTGTCCACCCATATGCTCACGTCCACTGACTACACCTGACGTACTTTTTAAAGATGCTTGTCCTAACGGATACCCAAGTGCAAGTACTTCATCAACACGATGTACTTCGTCAGAATTACCAAGAGGTAAGAACGGAATTTTTTCCATATTTTTTTTAATAATTTCTAAGCCTTCTTTGGTAGGACGCAATAACGCAATATCCCGTTCTGGAGACTTACCAACCACTTCACAGTCGATAATTGCTTTACCTAATGAAGGAATTTTAATCCATACTGATGTCGCTTCTTCTACCACATGTGCATTAGTAATTAGATCACCTTCAGCATTAATAAAAAAGGCACTACCAGCGGAAATATGTTGTTGTGGTGTTCTAAACGGTTGCAAAATATTAACTTCTGCCGTTTGTGAAATCACTTGCACTACCGTATCACGCGCTTTTTCTTGCACTGCTGCCCATGGCTGTTGAGCAACCATTTTTTCTATAACACGAGTTTCTGTAGGTTTATTAGTCGCATGTTCTTGAATACCTGCGTGGAGCATAACATACGATTGAGCAAGCTCCTGTTGGTTTTTTAACACCATGTACAAAGCGAGCATTAGGCCCGCAGTCACCACACTAAAAATGAGATCTTTAACCGAATATGTCCAAAAGGTGCGTTGCGTTTTCATACTATCCTTACTTTTTTATAATAATTTATTGTTGTAACAATGCTTTAATACCTGGAGTAATCTGATATCCAAAATAGGCGGCTATCTGCGATTCTTGATGATACAAATCAGTCATATTTAATGCAACTAAATCTCCATCATCATTCTTAATGGTGATAAACTCTCCAGAAGTTGCAGCCAAAGCAGCTCGCACTTCTTCCAGATTTTTAACCGGCATACCGTTAATTTCTGCAATAAACTCTCCCACGCCTATTGCGCGCGATTGTGCAGCCAAAGAACCTGCTAGCACTTGCGTTACAATCAACACTTGCTGTTGTCTTTTTTGTTCATCATTTTGATACACAGCAGCTTTAATTTGCACAGAGAACGGTGTTTTTGATAATGCTTGTACAATGTTTAAAGAAAGCTCTTGGATAAGAATGCCGCCTATAATTTCATAATCAACCGCATAATCAACGTAGTGCCATCTAATAGCCGGCTCTTCTTTAAACAGTAATTGCACGTCTTTTTCTATCTTTTCCCCGCTACGATACAACACTAAACGAACAGTACTACCTAATGGTAAGCCCAAAAGATAATCAACTAAAGGCTTACGATCACGCCCTGCAGCATATTCTACGTTGCAATAGGGATCGATTACTAAACCGTTTACTGCGTACAACATATCAGCAGGACGAATATCCCAATCGGCTAATAATCCACCAGGAAAAATACGCGTAATATAGCACCCTGCAGGCACTGGATTACCTAAGACCTGAGCAAGTTCGTTACTTTTTGCATGGCAAAATGCCCCACCAAAATAAGTCTGGTTCACTACTTTGCCCATCTTAAGATCTTCAAGTTTATTTTTAAGTTCATTAATAGGAATGGCATACGCAATATTATCCGTGTTACCCATTGGTCCCGCTACATCAATAGCAACAACCTGACCATCGCTGTTTAAAATAGGCCCACCAGAATTCCCCGGATTACTTGGCTTCGTCACCTGTACTGCATAAATTCTGCTTGGTGGTATCACTATTTTTTCATCACCACTGACAATCCCTGTTGCACTCTTTGGCGATGTTTGCCCTAACGGGAAACCAATTCCCAGCAACTCATCAGAGCGTCTAATATCGTCAGAATTACCCAACAGTAAGCTCGGCATACTACCATGCTTAGCCACAATAGCCTCTTGGTCAGACTCTTTTATATACAGCAAGGCAATATCAGAATCTGGAGCAATACCAACCAGTTCAAGCTCAAAACGCTGATGCCCAAACAAAAGAGGCATCTGCATAAAAATGCGAATAGCGTTCTTTACCACATGAAAATTAGTAACAACATACCCACCATGCAGTACAAAACCACTCCCCCTACTTTCTGAACTACCGCGTCTAAAAGGAACCAGCTCATCCACTTCAAGCGTATGGTTAATAATCTGTACTACCGCATATTGAGCAATATCTTGAATAGGCTTCCAGTGAGAATGACCAGCATAACTACAACTGCTGCTTATTAAGATCAAACCGAGCCATACTACCTGCTTTAACAAGATCATCTGTACCGTCCTTTTTATGTAATAAGATACGCAACATCAGTGCTTTTTTTTTTAGATATGATAGGCTTTATAGCCTAAAATAGTATGTATGAGTGTAAGGAATATATCAATGAACGCAAGCGCATATGCAGCATCCCTTGAGACATTAGTAGCCTTTTGCAAACGCAGAGGTTTTGTCTATCCGGCAGCAGATATTTATGGTGGCCTTAATGGTGTGTATGACTTTGGACCTATGGGGGTTTTGCTTAAAAGAAACCTTCGTAATGCATGGCTCCAATCATTAAAAAATAACCTTGGACCTATTGTTGAATTTGAAGGTTCATTACTGGGGCCTCAAGCTGTGTGGAAAGCATCTGGCCATGTTGATGGATTTCATGATCCTATGGTCGATTGTAAAAGCTGTAAAAAACGTTTTAGAGCAGATGAATTTGATTTGACTGCTGGTTGCCCTGCATGCGGTAAAAACGATTGGACCGATATTCGCTCGTTCAACATGATGTTTAAAACTCAAGTAGGCGCATTAGAAGATGGCTCATCGATAGCCTATTTGCGACCAGAAACTGCACAAGCTATTTTTGTAAACTTTAAAAACGTCCTTTCTACCTGTCGCGTTAAAGTACCGTTTGGTATTGCACAGATTGGTAAAGCATTTAGAAACGAAATTACTCCTAAACAGTTCTTATTCCGTATGCGCGAATTTGAACAAATGGAAATAGAATTTTTCTGTAAACCGGAAGATGCTGACGCTACGTTTGCTTTCTGGGTACAACACCGTCTTAACTTCTATAAACAAATTGGTATTGATACTGCAAAAATCAGAACACACCCGCATGGCAAAGAAGAACTTGCACACTACTCAACTGCATGTTCTGACGTTGAATATCAGTTCCCTTTTGGTTGGAAAGAACTTGAAGGTATTGCGCACCGCGGATCTTTTGATTTAACGCAGCATACAACCCATTCAGGTAAAGACTTAGCGGTGTATGACGAAGAAACAAAAACATCGTTTATGCCGGTCGTTATTGAATCTTCTGTTGGCCTTGACCGTCTCTTTTTAACCACACTATTTGATGCGTATTACCAAGATATAGTGGATGGCGAAGAACGTGTTGTCCTTAAATTACATCCTCGTTTAGCACCTATTAAAGCTGCTTTTATGTCATTATCAAAAAAATTATCTGATAACCTCTTGCCACTCTATCAACACTTTGAAGACAAAGGTATGAGCGTTACCTTGGACGAATCCGGTTCTATTGGTAAACGATACCGTCGCCAAGACGAGATTGGTACACCATTCTGTATCACCTACGATTTTGAATCACTTGAAGACCATTGCGTTACGGTTCGCCACCGTGATACAACCAAGCAAGAACGTATAGCAATCGACAAACTAGACGCGTATCTTGAGCAAAGACTGAAATGAAAAAGAGAGGCAGTATGTTGTATGCAATTCCGGGAGTACAATGGACAACGAGCAGCATTCGCCGCTTGTACGACTGGATGGGCACCTTCGTTCACTCACCGTATGGCACGTGGATGTTGGGCGCGCTCTTTTTTATTGAATCAATCTTCTTCATACCAACCGATCCGCTGCTCATTGTGTTCTGCATAGAGAACCGCAAAAAATCTATCTGGTACGCAACGGTAGCAACTGCAGGATCAGTCATTGGTGGCATGGTAGCTTACGGCATCGGCCTTTCCGTATGGGCAACCGTTGGCCAACCCTTGGTGAACATTTTTGCAAGCCAAGCAACCTTTGATGCTCTGTGTATCAAATATAAACTGTATCAAAACTGGGCCGTGCTGATTGCCGGCTTTACACCGATGATACCGTATAAGTTGGTAACACTGACTGCAGGTTTTTGTAAACTCTCGTTTGGACCGTTTGTTTTATGTTCGTTTCTTGCACGCGGCGCACGTTTTTACATGATTGGTATAGCAGTGTACATCTGGGGACCAAAAATCAAGGAATTCATCGATACTCACTTTAACACGCTCTTGTTAACGTTTGTTGTGCTGCTTGTTGCATCATTAGTAATCGTTACCTAAAGGGATCGTTATGGCACACAGTCACTTTTTTTCGCCTAGTCGTACTATTTTAATTTCAATGTCATTGGCAATTCTTGTTGGCGCTCTCATACTCAGTTTCCCTTTTTGCCAAAGCCAACCAGTGAGCCCCATTGATGTCCTGTTCACCGCAACATCATGCACCTGCGTTACAGGGCTCTTAACTGTACCGGTTAATGCCTTCAATGATTTTGGTTTAATCATCATGATGATACTCATGCAAATTGGCGGTCTAGGGCTTATTACGCTTACCCTGTTTGTCGTATCGCTCTTTGTAAATTTAGGTCTAGCAACACAAGTCATTGCTGGTGAAATGCTCGATCTTGAATCGTGGAAGAACACACGCAAGATCTTAATTTTTATTATAGGCCTCACCTTTATTCTAGAAAGTATCGGCGCTATCGCTATCTACCAAACATTAAAACATCACTTTCCTACCGGCAAAGCAGTGCTCTATTCCTGCTTTCATGCAATATCGTCATTCTGTAATGCGGGTATGACCCCCTTTACCAATGGCATGGTCGACTTTAATACCAGCTATACCATGATGCTTACCACCAGCTTTTTAATGTGTGCAGGTGGCCTTGGATTTATCACCTGGAACGAAATTTTTAATCGCTATGGCCCGTTTTCTTTAACAAAACACACGGCGCCTCTTGCACTACAAACACGTGTTATTCTCCATTATTACTTCTTTTTTGTTATTGCGAGCACGATATTATTCTGGCTCTTAGAACATAACAATACGTTTGAAATGATGTCTCGACCGGTTCAACTACTTAATGCTTTCTTTACCTCTGTTGCTTCACGCAGTGGGGGTTATATGAGCGTGTATCCTAACGATATGCAACACGCATCACTCTTTGCATTAATACTCAATGCGTTTGTTGGTTCTGCACCTGGCTCAACAGGGAGTGGTGTCAAAATTACTACCGCAGCTATTTTTATAGCGACCATTAACGCAGCCATTTTAAACAAAGCTGCCGTTAACATTAAAGGCCGACGCCTGATGAAAGATCAGATCTACCGAGCACTTGCCGTTGTTACGTTAAGTATCGTGTGGATTGTGATCACCACCTTCTGTTTATTAATTACAGAAAAAACATGGTCGTTCTTAGATATATTTTTTGAAACAATGTCCGCATATACCACCCTTGGCGCGTCGATTGGTATAACACCCTATCTGTCAGTGGTTGGTAAATGCCTCATTATGCTCAGTATGTTTATTGGCCGTATTGGCTCACTCACGCTTCTTATTGCGTTGCGCAAACGAGTTGATTCTTCAGAGTACTCATACCCTGAAGAACGTATGATGATTACGTAAAGGATTTTATATGAAAGTATGCGTTATAGGCCTTGGCCGTTTTGGCTACAGCGTTGCTACCACGCTTGCTGAACGGGGCATAGAAGTTCTTGCTATTGATAGCAACGAAGAAATTATAGCTTCTATTCGAGATTCAGTTACTCAAGCAATCTGCATGCGCGTTACTGACGAAGCAGCATTGCGTTCAGTAGGTGTTGAAGAAATGGATACGGTAATTGTAGCGCCCGGTGAAAACTTTGCACAATCGATCTTGATTACCGCGCTCTTAAAAAAGCGTCTGCATGTACCGCGCGTGATCACCCGTACCATTAACGATATTCACAAAGAAATTGTGATGCTTATTGGTGCAAGCGAAACGATTATCCCAGAACAGGACATTGGTGTTCGTTTGGCTGAACAGATCAGTTCACCATTTACCAAATTTTTTAGAATCACCAACCAGTTCTCGCTCAGTCAGATTACGGCTCCTGCATGTTTTGTAGGCACCACCATCAACGATCTTGAGTTGTACAAAAACTTTAAAGTTCGTTGTATTGCACGCAAAGAAGAAGAAGATTTTATCCCTGCCGATCCACAACACGTGGTCCAAGAAGGTGATCTTCTGATGTTTGCTGGTAAAGAACAGGATTTGAAAAAGATTGCGCGTTTAACATAACAGCGCCACTAAGATTCAAAAGAAAACGTAAAAAAAGGCAGCCGTAAAAAGCTGCCTTAATTTATTATCAAGCTTTAAGCGCGATTTATTTAGCGCCCAATGATTCGATGCGAACTACAGTAATTAACTGACGATGTCCCTGTTTAACGCGTGATTTCTTACGGCGTTTAAAGTGGAAAATATCAATCTTTGGCCCCTTCATCTGTTTGACGATAGAAGCTTTTACTGCACCGCTGAGTGTTGGAGTACCAATTTCGTACTGTTCTGCTCCAAGCTTGCGAAAAAGAACATCTGCAAATTCAACGATATCCCCAGCTTCACCTTCAAGTTTCTCAATTGCTATTGTTTTACCTTCAATAGCCTGATACTGCTTGCCGCCAGTTGCGATGATTGCATAACGCTCGAACTCAGGTATGTGTGCCATCTGTTTGACCTTTTTAATGGGAGGAATATAACCTTTAGGCTCTCAATAGTACCATAAACAAAACCACTTGTCTGCACCATTTTGCAAAAAAGAGTAGGTAGCGTATCTTAGGTCTTGGCTTATTTATTCACGATTACCAGAAAGTATTCATGTCTATGAACCACCTATACAAGCTTATACTCGCAAGCAGTCTGCTTATAATAAGCTTATCTGCAACAGCGCAAGAAGACTTAGTTACCCCTCAAACAGAGATTATCCACGAACTCTGTAGCCTTATGGATCAAGCAGCTCAAGCGGAACAATATTGGCAAGAAGTTAACCACAGCAAGCTTAAAAAATATATTTCCAGTCCACCTACTGTGTGGTTTGATGAAAAATGGCACCACCAAACGCCCCTTAAAGCAGATATCGCCAAAGCCCTTTTTGATAAACTTGCCTTCTTTCTAGGCTCTCTTGAACTTCACCATCCAGCATCTTGTACACTTTCCCCAGAAACAGATAAAGCATGGCACGCCCTTAAGGCGGAAAGTTATAGCCTACTCAATACCTGCGCCATTCCTTCAGTCTGGCACCGCCACTGGATAAAATATACAGCTGCATCTAGCATTATAATAGCAGGCTACCTACTCACTAAACATAAACTTTCTGGTAAAACACTGTTCCAAATAGAAGGTGATTCGCTCAAAGATGTGATAAGTCATATCCCTGATGGTCCAAATAATTATTTATGTAATTATCGATATGCACAAAAAGATGGCATCAACTATATTGAAGTTGTAAATCATGATGCTCCTGCAATACGAAATTTTTTAGGCGGGCGATTATATCAAGAAAGAACAACACAACTAACAGATTTAACAACACGATTATATAACGAAGATGGACGCACACATTTTGCTCATTGGATTAATGAACATTGCGTAAAGCCATGTCAAAACATGTATGAAATTCTTTTTAAAGATAAACAACACGAACCCGATCAAGCAGTATTAGGATCAAATACAAAAAAAGCTGTAGAAGATGTTAATAATGACTACACACTATGGATTAGTGATGCGCAAAAATCATCTTGCCCTAAAATTAAAGAATGTATTGAGAAAAGCCTTAACGGACGAATTATTACATCATTATCTGTTGAAGAAAAAGAATCAATAATAACGGATTTTTATTTTTACTTAGTAAACAACTCCAACAAAGTATTAAATGAAATTATTGCGTATATTGGCCAACAGCAAAGCAGTACATTTACGCGCACTGCTCTTTTAAGCACTCCCCCACCAGCAGCTCAATCTAGCGAATCATCAGATCTTATTGCACGAATATTTGGACTTTCTATTATCAAAACATTTATTCAAAAAAACGCCTTGGCAAACTTAATACGCGAGCTTGTTGCAAAACAACAACTGACTTTCGGCATGATGGCCACCATACCCGCAACTGTTGCTGGTTATGCTTTTTATAAAAGTACCATTGCATTAACAAACCGCATCACCAAACGAACATTTATAGAACCTCTTAAGCATGATCTTCTCTCTTTACAAATAACACTGAATGGCCACCGTTACCAAGACACGCTTGATACGCACACGATCGGCATCTGCAGATACTTAACTGCACGTTTACAGGGATATATTAAAAAGCTTTCAGCTAAAGAACGCCCACGCTACATCATGTATAATGAACAGCTTGCAAACGATATGCTTACGCCAGAACAGCGTATTCAGATTATTGAATGCATGTTTAAAGAATTTAATTTTTTGCACTAAAAGACAGTGATATTTTGTACTAAAAAAAAGGGAGCGTATTGCTC
>CAZSHB010000009.1:22032-30041 GCA_964606885.1 uncultured Pseudomonadota bacterium | reverse complement strand
GATTGCTCCCTTAATTTTTTACATCATACACACTTATTAATTTGCTACCGCACAACCGAATCGATTGGTATCAAAATCAAACGTAAACTGACCCACTGGACAACGACTCATATCAAATCTAATCGCTGCCTGAGACACACGTCGCTTAAAAGCTATAATAAATGCACCATTCTCAATACCAGCACTCGTTATATAAGGGAGAACTTCCCTTGCAAATCGATGCTCATATTGATTAAGCCAGTCTTGAGAAAACATATTTCTCAGTTGGTCTGCTGTTACATCATTTTGTAAAAACGCACCAGGCTGACCGTTGTTACGTAAGGCAATTCCATCAAGTTCATAGTAGTAAGCCGGAGCATATCTAGCGGCACCTGCGTGCAGAGCAGTATACCCACCTACTATCATCATAATTGCTAAAAATAACATCTTCTTCATACGGCCTCTTTTTCCATAACTTTCGCCAACGTGTATAAGCAATTACAGTTTAGCGACCATAATTAGACATACTGCTTCCAGCTGCACGTCGTGATGCTGAAGTTGCTTTTGCCGGATACTTATAACAAGTAAATTTGTTCGTTTGCTGATCGTATCCAATATAACCCGCTAAACAGTCGATACCTATTCTCACATGTGGCCACGCCATTGGATTAGAACCATTATTTGGATAGTATCTTAAGACATTAAATTGTCTGTCTAACGTTAAATAGGGCAAAACACGTGCTGGAGCTTTACCACCATAAAACAGTGCGTTAATTGCTCTAATATCTTGTTGGCTTTGTTGATTTGGTCGAGATTGACCCATACGGTAACCACCAACAGGTTGATTCATATCTGCCATAGCAACTACAGCTTGTGCAGCAACTGAACTTAATAACATAACACCTAAAACTAATAACTTCTTCATACAACCTCCTTAATAACTTTTATAAACAAAAACACGCTTATAATGATTTATTGATTACGTCTGTATTTTGCAGAATTAGCACGCATATTCATGTTAGGCATAGTTGACGCTTTTGCATCACAACCAAATGTATAGTTACCAATATTAAAAGTAATCTGACCGTATTGACACATATTCATATTGTACATAACAGGCATTGTACCGGCATTACGCTGCCAACTAATAGTAAGTTGACCCATCATATTCATGACTTTAATATACGGAAGAACTTGTTTGAAAAATACTTCTCTATTTTGCTGTATCCATTGCTGAGAAAACAAATGCTTATATCGCATTTGATCAGCATACTGCTGTGCGCTAATTTTACCGCCCACTATACCACCCATTCTTGCTTGACGGCCGGTAGAATATTCTACAGGTCCACCCGTTGCAGATTGACCCGGTATATATTCGCTAGCTTGAGCTGCACCTGAGCTTAATAACGCAAAACCTAAGACTAATAACTTCTTCATACAACCTCCTTTTATTGGTTTTTGAAGATACTTTCAGATACTTCTTATAACCGATAGTAGCAAGTAGAAGACATATGGTTCAAGAGTTTTAAGTAAAAGGTCAATCTAGAGCTTATAATAATAATACTTTATATAACCGTAGCTTTATTATTTACGTTTACAAGAAAACTTAGGTTCTTTAAGGTCAAGCTTAACGGTACCCATTCTACAAGGAGCAAGCTTAATATTAGCTATTGTACCATGTTCTATGTGGCGGTAGATTAACTTTTTTCCACGCGCATCAGTATACAGCTCTAATCGAGGTAAAATTTTTGTATCAAACGTTTTGACATGGTCTTTAAGATACTGTTGAGAAAAGTACTTTTTAATAGTTGCCATCTCTTGTGGTGAATGCCCGATAGAGCCAGTAGCTCTATTTTTTTGCACACTCACCAGTGTCCCTAGATGCACCGCACATAGCAGCAAGATTATTTTTTTCATACGCTCCCCCTGTATATAGAACAATATCTTCTAGACTATCAGGAGAAACGTTACCAGAACAAGAGTCAACACAACAACCTCTAGAGGTTAACTTTTAAAAGCAGCTTTTTGAGGCTTATCACTTGCATAGACCCATCCTGTTGCCGCTAAAACTATAAATAATAATTTTGCATACTATTTTTCTACTTATTATTTCTTAGCTACACCATTATCTTCAAAACTGCTTGAAGGACAATTCGCCATATATGTCGTTGTTTCAGAAGAATAATATGTTCCTACATAGGGCAAACTATTAGAATTTTTTTATCATCTGGAACAGAAAATGTTGGCGATGGTTCATCTTTATTATCTGGATATGTAGGTTGTGATTGTACCCTACCATCTGTCAAAACGGCAGTCGTCAAATACCCTTGTCCAGACGATACCGGTGCAGAATATGAAGGATCTTCATCATCTGAACCTAAAAATACTGGGCTGTCTTCACCATCTGAACTATCTCCAAATATATCTTTATAATTCAGCGTTGCTACTCTTGCTGGAGCTTTACTGAATGCAGCAGCTTGTTGCTCAGTTGTATCTTGTGCAACAACAGCACACAGACACGCCCCCTTGAGTTGATCATAACCCCTTGGTAAAGCACTCGCTGCGTTTGTAGCCGCTTCGGTTAATTTTGCTTTTTTTGCATCACTGTCTGTTTGCCCCGCTGAACCCGCAGCTATTAAAGCTTGCAATTTCGCATCATCACCCTTTGGTGCATCACTTGCATGTACTGCTACTGTTGCTATCAAAGCTATAAATAACAGCTTCTTCATACTTATTCCCCTTTTTTGTTTTGTGTCACACTTGGATGACCGCTAGTAACCCTTTCCATTGCTTGCGATACGCTCTGAATAAAATTATCGCCCGTAGGGTCACGGGAAATTTCTCCGCTCAACATTCTTAATGTTGCACGCATACGGTCATCCTGTTCTTTCATTTTTCGTTGTAGAATCTCTCGCTGCTCTTGAGTTAGATGACCAGCTCCAGCAGCTTTTGATGCGTCACTTGCATGTACTGTTGCTGTTGCTACTAGAACTATAAGTGCCATTTTCTTCATATTATTTGACCTCTATTATACATGTTTATTTCTGCACTATTTTGCCATAGATCAATCAGAATCGCTAGAATCAGCATTATCATTATTATTTCTAGGAGGAGTAAGTGGACGCCATGCTTCTTGTAATCTTGCTCGCTCCATGTTGTTATATCGTACTAGCTCATCCTCTGACAAATGCCCACGAACATATGCATATAATTGTGGATATGTATCTAATGAAACTTGAAACAGATGCTCAGCAGTTACTCTAAAATCAGAATGTTGATCACGAATAATTTTATGTACAAGCTTCACA
Source organism: uncultured Pseudomonadota bacterium (assembly GCA_964606885.1). Taxonomy (GTDB): domain Bacteria; phylum Babelota; class Babeliae; order Babelales; family CAIQNR01; genus CAZSHB01. The sequence continues at coordinate 26,754 of CAZSHB010000009.1, read as the reverse complement.
AATCTTACTCGATATCCATCAACACATCTTGTAGGCTCTAAGATTTTACTAAAAGCTGCTTGGCTAATAGGGAAGTTGCATGCGCGCAATACTCGCAACATTGCTAAACGATCTGGTTGAAACATAATCGGTGCTACAACAGCTTTATTCCATAATGCTTCTTTACCAAAACGACAAAGATTACCTACTCCTGGATGATGCAATAAATAAGCAACCTCTCTCCATAACCCGTTTTTAATCGCTACGTCTAAAGTTGTTTCCTGATCACGATTATAAACATAGGGATCCGCCTCATTGTGCTTTAATAAAAAATCTAAACATGCAATACGTTCTTTATGTTTTACACACGGATCATATTCCCACGAAACAGCTGCATGTAATGGAGTATTTCTCTCATTAGAATCATGATCATACGCACAAACAGATGCACCACATGTATCAACTAAAAACTCAAGCGCTTTTACGTTAGACCAAAAAGCAGCATAACGAACCAATCCTCTAAACAGTGGCCTTTCTATACATGCATCACAATTCACACAATCACCATTTCTTGGTACAGGTTTATCACCACCATAAACCTGTTTAAAAAGCGTTGTGTAGCATGCTAACCGACGCGGATCATTTTGATCATTCTTAATACAACGTTGCAAAAAAAGGCATACTAGTGTGGAAGGATTAACTAAGCCATCTCCTACCAAAGAAATACGTTCATGCTGCAAAATATCATTAACTTTTTGTTGCACATCAGACTTAGGAATCTTAGACAATACCGCTTCAAGAGCATCTACATCTTCTTTACGAATTGCTTCATCTAAACGTTGCATATTTAGTTGATCACTTGATGTAGACCAGTACATAAAAATCTGGCTTGTAAAACCCGCTAACCCTCCACCTACTGATGCAGTAACGCTTGTTGAAAGTGTTGCTAGTACAAAAACAAATACACTTTTTTTCATGCTACTGTTCTACCTATTTTTTATCTAAACGAGCGAGCAACAATTTCCCGTATTGTTCATCTAAAAAACATTGATCGATAGCCTTTTCTAAATCTTTTTTAGACGCTACCAAAGCAGCCAATTGTTTTTTATCCATATCCCATGTTTGAGCAAATCCCTGCATATACTGCTCGACGGTAAGAGGTTCAGAAAATGTATCATGAGGGGGAACAGGATGATTACCGCGATCGAACCCGGCCCCTGTTGATACTGATGTATCAACATGCACGAAAGAATATGATACTCCCGAATGCATCTCTAAAGAATCCACTCTACGTTGAAGACTTTTAAGACGATCAGAATGTGATCTAAAATCATCATGCCACGATTGCATAGAGTAAAGTGATACAGAATAAGACACCATTAATAAATGGGTTAATCGCTTTACTAAACAGTTCATGCGTGGTGCATCCTTTTTATTTATTTGGTTTTTGTGCATTTTGCAGTTCTTGTTGAAGCGCTCGTATTGTTGCCTCTAACTGTTGCTTTTCTTTTTGTAAACGATCTCTTTCTGCTCTTATGGCTAAAACAACTTTCCTAGATTTTTCTTCTTCAGCAGTAAGACACGTCCCAGACCAATCAGACAACTTAACAGAACTACCATTATTAGATGCATGTGTAACAGCTGTTGCTAGTAAAATACCCATGACTATTTTATACATACACGCTCCTACTGTTTTAAATCCCATAAAATATCGAACGCTTTCTTGGGCGAGAGTGTATCATAATCAAGAGTATCAACTACATTTTTATACTTTTTTAGTGCTGCAAGTTCTTCTGCAGCTAGAGTATCAGCACGTGCAGGCTCATAAACATACTGTGTATCATGAGTCCGCGCGCTCTCATCTTGGTTAAGAGCTTGCAATACGTGCGATGCGCGTGCAAGAACAGATGCCGGTAAGCCTGCAAGGCGTGCAACTTCTAAACCAAAACTACCCGCTGCAATACCTGGCACCATGGTATGTAAAAACAAAATGCCATCTGCTGTTTGCATCGATTGTGCATGATAACAAACTATGCCCGGATATTGCTGTGCTAGCGTAGTCAACTCATGATAATGAGTTGCAAACAAACAACGGGCCCGTACCTGCGTGTACAGATATTCAACTAATGCTTGCGCTAACGCAAGACCATCATAAGTACTGGTACCACGGCCAACTTCGTCCAAAATAACCAAACTTTTTTGCGTAGCATACTGACAAATATGGGCAGTCTCTTCCATCTCTACCATAAAAGTACTTTTGCCTGCTGTAACATTATCCGATGCGCCAATACGCGTAAAAATAGCATCAAGCAAGGGCAATTGTGCACTGCGCGCTGGTATAAACGAGCCACATTGTGCCATGATAGAAAGCAACGCCACTTGCCGCAAATAGGTAGACTTACCACCCATATTGGGACCGGTAATAATCCAGAGCGCTTGCTCCTGTGTTAACTGTGTGTCATTAGCAATAAAAGCCGATCCTTGTGCTTGCTCAACAACAGGATGCTTCCCCCCCATAACAACAATATCCTGATCTTCTGTTATAACTGGCCGTACATATCCACGTTCATACGCACATCGTGCAAAACTCATTAAAGCATCAGCATGTGCTAACCCTAATGCCATACGGCGCAACGCACTGACATACGGCACCACCCGTAACTTTAATTCATCAAACAACTGGCGCTCTAAAGCGCTCATGCTGCTTTGTGCATGCAACATATCATGTTCAAGTTTTTCTAGAGCTTCAAACGTATATCGCTCTCTGCCAACCAATGTTTGACGCCGTTTATAGTGAGCCGGTACTAAATCCTGATGAGTATTAGTAATTTCTGCATAATACCCATGGATAGCGTTATATCTAATTTTTAAAGAGTTAATACCCGTTGTTTGTTGCTGTTCTTGCTCAAGCTTAAGAAGTATCTGCGTACTATCGGTTACCAAAAGTCGCAATCTATCAAGTTCAGCATGGTACCCAGAAGCAATAATCCAATCCTGTTGTGCGTCACAAGACAATGTTGTCTGAAGTAGTTGTAAAAGTGGCGCAAATTGCTGTGCATACGAAAGACAAGCGGCCAACAATGCCGGTGCTCCTATAGCTTTATGTGCAAGTTCTGGAACCGTTTGTAAAATAGTTATTAATTGCACATAATCACGCACGGGAGCACGCCCCAATGCTATACGTCCAACAACACGTTCAACATCCCCACATGTACGAAGAGCATGTTGTAAAGCATCTAATACTGTTGGCTTTGTACGTAAAAAATCTACTGCATCAAACCGTTGGTTAATCATGTGAATCGAGCGTAATGGACGCACTAACCATTTTTTTAAAGTACGTGACCCCATAGGAGTAGCAGCTTTATCGAGCGTTGCTAACAGTGTACCTGCACGTTGCCCCTGATAGTTGGTAACCAATTCAAGATGTTTTTGTGTGACGTTATCAAGTACTAAAAAATCTTCTGGTTGATAAAAATGGAGCGTAGCAATCTGCTCCAACACCGCACTGTTATTTTTAGCGCAATAGTTATACAAAACTGCAAGCGCCTCTTGCAGTGCATGATTTGCAGTCAATTGATCAATAACCGCTTGTTGTAACTTTGCTTGTGCCCACGCAAGCATCGCCTGCTGATCAGGACTAGCAATAGAAGTATAATATCCATCTTGCTTGAACATAGTCTTAAACTGTTGTGTGTCACCTGTTGATGCCATAATAATTTCATCAGGAAAAAAGCGGGCCAGCTCCGTTTCTAACAGTTTGCGTGCCCCAGCAGTAATCGTGGTGGCATACACTTGTGCCGTTACAATTTCTGCAAACAACAACGCCCACTGATCTTGATGCGGAACAAAAGACATAATATACGATGGATGCGTATCATCCATCAGATGCTCATCGGTTAACGTGCCCGGGGTTAACACTTTAGTAATACCCCGTTTAACCATCTTACCCGCTTGTGCAGCTTCAAGCTGATCGCATAAGGCAACACAAAAACCACCCTTAATCAACTTAGTCAGATAATGGTTAAGACTATGAACCGGCACCCCACACAACGGAATATCTTTTCCTTGGTCTTTACCCCGTTTAGTCAGGGCAATTCCCAAAAAGTTTGCTGCCCGCACAGCGTCCTCAAAGAACAGTTCATAAAAGTCCCCTACTTGAAAAAAAAGGAGCTTATCTGGGTGCTCAAGCTTAAGAGCATGGTACTGCTGCATTAAAGGGGTAGTTTTATGTTCCATAGTGACGATCTGTAGCTGGTTAAGGTTAAATAATCTAACGAGCAGGCAGTGTACCATAAAAACTTATAAGCCTGAACATTGCCGTTCAATTGCTCAATCAATGCTTTGCCACTATACTATTGATCTAAAGAGATTATAGACCATATTTACCAAAGTGCTTTTTATGAAAAACGAACGTTTAAATGCTTTTCTTGCCCAAGCGGGGGTCTGCTCACGACGTGAAGCAGATCAATTAATCAAAGAAGGCAAAGTTACCATCAATCATTGGCCCGTTACTGATCCTGCTTACCGAATCCAAGAAAACGATACCGTTCGCTATAAAAAGAAAGTTATCACTCAAGAAACACCGGTCTACCTTCTGCTTAATAAACCTAAAGGGTACGTCACCAGCTGCGAAGATGATCTTGGTCGTCCAACGGTACTTGAACTGATTGATACTAAAATCAAAGCGCGTTTGTACCCTATTGGTCGTCTTGATATCAACACCACCGGAGTTTTATTACTCAC
>CAZSHB010000009.1:10886-22019 GCA_964606885.1 uncultured Pseudomonadota bacterium | reverse complement strand
ATCTTTCTTTAAAATTAAGTCACCCTAAATTTGAAATCCGTAAGATCTACCAAGTAGCACTGACCGGACCATTAACAGAAGAACACAAACAGGTTATTGAAAAAGGCATCCATCTGGACAAAGACTTTGTCAAAGTGGACAGCATTACCCAAGGACGCAACCCTTTCAGAGTTCGTGTGGTACTGCATAGCGGTAAAAACCGCGTCGTCAGACGTTTGTTTGAACATTTTGGTTACACCATTAAAAAATTAGAACGCGTTAGCTTTGCAAGTCTTTCTTCTAAAGGTGTTCCACTAGGCCAAGCACGCCATTTAAAACCTGATGAAATTGAAAAATTAAAAATGATTACCAGTGCAAAAAGTGCTGAATTGGTTGCAAATCGCAACAAAACTGCATCAAAAAAACCGGTAGCACAGAAAAAGACTGCTGATAAAAAATATATCCCAAGAAAAACAACGACCAAAAAACCTGCTGATCGTGACCGTAGATCTAAGTCTACTGGTAGGAAGCAATCACGTCCCAAGAGATCACCGGCTCGATAGAACCGTAATCTTCAAATAACGGACCCTCAATCGTACAATGGAACAGACGCGGCAGCATGATGCGTTCAAGCAGAAGTACTGTCGCTCTAAAATCTTCGTACACTCCGCGTCGAGTAACAATCGAAACCTGCGGATCTTTTGCAATCATCTCTAACGTAGCAAGCGCGCGCACCATCAAAGCAATCGATGCTCTACTTGGATCATCCCGACCAATTGTACGTTTTTTGATAACAGAACCGGACTGTTTTTTCATCTGTGCAGATGCTGCTGCCTGCCATAACTGTTGTTCATCAAGAACACGTACAAGCTGACTACTGGTCATGCACTGCTGAGGCTGCTTTGTACCTGGTGCAGTTGTGTGCGTATCAACAATCTGTTTAATCACCATATTCATAGAGTTATACCCTAGTCCAAAAAGCCCTGAACTGGTATCAACGGTAAAAAGCGGTTGCATACACAATGTATCATGCGTAACACCCCATATGTCTTGTTCATACCCTACCGGTAACTGAAGATCTAAAAATGCCTGTATCACCTGTTTATCGGGCATCGTACTGACAGGAGTAAGCGGATACTGTACAACCTGCAACATACCATTAGGCATACGCTGTACCATAACAGGCGTTACAGGATACTGTAGTTCAGAACATATAAACTCACCTTGCGCATCCAACTGCGCATAAACCAAATTAATTAATGATACATACCATGCAGCACGTAAACAGGGCATAACTTTTGCAAGTACTACCTGATCCCGACACTCACGCGTTATAGATGTAGTACCTGCAACTTGTACACCTTGAGGACATGCAAACCACAACGGAGACAGTAACGGATGGTACACACGCTTTGTCCAGAGCTGCTGCATAAAGTCAGAAAACGCAAGAAGCGGTACCCACGAGAAATCGACCACCGTATAGTACAACTTATCCTGCGCAACATGACACAGTGCTTGGCGCTCTTGTAACACTTTTTGCTGACACACATCGGTCAATAACTTCTGATGCTGTGTAAGAATATGTGCAGACTGTGTACGCAATAATTGCGTAATCTGATCAGCAGATACCGTACGTACATGATCATCCGTATGCGTATTAAAAATGCTAAATAATGCAGTACGCATAATCGTTTCTAACACCAAAGAAAAAGAAAAATGGGGCGCGTACCGTTCTAAGTCGTAAAACAGTTCTAGATTGCCGTTAACCAATGTTTTATAAAAACTTTTTTCGTAATCAAAAAGGTCTCCGTACACCTTTCTAAGTTCTTGTACTAAAAAGTTTACCCGAATATTTTCTCGCGAAGAGCGTGGGTACATACTTAAAAAATCGACCAAAACCAACTGTTCTATGCCCGCATCGTGTAATGTTGTAGCACAATCACGCATAAAAGCATCTTCGTGCATCGGTAACGAAAGACCCTTGGTAAACAACATATGCGCAGGATGCGCCACTTTTAAACCACGCGATTGTACGCCCTCAAGAGGCACTGCTACATGGATCACAGAATTGTCCTGCTTTTTAAACAGATACGTACATCCATTATACTCAAAGGGTATCCATGCATCAGGGTTATCAAACAATTTAGCCACTGCAACGTATGTTGCGTACACATTATCAAGCGCATGACCAGCATCAGCACTGCATGCATGAGTATATTTTTGTATCAAACTATCTTTGTGTTTAATAACATACTGTTCTATTTCAGTTTGTAGGTGATCCTGCTGAGCAACAGCAAGGGGTACAAACACATAGCCATCAGGCTTACTAACAAAATGGCTCAGTTGCGCAGGTAAATCTAAAATCGCTACCTGATCATCCAACTGATACAACGTAGCACGCTGAGAAGAACTGTTGTCTACACGTTCGTAACGCGCAACATCGGATCCATATTTTTTCCAATTAATTACATTACCAAGTAACGTACTTTTACCTACTCCATCAACAAAACTACAAAAAACATAGGCCGTTTTTTTTCCTGCTATAGGCACTAACTGTTTACCAAAAAAATCGACAAACTGCTGAGCAGATTCTGTTGCCTGTTGTTCTTGGCACGGTAATAGTTCTATGGGATACGTAATATCAGGACCCGTATAGATGGTACTTACTGGTATAGACGAAGCAAGCACGTGACGCGCATATTCCACAGAAAATAGAATATCTTGTGTAGCGAGCACTTGATGAGAAAAACTTTTTAAATCACCTTGATATGCCGCCTGCCAAAAGTTAGCCAACTCTTGGAGCAATGGTTTTGCTTGTTGTTTTTTAAGTAATACTTCTAGACGGTCCCGATATGCAAAAATAAGACTATTATCTTGACCAAATGCGTGTTGCTGAAAGCAGTAAGCATAATCATTAAACAACGCAATTCGCTCAGGCATATGATGATACACAAGTGGCGCTTTATGATATCCCCATTGTTGCTGCAACCAGTTAGCATCTTTTAATAAAAAACCGGTCAAAAAACCAAACACATTATGGGCCGTACCCACACGCCCTTTACGGGATTCGTGCACGTATTCATCATCAAGAACCGCATGATCCTGAGGCAAAAAGGACGCAATCCCCTCTTCTTGATATCCCATAATCACTATTCTATGAGGACAGGCAAAACCTTCTTTACTCACAAAAGATTCTAAATTACTTAAACTTTGTTTGGTTGCTTGTAACAAATACGGATGGTACTCATGCGTATAGCGGCCTTCTTGGCTACAATCGTATGAACGCACAAAACTGGTAATAAACGCTTCTTGCTGCGCTCCATACACACACGAACTACTCAATAGTACAAAAAAGATCCCTATTTTATTCATGCAGCATCCTGTTGCTTAGCCTGCATGCAAACTTGCCTATAGAGCTTTAAGAGCTGAGCATAGGGCCTATCATAATGGCTAGCTTCTAAATAAAAGAAACTTTTGCTTAATGCTTTAAGATGTTGGCGTGCTTGAGAAAACAAGCGTGCACGATCAGCAGGATCACAGGCTACTTGTGCATCAGCAAGTGTATATACAAACAACGTAGCATAAATCTGCCAGTAACAGGCATAAAAGTCTGTAAATGATCTTGATGGATGTTGTTTAGCCCATGCAACTGCATACGCATAACCGCATGCTCGCATAGCCGGTTGTTGTGCTACAGGCACACAGACACATGCTTGAGTTTTTGTATGCACCATAAGCGTTTTAATAAAAGATTCATATTCCAGACAATCTTTGGTTAAAGCGGTCATCAACTCCATAGTAGCATGCGTCGGCTCTTGTTGAGCCGCCTTAAAGCTAGCAGTAATCACTGATAAAAGCTGTTCAACGTCTGACCAAGTGGTTGCATGCACAAGTTGTGGCAACATAGCTTGGGTAGTGACTAACTGTTCTGCAAATACACAACTTGTGATCGCTCCACAAAGCACAAAACTGTGTCTAACGCGCACCGATGGTATGAGCAGTAAGACGCGAGAAAATATACTGTTCATTCTGCGCATAACTTTCCCCCTCAATACGCAACTTATCACGATACGCTTTAACAAAATCAGTCCACGTTGCATACCCTTCAGGTACTTTTTCAACCGTGCCAAGCATCTGTTTGTGGTGTTCTATAACTTGTTTAAAATGCTTCGTGATAACCGCCATGTGTCTGCCATGGACAATGCTATACTGCAACAAATAGTTATTTTGAACATGCATAAAAGCAAGCGTATATTCACACTCGGTTAATAACTGATTAAAGGCCCAGATGAAGATACGGCGCTGATATTCAACCTGATCAGTCTGATTATCATACGCATATGCTGCTCGTTCAAGCTCTTCAAAACAGCTGACCATCTCCGTACGGTTTTTTACAAACCAATGGTATGAGAACGTATAGAACACATAATCTAAACAAGAAAAAATCTTTGGTAGACCATGTTGCGCAATAACATACGCACCAGACGCAACTGCCGTACCAATAACAGAACTCTCAAAAATATATTTAACCCATGCTGCCAAACCACCAGGAATTCCAGTAAGAAACGGTTTTTTCAATTCTGTCGTTAATTTTTGTTTATCTATATGTAAATTTTTAATTTCAATATCTTTTTGATTAATAACATGATCTTTTTGCTTAATAGTCTCTACAAATTCTGACACTGCAATTGCCTTAGTAGCCTTATCTACCTGCGCATTTGCAAGCATGCCCTGCATGGTCTTTACCAAAATTTGAGTGTTTTCTACCTTAATATCAACCTCTTTCACGCTAGCTTTAATTTGGTTTACTGTAGCCTGCGTCATTGCCATATCAGCATGTGGCACAACCACACCCGACTTGCTCCAACGATATAAACTGATCATTCCCACCACCACTAAAGCAGCAGAGCCAAGCTGGATGCCTTTACGAGCCAAAGAAAATTTAAACTCGCGTTCTGCAATAATCTTTTCATTTTTTGTAATAGTGAGTGAATCAAGATCACGCAAACTATAGTCTGCTGCTTGCATACGAGCACAAGCCAGCATGCTACACAAAACTATTGTTACTATTTTTTTATTCATATCGCTCTTTTTTATTAATAACCAGAACCATACTGACCAGCATCTGCATATCCACCATAGCCACCGGTATAGCCAGTACCGCCTGCACCTTGTGCACGGATCAGTACTAAATGACCGCTTGGTCCATGTGGAGCAGCTGCTGTAGTATCGTCAACCAATACAGCAAGGTGCTCTAAAGCGGAACAAATATCATCCAAATAACGTTTAATTAACTCTTTATCGAGTGACTCTTTTTGCGTCACAGTACCTATGTATGCTGAAAATTCATCACAATAAGTCATCAATTTTTTAATATAGAAAGCGGTTTCCTCGTGTCGCTTAATAGATAAACGCACACAGGTTTTACCCGCAGTTTGGACTGCACCGCCAACTTTACACACCACACACGAACAAGCATCTGCAATCTTTGGTTGATCTTCATAATAACGTACATGATGCGCAAGACGGCTGCTTATAAAAGCAAATTCTTGTTGTAAATGTTGTTGTAATGGCTGCCATACTGGATCCACAACAGGTGTATCCGTATCTTGTTTATCAATAATTTGAATTCTTTTTTCTTTAGCAAGATCCATGACCGATGCTTGCTTTGTCAGTGGTAATAGCGATTTATACACACGATTATGCCAAGAGACTACCACATTCCATGAAAGTGATTCCCCCCCACAGAACAGCTTTTCTGCCTTTTTTTGAACAAACACGATAGGTGATTTACTGATACGCCACAGCGTAGAGAAAAATTCAGGGTTCATTTTCTGTACTTTACTAACTGAATAAAGTGCAGCAACACACAAACCAAGAGGAACAACTTTCCCTTGCAGATCTTTAATGAGCTGCTCAATAATCTTATCACCACTTTCTGTAAAGTAAGGATTATAAGAACTATTGGTGCCCAATTTATCGCCAGCATGCGCCACAAACGTACATCCCAAGATTCCTAACAAGAGTGCTGCTACCATGCGTTTTTGCATAAAATCCTACTACATTGGTATAGTTATTTTTCTCTAGAATGAGCCATCATAGCGCAAACACAGCAAAAAGTAAAAGTAGCCCCTTTCCCACTAAGCTATCCCCCCGCATCTAGCCATGCTCAAAATGCAAAGAAATGCAGCTCTGTCTAGACAAAACTACACGCCCCCTTTATAGTCATACTTATGGCTATATTTTTATTCCATTACTCTATCCTAGAGGGGAAATTCCATGCTGTACCGTATAGCATTTGCGCTTCTTGCAACAACTCATCTTTCTGCACAACATGACCGTTTAACAGCATCAAAAGCCGCACGTGACGCCCTACACCACATGGATCCCAACCTTAAAACTATTTTTGAATACCACTGCTTTGGCACACAAACTCGCCCTGCCGTAGCTTTACACACAGTACTTCATTTGTATGATAAGACTGCAGACAGACACTCTCACCATGTACAACAACAAGCTGAAAAATATACTCGAGAGCATCTTTTAGCACCCGAACAAAGAGAACATAGATCTCTGTATGCCTATCTGACAATGCCTCCACGAGTTGCTCAAAACTTAGTCCAACAAGGTACACGTCAAGATCATATCGCAGCACTTCATCACCATCGCAGCTCTTGGGATAACGATACGCACGATCTAACAAAATTGACTGCACGCGCTACAGCATGGGGTTTAGACTTTATAGAAGATCGTATTGCACACGAGGCTGAACAACGCGCACACAATAATTATGAACCGGCCTATCGTCCTTTATATCCCGCAACAGTATCGTGCCGATAATCTTTTTATACAGATCCACGGCGTAAATAAGGTGCAGTAAAGCTTTTTTTAGAACGAGCAACTTCTTGCGGCGTACCTTCTGCAACCACCGTACCACCACCATCGCCACCTTCAGGCCCCATATCAATGATATAGTCTGAACTGACAAGTACGTCGATATTATGCTCAATCACTAAAACTGAATTGCCCTTGTTGACCAAGCTTTGCAACACTCCAAGCAACTTTTCTATATCACTTGCATGGAGACCAGTTGTCGGTTCATCAAGCACATAGAGGGTCTTGTTGCCCCGTTTAGAAAGCTCATGGACCAGTTTAATACGCTGCGCTTCTCCACCAGAAAGTGTGGTTGAAGATTGACCCAGTTTTAAATAGCCAAGCCCCACTTCACACAATACTTCTAATTTTCTTACAATAGTTTTATGCGATGCAAAGAACTCAACGGCCTCATCAGCAGTCATATCCAGCACGTCGGCAATATTTTTTTGTCGGTATCTAATCTGGAGCGTTTCATTGTTATACCGTTTGCCATGGCACACTTTGCACACCATAGTAACATCTGCTAAAAAGTGCATAGACACTGTAATGCTTCCATCCCCATCACACTCAAAACAGCGTCCTTGTGGTCTATTAAAACTAAAGCGGCCAGGGTTGTAACCGCGCGCATTACTCTCTGGCAAACTAGCAAACAGATTACGTATTTCATCAAAAATACCTAAATAAGTTGCCGGGTTTGAACGAGAACTTTTACCAATTGGGTCCTGATCAATAACGACCAAATCCCGTATTTGATCAACACCTACTAAATCTTCTGTTGGTACTTTGACTGATCGCGATTTAGTTAGACCGCGCTCAACAGCTGGCACCAGTTCTTCCATAATCAAGGTACTTTTACCAGACCCTGACACGCCAGAAATACTGCACAGCACGCCCAAAGGAAACCGTACGGTAAGATCTTTCAGGTTGTTTTTAGATGCATGTTTTAAAATTAAATAAGCATACGGCGTTCTGTAAAAATCAGGTTTTTTAAACCCTTTACGTCCACTTAAATAGTCGCCCGTTAACGAATGAGGATTTTTCATAATCTCTTTAGGCGTACCTACAGCCGTCACACGTCCACCATGCACACCTGCTGCTGGCCCTAAATCGATAATATAATCTGCTGCACGCATGGTATCACTATCATGCTCTACCACGACCACCGTATTACCTTGGTCACGTAAACTTTTAAGCGTACCAATCAGACGATCGTTATCCCGTTGATGTAACCCAATACTCGGTTCGTCTAAAATATAGAGTACACCACTGAGCGCAGAACCAATTTGTGTTGCTAACCGAATTCGCTGACCTTCGCCACCAGAAAGCGTTTTTGCTGAACGATTGAGTGTTAAATAGCAAAGACCAACTTCATCTAAAAACTGTAAGCGCCGTTTAATTTCTATCAACAACGGACGCGCAACAACAATGTCATCTTCTGACAATACTAACTGGTCAAACCAGGCTCTAATGGCCTCAATAGAGAAATCGCCCAGTTCTATAATATTTTTTTTGCCAATGGTAACTGCGAGCGCAAAAGGATTTAAACGCATGCCATAACATTTTTCGCATGTTTTTTTCTTGGCATATTTCTTAAAAAAGTCTGGATACTTTTCTTTCCAGCTATCTTTATGCCCTTCTTTCCACGGCCATTGGTTAATAAACCCAATACCGGCACATCCTTCACACGCACCAACGGGTGAGTTAAAAGAAAAAAAACGGGGTTCTAATTCTGGAAACGACGTACCACAGGTAACGCACATACGTTGGCTTGAATATAATTGTTCTTTTTTGCCAACGATAACTTTGACTAATCCTTTAGCGACCGCAAGTGCACGATCCACACTTTCTTGGATACGTACTTGCTCATCAGGATGCACACTGACCATATCAATCACCACATCAATGGTGTGCTTATACGTTTTTTTAAGAGCGAGAGCATGAATTTCTTCTTTAGCAGCAAACTTGTACGCAACACCGTCAATAATAAAACGGTAAAACCCTTGGTCAAAAAGTTGCTCAAGTTCATGCTTGAATTCACCTTTTTGCGCGTTTGCAATAGGCGCAACAATAGTAACCGTTTTATCTTTAAAGTGCGTTTCTATGTGATACGTAATACTTTCTGGCGATTGCGCCCCCACTTGATGCTTACAGGTAGGGCAATGGGCTGTACCCACACGAGCAAAGAGCACCCGCATATAATCATAAATTTCAGTAATAGTACCGACTGTAGAGCGCGGATTGCTCCCTACCGTCTTTTGTTCAATAGCAATAGCAGGACACAGTCCATCAATCCGATCAACGTCTGGTTTGCTTACAATACCTAGAAACTGACGAGCGTATGATGATAACGATTCTGTATAACGTCTTTTGCCTTCGGTATATAAAATATCTAAAGCAAGCGAGCTTTTACCCGACCCTGATGGTCCAGTTATCACAGTTAAACTGTCCTTTGGCACGGCTACATCGATGTTTTTAAGGTTATGTTCACGCGCACCTACTACCGATATCCAAGAGCTAAACTTCTTTGCCATAGCAGATCCTTTTCAGTTTAAGCCTACTTATTTCAATCTTTTTATTGTAACACGCATATTTTTTTGCGGTATATTTTGCTTTTTATAAAAACGTTTTTATACTTAGGCTATCGTTTTGGTTTTAAGGCTGATTAAAACAAGCTCCTAAAACAAAGATGGTGAATGTAGCTCAGTTGGTAGAGCATCGGGTTGTGGTTCCGAGGGTCGTGGGTTCGATCCCCACCATTCACCCCAAAAAAATCGTACAGTCGGGATGTAGCGCAAGTGGTAGCGCACTCGCTTTGGGAGCGAGGGGTTGCCAGTTCGAGTCTGGCCATCCCGACCATTTTTTTGCCCATTTTTCTCACTCATAATTCTAATCGCCTTTTTTCAGCACTCCTCAAACAGCCCAATACCCTCGTGCAATACGGCATTATTTTGCTTTTGTCAGCTACAAACCGTATACTTACAGTTGCAAATAAACTAGAACAATTAACATTACAAGCACTAAAAAATAGAAAGGTATGCACACTATGAACAAACTCTTTTTAACATTCGCTCTCACAGCATTAACACCTGTAATGACACATGCATCTGAAACACGCACACTACGTGTAGCTGGCCCCGATGAAGCAATCGTTATTGATTCTGAAAACCCTGGAAAAGGTTTTACTAAGTATGGTGAATCAGTATTAGTTGATCCTGCACAAACAACAAAAGATGAAGAACCCGAATCTTGGATTCAAGTAAGTTTAGACGGCAACGGACAAGCTACTGAAGTTGCAACGCCAACCTCTTCACACGCTGCTCTTGCTGCAGCTGGAACAACATCACGCAGAAATTCTTTAAAGAAAGACGACACCTATCCTCACGGTCGACACTATGCAGATGAAAATCCTGGAGCTACTTTGGGTGAAACATACCAAGTGCAACAAAAAACAGCTGAAACATTAGCAGCAGATACTTTAGCAAGAGAAAAAAGAAAATTTGCTGTTGATAGTTTTGCAGAAGAACGCGGGCCATGGGCAGCTGCTCAACTTGGCACAACACCAAAAACTGTTGCTCAAAAACTACGCCGTGCAAACCGTGGAGAATCGCTTGTGTTCAATCAAAAAAAACAACAGTGGTATACTAAACATGGGGAACAAGTACTCCATCCTGATGGTCAATAACAGACCAATCACACGTTTAGAATAATCGTTCAATTACAAACATAGTTACATTTAGGGGATACTATGAAACACTTTTTATTAGCTTTATTGCTTGTACCAGGAATGGTAAAAGCATCGGACTCAGACGATGAATTTAGCAATAGCCATACTAATGCAACAACAAGTTCTGTAGATTCTTCTGGCTACGGATCAGCACATTCTGCTAATGCACTACATTTAGCTTGCAGTATTGTGGGCAGATCAGGCGTACGAACAACTCCTCCTGCTACACGGCCAGCTCCTCAACAAGGGACCGTTTCTATTGCTAATGCAAGTACAAAAGAATGGTCAATAGTAGGCAAAGACAACGAAGGGAACGCAACTATTACCACTACTGATAATAGTTTAGACGTATTAAGAGTCGCTTGTGCAGCAGGACCTGATCGTAAAGATACATTTCCAGAAGCTGCTTTTAGAGCAACAGCAAGTACTACTGCTCGCATGGTTACTGCAGTTGCTTCAACCGTAGATACCACTACTCAGGTAACTCGAGAATTCTGTAACAACCCTGGTTTACATATTGCTCGGATTGGTTTTGGATTTGCTACCAGCATCAG
>CAZSHB010000009.1:0-10858 GCA_964606885.1 uncultured Pseudomonadota bacterium | reverse complement strand
ACTTCTGCGCAACCAGCTTTACCAGCAACAGAAGAAGTAGATTAAAGCTCGCACACCAACATACGCATTACAATTTAAAAGGCACTAGAGAATTCTGGTGCCTTTATTATTACCACCATGTGTATTGCTCACGATAAGCTTATTGAGTATCTTGTACGCACACATTTAGGTTTTAAAAAAATACAGGTGCACGGTGATAGATCGTCGATATATTCTTTATTTTGATTGGTTAGCTTTTGGTCTTACTTTAGCAATCTGCTCACTGGGCCTTGCGTTTGTGTTCAGCGCTACCACTACCAGCGCAGTTGTCTATTCTAGCTACTTTAAAAAGCAATTAGGCGGCATGTGCGCAGGGATTATTATCTACTTTTTTTTCTGTTTTTTTGATTACCGCAAACTGTGTCGTGCTGGGTATTTTTTATATTTCTTAGTGATTGGATTACTGCTCTTTACGCTGATTAAAGGCAAAATTGGTATGGGTGCACAACGGTGGATAGATCTTAAAATTGTTCGCTTTCAGCCATCAGAAATTGCCAAACTATTCTTCCCCGCATTTGTAACCTATTACTTGTACACAGAAAACGATGCTCCGGTGTATCACCTCCATTCGTTTGCGCCCATTCTAGGCGTGCTTTTAGTCAGCTCGCTCTTAATTTTAAAACAGCCCGATTTAGGCACTGCACTAGTCTTTTTATTTTCTGGACTGTGCATGTTCTGGTTAGCCGGCATTGGGAAAAAGTTTTTTAGTTGGGGGTTGCTGGTGTGCATGCTTACCGCACCACTTGGTTGGGCCGTACTCAAACCATACCAAAAAAAGCGCATACTCGTGTTTTTAGGAGAAGGCGATACCAAAAAAGAACGATACCATATTGAACAATCTAAAATTGCTATTGGTTCAGGCACCACCACTGGTAAAGGATTTTGCCAAGGCACTCAAAACAAACTCCTCTTTTTACCAGAAAGTAGAACCGATTTTATTTTTGCCGTTATTGGTGAAGAATGGGGACTCATGGGCACGCTCTTAGTTATCCTGCTCTATCTTTTGTTAAGCATGCGGCTTTTATATAAAATTTTAGTTGTACCCATGTTCTTTGCCCAGCTGCTGGCCGTAGGGCTCTATCTACCTATCATTTTTTCTGCCGGTATTAATATTGCCATGGTATGCGGCATGCTACCCGTGGTGGGTATTCCCTTACCACTCATGAGTTATGGAGTCACTTCTGTGTGGATTACGATGGCTGCTCTTGGGTGGATTCAGGGCATTACCACGCGATTATTTTAAAATAGAAAAAGGCTCGTTGTGGATGCGAGCCTTTTTTGGAGTAACAAGAAACTTTTTCGTTACTACCAGCCTACAGAAAATAATTCACAAAAAGCAATGTTATAAAGAAAAACAGTCTAAAAAGTTAACCTATAACCTGAACTTTATGAGCTTATTCTTGTCAAAAAAATAAAGCCCCCTAGACTGACCAGACTATGGAAGATACAAAAGAATTAGTCGCTCTTGATATCCTAACACTCAGCCAAGCACCTGAAGAACAACAGTACGACTTTGTACCTAAAGGGTTTACTGACTACCTAGGCCAAGAAGCACTTAAAGAAAAATTACACGTGTACACCAATGCTGCAAAAATGCGCAACGAAGCGTTAGACCATCTGTTGCTTTTTGGTCCACCAGGTCTAGGAAAAACAACCCTATCGCAAATTATGGCAAACGTTATGGGCGTTGGTATTAAAATCTGTAGCGGTCCTATGATGGAACGAACCGGCGACTTAGTTGCCATACTCTCCAGTCTTGAACCGAAAGAAATTCTCTTTATTGACGAGATACACCGGATGCCAACCAACGTAGAAGAGGTGTTATATAACGCTATGGAACATTTTAGGGTGGACGTCATAGTTGGACAAGGGGCCGGTGCAAAATCGATCAATTTACCCCTACATCCGTTCACGCTCATTGGTGCAACAACCCAAAGCGGAAAATTATCCGCACCACTACGCAGCCGGTTTGGTATTATTGAACGAATCGATTTTTATACCGAAGAAGAATTAGCCTTGATTGTTATGCAATGCGCAGGTTTTTTAAATATGTCGATTGCACCAGAAGCAGCCGCTCGTATTGCACGGTCATCACGCGGGACACCCCGAATTGCAAAAAAAATGCTACGGCGTGTACGAGACTTTGCACAAGTAAACCATAAAACGCATGCTGACGATGCATTGACCACACAAGCACTCAGCTTTTTAGGTATCGATCAAGATGGTCTGAGTATCGTTGACAACCTGATTCTGCGCAGCATTATTGAACAATATAATGGCGGCCCTGTGGGGCTAGAAACATTGGCATCACTCATTGGGGAAGACCGGGACACCATTGAAACGGTGTACGAACCATTTTTATTACGCCAAGGATACTTAGAAAAAACGGCTCGTGGTCGACAAATTAGTTATAAAAAGTTACCATTTCTACAAAAGAAATATTTCGGGCAAACAACAGTTCTTTAAACGAGGATGTCGGCTATGGCAGGTCATTCAAAATGGGCCAATATCAAACACAAAAAAGCAAGAGAAGATGCATCACGCGGTAAAGCGTTTACCAAAATCAGTAAAGAAATTACTGTTTGTGCTAAAGAAAGCGGCGGAGATCCTGCTGGCAATCCACGTTTACGTACACTGTTAGAAAAAGCTCGTCATTTAAACATGCCGCTTGAAAACGTTAAGCGCGCTATCCAAAAAGGTACCGGCGAACTTCCTGGTATGCATTATGAAGCAATGCGTTACGAAGGTTACGGACCATCAGGTGTTGCCGTTATTGTAGAAGTGCTTACTGACAACAAGAACCGTGCCGTTGCAGAAGTACGCCATGCATTCTCACGCAAAGGTGGCAACGTTGCAGAAAATGGTGCTGTCAGCTGGATGTTTGAAAAGAAAGGCGTTATCAAAGCAATTGGCGCAAAACTCAGCCAAGACGAACTGTTAGAAAACTTAATCGACTACGATATTGATAATATCGAAAAAGAAGACGATTTAGTGATTATCACCTGTGCAGTGCTTGCGCTTGAAGAGGTGAAGAAAGCGGTCACTGATATGGGCCTCAAAATCGATAATGCTGAAATTGAATACGTAGCAAAAACCAAAGCTGAGGTTGCTCCTGCAGACGAAGAAAAAGTTTTTGAGTTCTTATCAGCTATTGAAGATCTTGACGACGTTCAGAATTTGTATTCAAACGTTGGCTAAAGCTTATTGTTTTTTGCTGCCATCACGCGCTTGCAATCTCCACTGTTTTAACAATATGGGGCATGTTTTATGAGGATCACTTGTTGTGCCCATATGTTTTTTAAAACAAGTTTCATAAGCAAAAGTTACTTTACAGTGTGGACACACCAAACTCACACCTGTTCTTGTATTAGCAACAGTAGATGATGCAGCTACAAACTGTGAAACTTGTTCAGATACTGCAACTGGTTCAGGCGTTAGCGTTTGAAGTGTTAATGCTTCAGGACATTCTAAACTATTCTGTTTTGCTCTCGGTGGTATAGACAGAGGCACAAAAGAACAGGCTGCAACGGACGCAGCAAATGCTTGTGCACGTGCTTCTTGCTCTGCTTGTTCTTTTTCTGCATGTCTTCTTTCTCTAAACTGTTTCGCTCTAAACCGCCCTCTTTCTCTTCTTTTTTCTAATAGTGCGCTTGCTGCAACTGAACCTAATTGTGGCCCAGCACCTGCAACAACCAGCATGCTTTGTTGTACAGCTACTGCACAAAGACGGGGATACACACGAACTGGTTCTTGCACTGTGTGCGTTGACCACGGCCCAATACAGGATGTCACATCTGGAGTAAGACCACCTGCATCTGCTAAATATTCCATGGTAAAAAGAGAATTATCTGGTAATAAACAAGATGATATAGGTGTACGTTCTGTATCTAACATCGAACTTTCTGAATTTCCACATACTGGAGACAGCACAATCAAATCTTCATCATCCGTACTATCAACACCCGCATCTTGTCGCATCAATCTTGCCATCTTTTCCATAATCTCTGCATCAGTATCGTCAGGTTCTATACACAAAAAAGCCGCTGATGTAAGCGGCTTTTGAGATCTATCTGCTGTGTATAGTGTACTACTGAATATCATTACCAAAAACATAAGTTTTCTACGCATACTGCCCCCTTTTACCCAACATACTACTTACAGATGACCTGTTTTTAATTGTTCACTAAAAGGACAATGCAAGCCAACAGTTTACATCATTAAATCTGACACACCAACTGCACATCCCGTGCTTTAAGTTGTTCAACAAGTGACAAATCTAAGCCAACAGTTTGCTTTGTTTTTAACAGAAGTGACTTACCATTCTCTTGAAACTGCACCATCAACGGAATCTTACCTTTTGGTAACAAACCATTAATCTGACGAACGCTATCAGGCGTAACACCTTCTGGTAACTTTAAAACAGCATGATGAATGGTTTTCCATTCTTGGAAAAACAACTCAAGCGGCACAATCTCATTTGCTAACAATTTACAGCTGGTGCTGCCAGCTTCTAACGTACCTTTGATAATAAAAGCATCATACTCGTTCAACCAACTTTCCGCTTTTTTATACAACGTTGGAAACACTACTAGTTCAGCAGATTGCGTATAATCTTCAACTTGTACAAACGCCATTTTATCACCCTTTTTGGTGTTAATAGTTCGTTTGCTTTTTAAAATACCGCAACACACCACTTCGTGCTCTTTGCCCGGTTCTTTTTGTGCAAGAAATAACGCCTGTTCAAACGATTGGAGGGACAATACGGATAACTGCTGTTTATACGTATCAAGTGGATGAGCGCTCACATAAAACCCCATCACTTCTTTTTCTTTTTCTAATTTTTCTTTATCTGACCATTCAGGCCGTGGCTGATACACATACACTTCTTGTGTACCAGTATCCCGTTTTGGCGCATCAAACAGCCCCATTTGGCCAGTGAGTAATGCTTTCTTTTTTTCTACCGCTGTATCAAAAATAAGACTGAGTTCTTCCGTTTTTTGTGCACGATTACCCGGCATACCATCAAACGCACCTGCCCAAATAAGATGCTCAACAACCCGTTTATTAACAGTACGCAAATCAACTCTGCTTGCAAAATCGAGCATATCGTAAAATGGTTTTTTAGCCCGCTCAGCAATAATATTTTCTAACGCAGCAAGACCAACGTTTTTAACCCCTTGCAACCCAAACACTATGACACCATTTTTAACACTAAAATCTATCTGCGATTGTGCAATAGATGGTGGATGGATAACTAACTTCATACTTTTTGCTTCTTCAAGATAAAAAGCCATCTTTTCTGCATGCGTGGCTTCAAGCGTAATGAGTGCTGCCATAAATTCTGCTGGATAGTTCGCTTTTAAATACGCGGTCTGATACGCAATCATGGCATACGCAGCAGAGTGGGATTTATTAAAACCGTATCCTGCAAAGTAGGCCATCAAATCAAACAGTTCTTGTGCTTTTTTAGGGTCTTTACCACGCGCTTGGGATTTACTCACAAAGATCGCCGATTGCTCAGCCATCACTTCGGCTTTTTTCTTACCCATTGCTCGGCGCAGAATATCCGCTTCCCCAAGACTGTAACCACCTATCACAGAAGCAATTTTCATCACCTGTTCTTGGTACACAATAACGCCGTACGTTTCTTCCAAAACTTCTGCCAACTCTGGTAGCAGATAGGTAACTTTTTGACGACCATGTCGACGTTCAATAAAGTCGTCAACCATGCCTGAACCTAATGGTCCTGGTCGATACAAAGCGTTTACTGCAATAATATCTTCAAACTTACTTGGCTGCAGTTTACGCAACACTTCTTTTAGTCCGCTCGATTCAAGCTGGAACACGCCTGAGGTATTACCCGCACCAAGTAACGCGAATGTTTTAGTATCATCTAATGGCAGCTTATCAACAACCAGGTCAACGCCATGTTGTTCACGAATCAGTTTTACCGTTTTATCAATTAAAGTAAGCGTTTTAAGACCCAAAAAGTCCATCTTTAAAAAGCCGAGTGTTTCAAGCTCGGTCATAGCATATTGAGTCACCAAATCTGTTGTTTTTGGAGGCACATACACGGGCAACACTTCGTCAATACGTTCTGGCGATATAACAATGCCCGCTGCATGCTTTGATGCATGGCGCGTAAGGCCTTCTAACCGTTCTGCAATTTCAAATAAATTAGCAACGTGCGGATTGCTATCGATCATTTCTTGGAGCTTTGGTTCTTGTTCTTTTGCTTCTTTGAGTGAAATATTTAATTGGTTGGGAATAAGCGCTGTAAGGGCATTAGCATCTTCAAATGGAATACTTAGAACGCGCGCAACGTCTTTGAGTACACCTTTAGCCATCATGGTACCAAACGTAATAATCTGACACACATTATCATGCCCGTATTTTTCACGTACATAGTCGATCACCCGTTCTCGACCATCAATACAAAAGTCGATATCGATATCGGGCATGGACACACGTTCTGGATTTAAGAATCGTTCAAAAAGTAAATTGTATTTTATAGGATCAATATTAGTAATTTGGAGCGCCCATGCAACGAGCGAACCTGCTGCAGAACCACGTCCAGGACCAACAGGAATGAGCTGTTTTTTTGCCCATTGAATAAAATCACCCACTACCAAAAAGTACCCGATATAGCCCATCTTAGTAATCAGATCGACTTCTAAATCTAAACGCGCCTGATATTCAGCACGTGCATCAGCTGGAATATATTCACCTGCAAAGAGTGCATCTAAACCTTCTTGGCATAATTTTTTAAAATACGATTCTTGAGTGTAGGTTTCTGGCACCTGATAATTAGGAAAATGCAATACGCCCGTTTTAAATTCAAAATTACACGAATCTGCAATCTTACCTGAGTTCCACACTGCCTCGGGATGGTCTTTAAAGATCTCTAACATCTCTACAGGCGTACGCATGTAGGTACGACAATTACCAAACGTATATCTATCAGGGTCACTCAATTTACCGTGTGTTTGGACCGATAGCATAACTTCGTGCGCTTTGTGATCCGACAAATTTGGATAATGACAATCACCTGCAGCAACCAACTGAATACCGCGCCGTGCCGATAGATCGTACAATTGATGATTTAAAATAGTTTGCTCTTGTTGATCTTCTGGCTGCACTTCTAAATAAAAACGTTCTGGTCCAAATACCTGTAAAAACCAATCAACTTTTTTATCAACTTCAGCAAAATTTTGTTCTTTGAGTAATTTAGGAATATGCCCACCAAGGCACGCTGTAGTAACAATCAATCCTTCGTTGTACTGCTGGAGCACTTTGTAATCGATACGGGGTTTAAAGTAGAAACCTTCTTTAAACGAATACGAAATTAATTTACATAAGTTGCGATACCCAATCTCGTTCTGTACCAACAGAATCAAATGATAATACTTATCATCTGCTGAGCGTATAGATGCATCTTGTGTAAAGTATGCCTCCATGCCAATAATCGGCTTAATGCCTGCCTTTTTAGCCAACTGAAAAAACTTTACTGCACCAAAAATATTACCATGATCCGTCATGGCTAACGCTTTAAGCTTATGCTGCTTACCATAGTCCACAAGCTGTTCTAAACGAATGGCACCATCTAAAAGAGAATATTCTGTATGCAAGTGCAAGTGAGTAAAATGTTTTTCCACGGCGTTTTTTCACTATTAGTAAAGGGTAAAAAAAGAGATGCTTCTAGTGTGCCGCTATTACCGACTTTTGCAATATAAGCACCGGACACACCACAAACCTTATTATTTGAATAAGCAGCTAGAAACCGCTATTATAAGAGCATATTAGGATATTTTAGAGGGAAACTTTATACCATGATCGCACAATCAAAAAAAGCACTTTTTATACTTCTTGCAAACTTGCTGACAACGCCTATCAATACTTATTGCTCAGATAATGATACCAACGTAGCTTATTTAAGCAGTGAATATAGTGACACAGACTCAGATTCTGAAACAGATAATAGCATGATTGGTATGTATAAATACGAAGACCCTCAAATACTAGTACCATTTCCCACCCCCGTATATGCACAACAAGACCCCATACATGTGTTAGAAGGCGCAGGAATAAAATTTCCCGAGACAACAGTAGCGCCTGCTACTGCTGCTGCACTCATGAACCAAAATCAAAAAAACAAAAAAATAAAGACAGTTACTGGTACTCAAACTGATCTTGAAAAAAAACAAAAAATAGCTCGTATCATTTGTCGTCCACAAGAAAAATCTAAAGACAAACAACAATGCTCTACATGCAACAATTATTACAGCAATTTATCAATGCACATGTTAATCCATGAGGAGAAAAATCCTAATTTAGCTTGTAATACATGTGCATATATTGCCGTAGATGCTTCAAGACTCAGAATTCATGAAAAAATACATACCGGTCATACTTTTCCCTGTCCACAATGCCCTGGTAAAACATTTTCTACGCTAACAAATCTCAACCGTCATAATAAAGATATCCATCAAAAACAAAAACTAATTCCATGCAGCCGATGTGGCCATGGATTTAAGAGACTATCTGATAAAAATAGACACGAACAAAGAGTCCATAAACTCCAGCTTCAATAAAAGCTAGTTAGCAATTACCTACAAGATAAGCCACTGCATGATTATGCCACTCTTGATTAAACAGTTTTAATCACCCCACAAACTCTTTGCTATCTCTTGTAAAAGAACACCCCTTTAACTACAATGGTCATTAGGAATAGGGTGGTAATAAAAATAGGGAATTCAATGAGAAAATCAGTACTATCTAACGCGTTACTATGCTGCTTCTTGCAAACAATGCTCATACCAGCATCCGATCAACCGTCTACTTTTACTCCTCAACAGATCAAAGCGCTCAGCTTAGATAAGTACGATAAGGTTTCTGAAGCACAACAAGCCGAACTTGCTATGACAGCAATGCAAGAATATCCAGATGCTACCATTAGCTTTCTTGAACAACGGCAAGCTCGACTACAAGCATTAGCCAAAGCTCGAGCCAGCAAACAAAAAGCTAAAAGAAGAATTATAGAAGAAGAAGAAGAAGATGATGATGATGATGATGATGCCTACTATGCGCAAGATACACAACACCAAGACAAACGCTGCAATACCAAAGTACAAAGAACTGCAGGTAGTGCGGGATCAGCAGATGATGGCGGTATGGCGGCTGCTGCCCAAGAAAGTTCATCATCCTCAAGCGCATATTCAGATTCAAGTAGCTCAGATTCTTCAGATTCAGACACCAGCGATAACAGCTCTTCATCTAGTTCATCTGAAGCAGAAGAAAATCCTATGGCAGCTAATGCTCAAACACTAAACTGCATTGAGCGCGGCTGTACTTATTCAACACAAAATAAATATCTACTTACAAAACACACTAATTATGCACATAATCAAAACCATCATTTTATATGTAATACATGCTCCTTTAGGCATCGATCTCAACAAAAACTAGATAACCACATCACATGTAAACACTCTCCTCAAGAAACGTATTGCAATATATGCAACAAAGACTTTAGGCAACCTTATCGTTTAAAGCAGCACATGCAAAAAGATCATAGAGATCAAAGGAATGGATCATTTGCGTGCAATACTTGTAATGCTACATTCTTTGATGCATGCAAGTTGCAAGAACATAAGTTAAGTCATAAACCAAAAATAGCATGTGAAAAATGCGGGGAGATACTCGCTACCAGTAGCATGCGAACCCATATGCAAACACATCAAGAAAATAAACCAGTGTATCCATGTAATTTCCCAGGATGCACCCACATCTCTACAACATCAGGAAATATTAAAAAACATATACGAGCACAACATGAAAAAATACGTTTTCCATGCCCGGTGTGCAATAAGAGTTTCGTTGATAAAGGATGTGTAAGTAGGCACATTAAAGATAAACATCCAGGCACAACACCTTATCAATGTGATGTTAACAACTGTAACCAATCATTTATGAATGAATCAGAACGTAATAAACATAGATTACAAGTTCATGATAAAACGAAAAAAAGTTAGTGATTCATAGATACATATCTTACAGCATGCATAGACCATTCTTGACTCAGTAGTTGCAAACGAGCCATACACTGTTGTAGCTGACGATCAAGATGCAACTTGGTATATATAGTTAATGTTTGGTGCAGATACTTAGTAATCAATTCCTGATCGGATAGATTATATTCAAGGGCTTTGTAAACAAAAAATTGAGTAACCGCTGCATAGTCAGCAACATCAAGTTGCTCATGTAATTGGTCTAAAAGTTCAGTGACTTTAGTTATTTTATGCGTTTGCAAAAACAGGTCTACTAACAACTGATAAATTAACACCGCTTCTTTAGCATCACCCCGCTTACAATACACATGCGCCGCATGCATGTACTCTTTGACAGCCAATTCTTTATCAAACGTTGCAATAATATCGGCTTCTAATTTTTTGATAAAAGCAGGATCGTGAAATGAATGGGTTAATAATCGATACAGATTAAGTGCCCGTTCTTTTTCCCCACGATTAATGCATTCTGCCAATCTGAACCACGCAACACTCTTTTCACCCACACACTGTTTCATTACTCAACCTTTAAGCTAAAAAGTTTTTCTTCACCATACTATCGTACCCCAAGAAAGAAAACATTTTAGGCTTTTAGCTTTATTTTTAATTGACAAAACTTATCGTATAGGTACCATTACACGCATAATTACTTATTGTTTGCCGGGGTAGCTCAGTGGTAGAGCATGTGCCTGAAGAGCACAGTGTCGATGGTCCGATTCCGTCTCCCGGCACCAGTCTTCGCCAAGGATACGTCT
>CAZSHB010000008.1:23969-46002 GCA_964606885.1 uncultured Pseudomonadota bacterium | reverse complement strand
GAGGCATGGTTGGTGGGAAACGCGCACAAATAAGTTCGTGATATCCTGATTCAGTAGAGCGATTACATGTGTTGCACCAAGGTGCAGCAGTAGTTGCTTGGTCTGGTTGATCCGGTAATAAACTACTCGTGTTTGCAGATATGGCTGGTTGGGTAAGATTGCAACTAATATCGTGATGAAGTGAATCAAAAGGGTGATCGCATAGTGGACATGTAACAATGTCAACATCTGCATGAGATACGGTTAGCGGATAGGTAGTTAGGGGCATGACTGGTTGATTAAGTTCGTAATTTGCCCCCTGTGCATCTAAAATGTCGTTTTGTTCGCTGTTAATATTGCTAGGCTTCTTCTTCCCATTTTTTTGTTTGGTGGCAGCTTTGGTTAATTTTTCACTAGTATGAATGAGCATATGTCTATTTAAGTCGCCACTGGCAGTAAAGTTTTTTTCACATGTTGTGCATTGATAAGGTCTTTCGCCAGTATGACCGCGAGCATGTATTTTTAATTGGCTAGCAGTAATACATGCCTGCGTGCATCCTGGCCATGTACATGGATAAGGTTTTTCGCCAGTGTGAGTACGTCTATGTGTGTTTAAGTAGGTAGAAGTGGTAAAGTTTTTTCCACATATTTCGCACTCATAAGGTTTTTCACCAGTATGAATGCGAGTGTGTATGCTTAATTGGCTAGAAGTGGTAAAGTTTTTTCCACATATTTTGCATTGATAAGGTTTTTCACCAGTATGAGTACGCATGTGTGTTCTTAAGCCACTGATTTGAGAAAATGTTTTTCCACATGGTGTGCATTGATAAGGCCTTTCACCAGTATGAGTGCGAGTATGTTTTTTTAAGCCGCTAAGAGTAGTACAATTTCGTCCACATTGATCGCATATATAAGACCTTTTCTTTGCCTTAGATTTTGCAGAAGATGCAGTAGCTTTTGATTGTATTCTTTTGTCTGTAGGGTCTATGAGAGAATCACTATTGGTGTTACTTTCTGTATCTTGTTCGTCATCATATTCTTCTTCTTCAGAGCTTATTGTGCTTGTTTCGGTAAGTTCTTGATCTGCATCGGTTTCTTGTCTAAGCATTTCCTGTTGAAGCGCTTGATTTGCAGCTGCAGTTTGTGCTGCTAGAGCATTTAAATCCAATGCTTTTTGGTTATAATAATTATTGTTATATTCACTGGAAAAAATAGCTGGAGCGGTCAGGAGTAATGAGAGCAGCAGAATATTATTGATCTTCATCAGATTCCTCCTGTTCATCTAAGTCATCATCTTGATTACTACTGTCAATGGTAGAATTGGCGGCAGCATTTTGTTGGGCAGAGCTTTGAGTGAGCGTTACATTTTTAAGATGTTTTTTAGTGCTTTCATGTGTTTTTAAGCGTCCTTGATTGATAAATTCTTTATTGCATAGTGTGCATACATATGGTTTTTCGCCAGTATGAGTACGTATATGTATTTTGAGACCTCCTGCTTGACTATATGTTTTGGTGCATCCTTCCCAGGTGCAAGCATAAGATTTTTGATGAGTGTGCGTGACTTCGTGAGGTCCAGCTTGTGTTTTAGATTTTGAACAGGTAGCTTCTTTTGAAGAAGAATGAACTGCAGCGGAATTGTCGTTGCTCGGGATTGGTTTTTTTTCGTTGTGAGTAAGAGCGCGTTTACATCTTGGTGTTTTATCGTAATGTTTTTTTAATTCTCTATTGTCAGTAAAAGCGTTATCACAGTTGCAGCATTGGTAAGGTTTTTCGCCAGTATGAGTGCGTACGTGTCTTTTTAAGTGGCTAGCCGTAATACATGCCTGCGTGCATCCTGGCCATGTACATAGATAAGGTTTTTCGCCAGTGTGAGATCGCATATGTGTTTTGAGTATAGAAGGTTGAGTAAATCTTTTTTGGCAGATAGTACATAGGTAAGGTCTTTCACCAGTATGTATACGTCTATGTGCTTTTAAGTGTTCAGAACCACCAAAAGTTTTTTCACACATTTCACATGTATAGGCTCTTTTTTGCTTTGTGAGTTGCGCAGAAGATGCAACAGTTTTTGATTGTGTTTTATCTGTAGAGTCTGTTAAAAAATATCTATTGGTGTCACTTTCTGCATCTTGCTCATCATCATATTCTTCTTCAGAGTCTATTGTGTTTGTTTCGGTAAATTCTTCATGTGCAGCAGCTTCGGCGGTAAGTTCTTGATCTGCATCGGCTTCTTGTCTAAGCATTTCCTGTTGAAGCGCTTGATTTGCTTGTAGAAGTGGATTGATAGGTTGTTGATTTTGTGGAGGCATGGTCGGTGGGAAACGCGCACAAATAAGTTCGTGATATCCTGATTCAGCAGAGCGATTACATGTGTTGCACCAAGGTGCAGCAGTAGTTGCTGGGTTTGGTTGATCCGGTAATAAAGTAATAGTGTTTGTAGATATGGCTGGTTGGGTAAGATTGCAACTAATATCGTGATGGATCGAATTAAAAGGGTGTTCACATAATGGGCATGTAACAATATCAGCATTTTCATGTGATACGGACAGTGGATAGGTAGATAGGGGCATGATTGGCTGATTGTTAATTGTGCAAAAATCTTTATGAAATTCTGAATTAGAAGGGTTTTCACACAATGGACACATAAAAACAGAAGTTGCTTGGTTTGAAAGTGGCCATTGATAATTGTTAGGATTATCGCTTGCTGCCTGAGTAACACAAAAGCTGCCCAATATAAGACTGAGACAGAGTATATAAGCTCGCTTTAGAGATACTTTGTGCATACGTAAACCCCCTCTAAGTTTCTATAATCGTTATTCTAAAAATTATTGTATCAAAATCCGTCTTAAAATGTCAATCTGAAAATACTGTTGTGCGGAAAAATAAAGTGATAAGGGGGTGGTTGTGCTCGCAAGAAAGCTTATAAAAGACCTGGATGCTGTGAGTGAGTACATGCTTTTACTAAAAAGTTTGAGCAAATAGTCATAAGAGCTAATAGGCTTATTGATAGCTATTTTAAGCTCACCTTCTATTTTCTTTGTTAAATTATTGCAATGTGAAAAGTTTTTGCACTACTATTAACTATGATACATAAGTATAAAAAGGGAGAGGGGAAATGGAGACCCGTCTAAAAGTAACCTATCGTCTGTTGATGCTCGTCACTCTGGTGGCAATACCAGTATTGGTATCAAATCTGTATGCTGGTCAGTCATCAGTTGTGCCGGTTGTTATGCCAGTGCAAAACACACAAGCGACTGCGTTACCATTACCGCTTGCAGTGCCAACGGTTGCATCCTTACGTCAAGAACAGCCAACTATTACTAAGGTTGCTTTACAAGTTCAAGAAGAAGACGGTTCGGTGTTAGTAAGGCCCGGTGAGCTGTTATTGCGTCCAAATGCAAAAGGGACGGTGCTCTTGTGCCATGGATTTAAAAGAGATTTAACTGATACGCGCGTGATCCGTACGCTTTTTCCAGAATATAATACGTTAATTTTTGATTTTCGTGCGCATGGTGCACATAAAGGTTCTGAGTGTTGTTCATTTGGTCAACACGAAGTACGGGATATTCAGGCAGCAGTTCAATTTATTAGAGAACATGAAAAACTCCGGGATTTACCGTTGTTTGGGTATGGGATGTCTATGGGCGCAGCAACATTGATTCTTGCACAAGCTCAAGACCCTTTGTTTGATGCGTTAATTTTAGACTCGCCTTTTGATGCGATGGAAAATGTTATTAATACGGGCCTTGAACGTTTAACGTTTAGTATTGGTGGGTATGATATGGCAGCACCCTTAAAAAAAGTTTTGTCTTGGTATGCATTTAACCCTAATATGAACGGTACGCTTAAATTTCTACTAAAAACGGTGGGTATGGATGCTACTGATGTAGCGACCTGTATTCAACCTGTTAAACCGGCCCAAGCTATTGCTCAGGTACAAGTGCCGTGCTTTATTATTGGTTGCGAGGCTGATCAGCAGGTACCAAAAGATGCGTTTGTGCGTGTCCATGCGGCTGCACCTTCTACGGGTAAGCAGTTGTGGATATCTGCAGGGCGTGGGCATGTGGACTCTTATTTTTCTCAGCCAGAAGAATACCGTGAAAAAATTACCGCCTTTCTTAATGCTATGCTCGATCAGCTGGCAAAGAACCCTTCATCACGCTTAGTCTATAAGTCTAAACGTTAAACCCTTGTTCTGGTCAGTCTCTCTTAACTATACTCATTTGTACTTTGCTTATTAAAAAAAGGGGTGAGTACATGACAACTTTCAAAAAAATAGCCGTTCTGTTCTTTCTGGCCGTTACGTTTGTGCCCTATACAGCATGGACCGGTGAGTTTGCAGGATTAGAAGAGGGAATAGAAGGTAACGTAAGTAAGGGTGTGGATTCTGCACTAGAAGAAAGTCTTTCTGGTGATTTATCGGGCAGTGAACGGCAACTTACAGAAGAAGAAGTAACTCACCTGAATACACAAATTACGCAAGCTCTTGAGTCACTTCAGGTTAAAGGGGAAACAATTGCTGCTGAAGATGTTGCTGCAATTGCTAAAAGAACAACAGAATCGATTTTAAACAACATGAAAAAAGGCGATAATTTTGCAGAAAGTTTTGGTACGCAGACAGAACAAAGTGCTCTAGAAAATACGATAAATGACGCTCAGGTTTTTTTTAAACAAAATCCAGAAGACCTTGCAGCGTATCAATCTGATATAGAAAAAGCTGGTGCAGATGATGAAGAGGCGTTTGAAGAACCAGAAGCATCGGCGCTTACAGAACAGCAACAACAGGAAGTAATAGCAGCAGATTTGGTAGCTGGATCGGCGGATACGGCGACG
Organism: uncultured Pseudomonadota bacterium; assembly: GCA_964606885.1. GTDB lineage: Bacteria > Babelota > Babeliae > Babelales > CAIQNR01 > CAZSHB01. Next base: position 41,193 of record CAZSHB010000008.1, on the reverse strand, counting down.
ACTGAAGCTGTAAAAAATTCAGTTGAAGGGGTAAATCCTGATGCTGCTAATCAGAATAAAGATGGTGGCAATGGTGAACCTCAAACGCCAGAGGCGGTAACACAAGAACAGCCGTTCAAAGAAGAATCGGGCTGGTGGAAAAGAACGTTTGTTGATAGTCCAAAAAAGTTTGTTGTTGATAAGTATACAACATTAACTGGTACTGTTGATAATGTGCGCAAGCAATTGAGCGCTGCAGATGGTGCGTTAGGTGATCAGTTAGCAGTGCGAGAAGATTTTATATTAGAAAGAATCAATCGCGGAGTAGTTGACGCTGCTGATGGTTCGTCAATGAAGGTGATGAAGGCTACTGGGTACGATGGTACAGTTGCTAGAATGCCAAAAGGTACAGGCACGTTAGAAACTACGTTCAATCCTAAAACTGGTGAATACACTGTTACGCGCAGTGATGGCGCTACTGTTAATATGTCTGCTGAAAAAAATCCAATTCTTAAATCTGTTACCGATCCTGAAGGGGTAAAGTTCCAAGTAGATGCAGACGGGAATCTACAATGGCGTTTTGATTCAACTGATGAAAGTTTGTTTAGCATAAAATCGGTTGAAGGGATTGATGGTGAAGTAACGCAAGTAACAAAAAGTTTCGATAACTTATCTAATGATGTGAATAAAACAGTTGTACAAGAACAACGCACTGCAATTAAAGCTGCTCAAGAACAAATAGAAAAAACATGGACAAAAACAAAAATAGTAGCAGAAGCTGGTGCAAAACAGGTATGGCGTGGTGCAAAGTGGGTTGGTGGAAAACTTACAGGATTGGTAAGTACGGTACTGCATGGTTTAGGACAAGCAGTTATTTTTACCGTTCCTAATATTCTTGAACAAAACCGTGTGCAAGCGGCACAAGCTGCAGAACAGTATGCAATGCTCACATCGGTACAACAGTTTGGTAATTTAACGTTACAAATTCCAGCGTTCTTGATTCCTAAAGGTTCGCCTATGAACGGTCTGTTTATCTACAAAGCCGTTTCAGCAGATGCATCTGAAAGTGCTAATAATTTTGATACAGGTACGCTTCTTGATGGTGACTACTATGTATCAATCGCTGATCAGTACACACCATGGGGTTCAAGTTACATTCCACAAACAGGTAAATTAATTCATCTTAATACAGGGTTTACCTTTGATGCATCTGGTGGTGTATCAACAGATGCAATTTCGCTTGTTGCAGATAAAGATAGTTCTGCAGAAGGTAATGTCGGTGCCGGTCCTGTTGCAAAATATTTAGCAACGATTCTTGGTAAAGGTGTAGGCGGTACAGCAGAAGGTGAATCGCACGTATCAAGCTGGAAAGATTGGTTACCATTTGGCAATGTAAAAACAGAAACAGCAACGGTAACAAGTAATAAAGCATTATCGTTCTTATTTGATAATCAAGGAACGTTGCCACCAGCCATGATCAATAAAGCCCTTGCTCAGTTCTTACAACCTATGCGAGCTGGCTCTGGTGCATGTACGATGACGGCAAATGGTTCTTCTGGAGATGCAAAAACAGTATACAGCACCTGTATGAAAACGGGCTTTAACAGCACGATTAGTATTCAGCAAGTAATGGGTATTGGTTTTGGTGCAGCAGTATTACAAACACTGATAGATAGAGGCTCGGGTGATGCCGCGCAACTTACAAATACAAAAACACAATTGCAGGATTTCTTAGTTGCACAACAGTCTTTAGTGAGTGGTATTTTGAGCGGTGATAAATCATCTAAAACTTCACAAGGTATGGATGATGCAAATGCTCGTCAAACTATGTTGCAACAGAAGATGGATGCGCTTACCGATGCAAATGATGCATTAAAAGGTAATTATGGTTCGCAAGGTGTATCACCAGAATTGTTCATTAATGCAATGGGTATCTATGTGTACGAAACGGTACCTAAGTTTATAGGGACTAATCTTCAGGATACGCCTATTGCTCAATTTATGCATAAACATAGTCCTCTTGGTACCATGCCAGTAGGTGCTGGTCTTACTTCTAGTGCTGCGCCCTCAATTTTAAAAGATTACGTGGTGTTGCTAGATAATAATTACAATATAGTTTCTGCTTACAATGCTGAGATTACAGACGACGGTAAGTTTAAGTATGTTCCTAATGATGCAGTTGTGAATGTATGTAGTCTTGTTTCTGGTCGCACCTACGCATTAGGCGGTGGCGCTGGACTTATTCCGGTGTCTAATAGTTCGGGGATCACCGGTATTGCAAGTCAGGTATGGGCAACACTGACAAATCAGTTAAAAGGATTTGATCAAAGTAATAAAACAACAAACGGTACGGGTTCTGCGTTATTGCATCAAATTGCTGTGATGGCAGATTATGCAACAAATCTGATTGTTGAAGGTCCATATATTAAAAATGGCTTTACATTTGAAAAAGTTAACCTTGAATTAGTGCAAGGTAACGAAGAAGAGGCTATTACCTTAACGTTTGATCAACTTGCTTCTGGTGCTACAGTAGCTTCAACAAAAACAGTGCAGCCAGTACCATTTACCGTTAAGCAAAAATTTGTAGGTTCAGAAGACAACGGCATTTTACTGTATCGAGCAATTGGCGCACTGGGTGTTGATGCACAAGGCAATCCAATTGATGATTATGTAATTGCGCTTGGTGAAGCACAAGTAACAACAAGTAATGGTGGTACTCGTTCTGCATTTGTTATTCTGCCGCTTGCAACCGATGCATTCCCTAACGAACAGTCTTCAGGTTCTGGTATTACAGCACTGGTAAGTTTAATTACGGGTAAAGTGTTTACTTCAGATTATATTCCTCAACCACCAACACGCCGTATGAATGTACTGATGAGAAACAATAATATGAGTTTGATTAGCGATCCTAACTCATCAGTAACGGTTGGTGGTACTGCTGTAGGTACGGTAAATCTACCAATGGCAACAGCGTATATGCCAACAGATCTTAATCCGTATAATATGGTGCCAAAGAGTCAGTCAGATTACGTTACTATGCTACAGCTAAATAATGCATTAGTGACCGCTACAAATGCGTATACTGCATTACCTTCAACAACGCCAAATCTTTCAAAAACTCCACAAGCACAAGCGGTACTTACGGCGCAAGCAAATCTTTCTGCGTTTAATCAAAAGATTGCTAACGGGACCATTCCTGTTGAAGCACGAGCAGAAGGTAATAGTATTGGCGATCTGTTATATGTAGAGCCTATGTATTGGGCAATGTACCAAGGGTATAATATATGTACTAACGCTACGCTCGGCGCAGGACAAAGCAGTGATACGAATTTAGCATGGGTAACAGGCACAGCATGTCCAGCAAACAGTCAGCTAGAGATTGCCAATAATAACGCAGCAGCATCGTTGATCAGTGTGCTACCTGCAGCAACAGTAGCAACTTTAAACGATTCCTTTAACAGATGGTTTAGCACGGCAATAACATCAGGACCAGAAGTTCAGTTTGAAGAAGGTCCGTTTAACATTGTGCCTGGTTTGTATCTCACGTTAAGTGCGAACAATGCAAAAAATGGTAACTACTTCTATCAAGCGTTACCAAGTTTTGATAGTCAAGATCTGATGGTGGTTGCGCAACTTAATAATAGTACTATTAAACCGTCGTACGAAGTAAGCGACTTTAGCACGATTGGTGGTTCGTTTACATCAATAACTAACCCAGTCTTAATTGATATTAAAAATGGCTATGTGTTTATTCCAACAGCTCCAGTAAGTGGCTGTACCATGCAACCGAGCTTCTTATGTAACTTTGCTATGGTCAACGGTACGTTACCTCGTATTTTTGATGTAGCAAGCATTATCGAAAAAGCATTGGCTGCACAAAAGACATCACTTGCGCAATTAGAAAATAGTAATCCTGCTTTAGCAAACAGCTTACAGTATGTGATTTACCAAAACGATGTCAGATTCCAACAGCTGCTAACAGAAAACTATTTTGCAGGCAAGCAGTTGTTACTCAATCCAGATGCAATTAGCAGTTACATTTATGCTGTTGCAACGGTTGCTTCAGGAGCGTCTGTAACGGATGCATGGAATACCGCAACAGATTATTGGGTGTGTGGTGTGTTAGATCAAAATAATCAGCCAACAGTATCGCAAGCACCTCTGAGTGCAGCAACACCATGTATGATCAGTTTGGTCAGTGGTAATGTGTATTATCAATCTTCAACGATATCTATAACAACTACTAATATTCCGACAGCTAGTTTGCTGGGGCAACTTAAGAATGTGCCAACTGTTTTAACAGCAAATGGATATTTAGAAACGTTGGCAGATATCTATCAATCAACACAATTACCACCTGCACCAGCGCAACCAAGTTTATCGCTTCCGGTATCGTTCTTTACAGCGTTAAAACAATCGACAAGCACACAATTTCCAAACTTGTATACCAATGGTAAAGAGTATTTCTTGCAAGCATCAGTAACACCATTTGTGATAGCAAATAATCAGGTAGGTCCAGCTACAACGCCAAGTGTAACGTGGTTTGCTTTTAACCAACCAAATGGTACAGCTGATACGGGGATAGGTTATTACTACACCATACCAACAGATCCAACAGTTACAACGATACAACCGGGTGCTGGTATGGCGGAATTCAATTTACAGGCAATGCGTGCACATTATGGTGTAAGCGTTGCAAGTAATGGTGTGCAAACATTGGTACTACCAATGAGTTCGCTTCCATTACCGATGTCTTCTACGGATCAAACGCTTGCTGCAGGTGCTGCGACTACTTCAGGTTCAACATCAGCGCCAAATTATATGCAGTATCTTGGTCAGTTATCATCCGTAAATAACACCTTAGAAACTGATTATTATTATCAAAATGTGTTGGCAAATAATTTCTTAATGCGTCGTGTATCAAGCAATCCTCTCTCTAGTTTTGCTCAAACAATAGCAAAAACTTCAAAGACAAGTGTGCTCAGTGATTATTATGTTGATCTTGTTTCTGGTGATGAGTTTAACCTTGATGGCTCACCACGCTTACAGCAAGTGGCAGTGGCGTATACCAGTGTTGGTTCTGGAACTACTGCGTATCTTAATTTGACCAATCCGCTGTTTGTGTGGAGTCAGTATGATCCAATAACTAACATGCCGACGTATGCTGCATTGTTCCAACAGTTTGACAATAATGGCTATCAAGTGCTTTCGCCAATTGAGTACGGTAATAGCTATGATATTAAAACGGGAGCAAATGGTACGCGTTATAGTTATGCAACAGTTGGCGGCAATGTCGTGGTGCAAGCAGCTCCTTTAACTATTAATAGTCAAGGCATGATTGCCAACGTTGGTACTCCAACAACGGTTACTCCAGCGTTAGATGCTAATCAACAACCAACCGGTATGCAGACAACACTTGCAACGGCATTTAGTAATGGTTCACTGATTGCGATTAATACCACCTGTGCTGATGGTACTATACTTACGCAAATTCCATCAGTACCAAGTGTGTATTTCGTAACGCCAGCATCTGGTAATGGACCAGTGGTATTTACGCAAGCATTACCAGGTGTTACCACCACCAAGATGCCGCAAACTGCTAACATAAATAATAACGCAAGTTATCTCACATCTACGCAGATTAACACATTCTTAGCAGCAACACCGTTTGTTGCAGTGTTTACAGGTAATCTTGCAGCAGGTACTAGTGTAGGTAGCCAAGCAACGATTGCTGCACCTAATACTGCAGTGTCTCAAGATTATTATGTGTGCGGATTGATGACTCCAGGTAAGAGTTTATTGTCGGTGGTGACGTCGTACCCACAAACATCAGCAACATCTGCAGGCCGTTATTACTTTATTGCTTCTAACGAAGATACGAATGCAGCAGGTACTATATGGAATGCTCCACAAAAGGGTCAGTATTATCCAAATAATTATATGTTGTTAACTCCGTTAGCCGACCCGACACAAGCGCCGTTTAATCTTTCAGCTCCTACGGTAAATGCAGGTATTTTCGATTATACAACGATAGCAGCAGCAACAACGCCAGTATCAGCAACGGCAACAAATGCACCAGCAGCTACAGCGTCAACACCTACAACACCAACAGTAAATGCATTAGCGCCAACAGCATGGGGTAAGAGCGCTTCTTATCTGGTTATAAATCCTGAACAAGTAGGTGCTGATCAGATCTCAAATGTGTCTGTGACTGGTACACTGCCAAAAGTATTTAACTTTGTGTACAGCAGTGTGGGGCGGGATCAGCTAGCAAATATCAATAATGGTGTGCAAGTGGTGACGTCATTACAAGGTACAAGTTATTTAGCAGCTCCCCTTAATGCTGGTGCGTTATCAAACCAGACAGTATCACCTGCTAATAACAATGTGTTCTTTAGTGCTGCTAGCGGATTGGCTCAAGCATGTTCGTTGTATCAAGTGCAGGGTACAGAAAAAGATGCTAAGGGAGTGTTGGCTTCGTTCAATCAGCCGGCTCCTACACAGCCAATGATAGCACCAAATACGTACGTTGATCTTGCAACAGGCACGATGTATATCCAGGTATCTGGTACGTTGTATCCATTATCGTATGGTGCACCGTATGGCACGCTTGAATTCTTGTATCCTTTCTTAAACATTCATGGTGTTGATAGTACGGGCAAAGTTAAGAATAATTAATCATTAAGTTTAATACGTTTAAAGGGGACTTGTAAAAAAAGTCCTCTTTTTCTTTTCCCTGGTATACTTTTTGTAATTGAGTTTATCGTACAGATGTATACAAGGAGTTACGTATGGCACAGTATAAAGTTACCGATACACCCTTATTGCAACATGATGCACATGCATATGCGTTTTGTTTGCCAGAAGGATTTGCGTTAAAAGAGTTAGGCATTGATCTTGAAAAAGAGTTTTTCCCTGGTCTTGGTGCATTTTTAAAAGATAAAAAAATTACCGGTAAAAAAAGCCAAATGTTCTCATTACCAGTGGCAACTAAAAAGGGCGTGAAATACCTCTTTTTTGTAGGCCTTGGTAAAACAACTACAGAAAGCGCAACGCGCGAATGTCTGCGCGAAGCAATGGCTCGGATAGTCCGTTTAGCAGAATCTGCAAAAGTAACATCAGTTGCTTTTGTTATGCCGGATCCAAAAAAATTGCATATGACTTCTGAAGTAGTCGGTCAAGTAACAGTGATTGCTATGGAAATGGCAAGTTATGTGTTTGATGAATTTATTACCGATGCAGATGCTAAAAAAGTAGCGCTTAAAGATGTTACACTTATTGTTCCAAAAGCTGCTGTAGTAGCTACAAAAAAAGGTGTTGAGCTTGGATTAACTATTGCTCATGCAGTGAACCGTGCACGCCATTGGATCGATTTACCTGCTAATAAATTAGCGCCAAAAGATGTTGCTGACCGTGCTAAAAAAATTGCAAAAGAACATGGGCTAAAGATTACCGTGTTTGGTGAAGACCAGATTGAAAAAATGGGTATGGGTGGTCTTAAAGCCGTTGGTATGGGTTCTAAAAACGAGTGTCAGTTGGTGTTAGTAGAATATAAAACTACTAAAAAGAATGCGCCAACTGTTGCATTAGTAGGTAAGGGTATTACGTTCGATTCAGGCGGATTGAATTTAAAACCGACCGGTTATATGGAAACAATGAAGGAAGATATGTCGGGTGCAGCAGCGGTTATTAACGCAATTGCAGTGCTTGCAGATCTTAAAGTAGACGTGAACGTTATTGCCGTAGCGCCACTTGCAGAAAATATGATTGGTGGCGGAGCAAACCGTCCTGGCGACATTTTGACTTTCTATAATGGTAAAACAACGGTGGTTGGTAATACAGATGCTGAAGGTCGCTTGGTACTTGCAGATGCACTTGCATACGCAACTAAGCATTATAAACCTGATGCTATGGTTGATGTAGCAACACTTACTGGTGCAGCATCACACGCAGTAGGACCATTTTTTAGTGGTTTACTTACTCAAAATGATGACCTTGCGGAACAATTGCAAGCAGCAGCAGAAACATCTGGTGATGCATTATGGCGCCTACCGTTAATTGATGAATATAAAGTGATGGTAAAAGGTGATATTGCCGATCTATGTAACGATGGCAAAACAAAATATAAGGCAGGTCCAACCAATGGCGCTTGTTTTTTAAGTAACTTTGTAGGCGATACACCATGGGCACATCTTGATATTGCTCCAGCAGCATTTGATGTTCCTGATAAACCGTACTTTAGATTAAATTCTGCTACGGGTGTTGGGGTTCGTTTATTGATCGACTTTGTGTTGAACTTTAAATCAGTGACTGCAGAAAAAAAGAAGACTGCAAAAAAGTAAGTCGTAGTTTTTAGAAATAAAAAAGAGCTCCCAGCCGTCGCTTTCAGCTATGGTGGGGGCTCTTTGTTTGGTCCTATTTTCCGTGATCAACAGCATTAGCAATCAGGCCTATCATGAACAGGGTGCATACTAACGAAGTATTACCGTAACTGATTAAAGGTAGGCCAATCCCTTTAGTTGGGAACAGTCCAGTTGCTACAAAAATATTAATAATCGTTTGTAATGTTATGAGCAGCGTGCAACCAAGCACCATGTTTAAAGCAAAGGGTGTACGTAGTTGCCAGGCAATCTTGATGCCTTTATAGAGCAATAAAACATAAAGTAAGATAATCAGAGAAACACCGATAAACCCCGTCTCTTCAGCAATAATAGAAAAAATAAAATCCGTGTGTTGCATAGGCAAATAAAAGAATTTTTGTTTTGAGTGAGCAATACCACTGCCAAGCCAACTACCAGAACCAATAGCAATTAGCGATTGAATAATCTGAAAACCTGCACCCTGTGGATCTTTCCAAGGGTCTAAAAAGGTCATAATACGGGCAAGACGATACGGAAACATATAAATTAACAATATAAAAGCGGGGATGCAGGTAATAGCAGTTGCTGCAAGGTACGTAAGTGGTAAACCTGCAATAAACAGAAGCATAAACGCAGTCAGTGAGAGCGTGATAGTTAAACCAAAATCTGGTTGTTTAAGAAGTACTGCTGCAGTGATTGCAATAAGTGCTATAACAGGTAGGTACGATCTTTTAAAGGTGAATGGTTTACCATGTTGTTTGGTGATAAGGCGCGCAATGTACAAAATAAAGGCAACTTTAAGAACTTCACTTGGTTGGAACAATAATCCTGGTAATGATAACCATCTGCTTGATCCGTGAATAGTGACACCAATGCTAGGAATTAAGGTAGCAAGTGTTAAAAAAAATCCGCCTGCAAAAAGCAAAGGCGCGTAACTGTATAAAAATTCTAACGAGAAAAAGCGTGCGACATAAAATGCTACAATCCCAACAAGAATTCCAAGCGTATGTTTTTTAAGGTAATAGTGTGCCGATCCAAATTGTTCCGATGCGTAGACTGAACTTGATGAATAGACAAAAATAAGACCTATAGCAACAAGTGTGGCAACAACGCCCAGCAGGGTGTACCAGTCGCTTTGTAATGTTGTCTTTTTTGCAAACATTCTATCACTCCTTTTTTTATGATGGTGTTTGTTTTATTGAGCGGTGTAGTTTGTAACAAGTGCGGTAAAAACACGACCTCGGTGTTGATAATCAGTAAACAGATCAAAGCTAGCACCAGATGGTGAAAAAAGCACGGTATCACCAGATTGCATGGTGGTACGACAAAGATCCCAAGCTGCTTCAAGCGTGCTGCACGTATTTGCAGGGACTTTTACTTGTTTACAATAGGCAGCAAGCAAGTCTGCCTCTTTACCAAAGCAAATAACTTTTTTGATGTTGTTGTCTTTTAACGAATGGCACAGTAGTTGGCGATCAACACCTTTACCAATTCCACCTAAAAAGAGAATAACGGGTGATGTATCAGGGACCTGTTTAAGTGCTTGCAGTGTAGCTTCTGGTACAGTTGATTTAGAATCGTTATAAAAAGATATACCGTTATGGTGAGTCACAAGTTGCATACGATGTTCTGGTCGTATAAGTGTTGGTGCATACGCAACAGCCTGTTCTATAGAAAGACCCATGCTTTCAATGAGTGCAAGTATGATCTGCCAGTTGCCAATTGCAGTAATGGCCGATAAGGGTTTTATTATGTCTTCTAAGTAGTCTTGCGTAATCCATTGTACGTGTTGATGACCCATAGAATCCCAAAGTTGATCATAATATTCTAAAGGAATAATGGCCTGTTGTTCAGGTGTTTGGAAGCTAAAAAGTTTGCCTTTGCTTTGCGCATACGTGTCCATGGTTTTGTGCCGATCTAAATGATTGGCAAACAGGTTGGTCAGCGCTGCGTAAGTTGGGGCAAACCGGGTTGATTGCTCAAGTTGAAAGCTAGAAAGTTCTAATACAAGGACATCGTATTCAGTTTGGCGGTCCACAATATCAAGCAGCGGAACGCCAATATTGCCGCACGCAAGAGCCTTTTTCCCCAGTTTATTAAGTAGTTCTGTTAAAAAGGTGACGGTGGTTGTTTTGCCTACTGACCCTGTAATAGCAATAGTAGGTACCGTTACTAGGTAAGAAAAGAGGTCTAGTTCGCTGATAAATTTATGCTGATAATCTTGGTACGGGCTTAAATCGACCCCTGGGCTTGGTAAAATAAGGTCGTATGCTTCTAGAAAATAGGGTAAAAGGTCATAAGGAACCCATTGGGCGCCGTGTCCATCAACGAGTGACTGTTGGTAGGCATCAAGGGGTTTTTCTTGGGTTATACCTAGAGATTGAGGCTGGTACTGAGCACATAAGCTTAAAAAGCTTTGTCCCGTTTTTCCAAAGCCCCAAATTCCGATCTTTTTGTGCGAGAATAAGCTTGTAATCATATTTTTTTTAAAGATTTTTTTTTGAGAAAATATGGGTAGGGAGTATACTTGAGTCTTATCTATGAGTAAATAAAATCAGCATTTAGCAGCTTAAATAAGGGTATTAAGTCTATGTCAGAAGACACAAAAAAAGAAGTTTCTTTTAAAGATACACTTAATTTGCCTACAACAGATTTTCCTATTCGTTCAAACGCAGCACAAGAAGATAAAATTATCTTAGGACAATGGGAAAAAGAACAGTTGTACACACGATGCTTTGAACATAATAAAGGTTCAAAAAAAGGTTCTTTTGTTTTGCACGATGGTCCGCCGTATGCAAACGCTAATATTCATTTAGGAACTGCGTATAATAAAATTTTAAAAGATATTATCACCAAAGCACAACGCATGATGGGTAAGCATGTACCAGTCACTCCAGGTTGGGATTGTCATGGTCTACCTATCGAATTAAAAGTTACAGAAGCGCATCCAACATTACGTGATAGCGAACTAAAAAAAGCATGCCGTGCGTATGCAAGCAAATGGATTGATATTCAGCGCCAAGAATTTAAAGCGTTGGGTGTGATTATGGATTGGAATAATCCGTATAAGACTATGAATCCAGAATATGAAGCTCAAACAGTTCGTGCATTTGGGCACGCTGTTAAACACGGGTATATTTCTCGTAAAAATAAAACAGTGCCATGGTGTGCATCGTGCCAAACGGTTCTTGCAGCTGCGGAAATTGAGTATCACGATCGTAAAGATCCTTCTATTTATGTGCGTTTTGAGCTTACAAAAGAAGATTCGAAAAAATTGTTTCCTGGTGTAGATGTAGCAAGTTTGCTTGTGTGGACAACAACACCGTGGACGTTACCTCTTAATAGAGCAGTCTTTTTAAAGCCGGGTGCAGAGTACGTGTTGCTTGCAATTAACGATCAGCATGTGTTGGTCGGTGCTCCTGTTGCAGATAAAGTATGTGCAACATTAGGAGTAGAAAAAGTTATTGTTGGTCGTTGTAAAGCAGAAGATCTTGTTGGTTTACAAGTAGCCCATCCGTTTATTGAACAGTTTACGGTACCGGTGCTTGCAGACGGTTTTGTTGGTCTTGATGAAGGTACAGCCTGTGTGCATAGCGCTCCTGGATGCGGTCCAGAAGATTATGAAATGGGTATTCGTTACGGATTAGAAATTTATTCTCCTCTCACACCAGATGGTAAATACACGGATGAAATTAAGCCTCAAGAGCTTGCAGGCATGTCTATTGCAGACGCTCTTGGGTGGGTTATGACTAAACTTCAGGCTGCTAATACGTTGTTATTTAAAACATCTATTAAACACTCTTATCCCCATTGCTGGCGCTGTCGCAATGGCTTAATGTTTAGAGCAACTAAACAATGGTTCTGTGAATTACATCATCACGATTTACAAGAACGAGCATTAGAAGCTGTAGAAAATAAGATTGCCTTTTTACCAGCAACAACAAAAAATCATCTTAAGGCTGCAGTTGGTGGACGTCTTGAATGGTGCTTATCGCGTCAAAGAACATGGGGTACACCGATTATTGCTGTCTTATGTAATGATTGTGATACTGAGTATGTAACACCTGAAATGGTTGAACATGTTGCAAACAGTATTGCTCAAGCAGGTTGTGAAGTATGGGATGAAGTTCCTTTAACTGACGTAGTGCCACAAGGGCATGTGTGTTCATCATGTGGTGGTAAAAATTTCAGAAAAGAACGGGATATTTTAGACGTGTGGTTTGATGCTGGAGTAAGTCATTACGCAGTATTAAGAAAAAACGCGCAACTTGGATATCCGGCAGACTTGTATTTAGAAGGTGTGGATCAGCACCGTGGTTGGTTCCAAAGTTCATTGCTAACCAGCTTAATGTTAGAAAAAGAACCATGCATGCGTGCGATTGCGACCCATGGCTATACGGTTGATGATAAAGGCCGTAAAATGTCTAAATCGTTAGGTAACGTTATAGCGCCACAAACCATGATCGATCGTCTGGGAACAGATGGATTGCGTCTGTGGGTATCGAGCATTGAAATGCAAGGGGATGTGGTTGTTTCTGAAAAGCTTCTTGCAAACGTGCAAGAAGTGAATCGTAAGATTCGTAACACCTGCCGTTTCTTGCTTTCTAATTTGTATGATTATAACCATACGAAAGATGCGATTGACCCAAAGAAACTATTGATGATTGATCAGTATGCATTGGCTGAATTGGGCCGTGTTTCTGACAAAATTCAAAAAGCGTATGACGCTAAGAACTTAACGAGTGTGTTCCATACATTGGCAGATTACTGCGCCGGTGATTTGAGCGCATTTTATTTAGATATTATTAAAGACAGATTGTATACAGATCAGGCAGACGGTCATGCTCGTCGGTCAGCACAAACAGTATGTTGGTATATTCTAGACTCCCTTACGACGTTAATGGCGCCTATTATGTCCTTTACTGCTGAACATGTTGCCCGTTGTTATCAAGGTGCGGATGCAGGATCGGTACATCTACAGAATTTTGCAGTAGTTCCATCAGTCTGGTTAAAAGAAGACATGGAAGTAAAAGGGAAAAAAAGAGAGCAGTGGCAAGCATTATTATATGTACGCGCACAAGTGTTAAAGACATTAGAGCAACTACGTAAACGAGGGATTATCAAGCATTCATTAGAGTCAGGGGTGACAATTACTATGAACGTCAGAAGTAAAAATATGGCATTAGTGCAAGAAGTATTGGCAGAAGTTGAGGCTGCAGGTCAAAAGAGAGAAGAGTTCTTAAAAGAGTTCTTTATCATTTCGGCGTGTGAGATTGTTGAAGTTGACGAAGATGAATACGACAACTTAGAAATTGAAGAGTGTGATGACGAAGAGTGCGAAATGCTGCTTGATGACGCACAAGACCTAATGGTTAAAGGTGCACATGCTCCAGGCTCAAAATGTCCTCGTTGCTGGCAGTGGGAAATGACCGATCATAAAGATGGTCTTTGTCTCCGTTGCCAAAAAGTGGTAGCGCGTTTAATTCATTAAGATCTATTGTAAATTAACCAAATGAAAAACCCGGCTTTAACACCGGGTTTTTTGTTGTTCTAATGTCTGTTGTTTATTTAGGTTTTATCTTCACACTACTAATATCGGCAGCGATCTTTTTAAGATCGGTGATTTCTTCTGTATGAGACAAGATGCGTTTATTGGTTTTGCTATCAGGTCTATCTAAATAAGCACTTACGGTTGAAGCTAGATTTTGGAAATCAACAAGTGAGTTATCAACTACACGTTGCATATCGTCTTTATATGCGCGCGCTTCAGTCCATTCTGCTGTTTTACCAATGGTAGTTGCCCATGCTTCCATAGTTTTTTTGATTCTAAATGCTTCGTAGGTTAGATCGCCAATAATTTGTGCTTTTTGGCGTTGTACAACAGCAGGCGCTTCGTCAGCACTTTCTTCTAAATAAGTAGTGAAGTCTTTGATGCTTTGTTGTCCCGCTTGTACGCGTCTATTGAGTGACACAAGGCGATTTTTAATATCTTGTGCTTGTTCATCAACAGTTGGTTCTTTGTCTTTTAGTTCTTCTTTTTTATCTTCTTTCTTGTCGTCCTTTTTATCACCATCTTTTTTAGATGCTGATTTTTGACCACCTGTAGATCCACCTTGTCCACCACTACCACCTTGACCTTGTTGGCTATTGCCAGCAGCATTCTTAACCGTTAAACCAGAAGGGCCAGAAGTAGGAGCTCCAAATCTAACGCCTGTTTGGCCTTGTGGACCACCTGGACGATTATTTGGTTGTTGTATCTCTGGTCGTGTTGGAAGGTAAGGGCTTGTAGTGCCTGCATTAGTAGTAGGTAGTTTTTTAACTTGCCCAGTAGCTTCTTTTTCTTGTGCTTCTTGTTTTTTTCTGAGTTCTAATGCTTCAGGTTCATACTTCTTCATAAACCCTTCTAGATCAACAAGAAGATTTTGTGAACTACAAGCAGTAGTAATAGTGGCAATAAAGTTCTTGAGCGTAATCTGTGCTTGTTGAAGCATCGCTTTTTTGTGGTTGGCTTTTTTATTAAGGGTGATGTCGATTTCTTCTACGTATAATTGATTATTAAGATCGTCAAGCGTAGTTGCTAGTGTTGTTAAGTTATTTTTAAGGTTTGCAAAGTCTTTATCAGTTAAACGTATTGCATGTTTTGAGTACGCAATGGTGCGTATATAATAACTAAGCGAGTTAAGCTGTGTGTTAATAGGAACTAACATAAGCGCTAATTGTTCTTCTGATGCAGCTTTTTGTCTGATGGTGCCTAGAGTATCAACAATATCAGAAAGCATTTTTTGTAATTGTGACAATTGTTTTTTAGGAATGCTGCTTTCTGGTTGTGGGGCTGCTGGTTTTGTAGGAACCGGTTTTGTTTCTGTTGGTTTAGGAGTTATTGGTTGTGCTGGCATAACAGGACTTTGTTCAGCAGGGTTAGGCCCAAAAAGTGGACGGCCTTCAGCTTCTGCTGTTCTAATAAGTTCTTCACCTAATTTGCTTAACTCTTCTAATTCTTCTGGACTTAGAGTGCTTAATAATTCTTCAACTTGTCGCAGTTCTTCTTCTGTTGGCATTTGCATAAGTGGTGGAAGATCTGCGCATAAGTTTTGTGGTATTATAAGCAGCATGCTCATAAGTATGGTGGTTGATAGTTTTTTTAGTAACAAAATAAGCTCCTTTTGATAAGTACATAGTAAAAGTAGTGTAAGTGTCTCTAGGCTCAAAGTCAAAGCTCCTGTCTAAAATGCGGCTCTGCTGGCTTTTGATCGTTCTTATTATCTAAAAAAAACAGTTGAATTCTTTTGTGAGTCCGAGTACCATTTTGGAATAGTTTTTATTCACCAACAAAAAGGTTGCATTCATGGCAAAGAAAAAATTGGAAGAAGAGTTGTTAAACTTAGATGAAGAAGAGTGTGATTGCGAAGACGAAGAAGGTTATGAAGACGACTTTGACTTTGACGATGAGGATGAAGACGAAGACGATTTTGATGACGAAGACTTCGATGATGAAGATGAGGATGAAGAAGACCAAGATTGGTAAGCTTGATTACTCATTGTAATTTTGTACTTTCGGCGGCTTTATATGCCGCCTCTTTTTTTTGCCCTACTTTTTTTTGGTGGGGCACTTTCGTTTTTTTAATGCCGTTATATAACGCTTTTAAAAATTCTTTCTATAAGCCCTTATATGCAAGTTTACTATGGTCTTTAATGGCGTATGCTCCGCATATAATCATGTTTGTTTATGTGCTGTATGACATGTCTGCTTGTTGGTACGCATACGGTTTAATCCTGTTAGTTATAGGTATGTTTGTAGCACCAACAGCGTTGTGGTTTGCCATATGTATGCGTGCACAAAAAACTGTTTATTATACACAGATCTTTTATGTCAGTGCATGTGTCTATAGCTGGTTTATAGTACATGCATTATGTGTACCGTTTGGATGGGCAGGGGGATATCCGTTAGTGTTTCCATTACTTCCTGTAGCAATAGTGTGTCCATTGCTAGCAATAACAGTCTGGTGTGGCGGTAAGTGGTTTTTAGTGTGCTGTGTGTATGGCATACAAGTTGCTGTAGTAGCAGGGGCCTCTTTTTTTGTGCGGTTACTGCTCTTATTGCTAGTAACATGGTGTGCCGTGCATGTGTGCGTATCTCATAAAACAGTACCGATGACTGTTGTATGTCCTGTGTTGCCGATATATAAAAAAAGGGGTCTTGAGCAGCTTGCAGCGGCACAACAAGCATTGCAACAAGCGTATGCGCAGTATCCAGATGCATGTGCATATCTGTTACCAGAATCGGTTATTCCGTTTGACTATAAAAAAGTATTGTATGTAGTGCATGCAGTAACTGATCAGGTTGGCATAGATAACAGTCCCGTTTTGTTTGGAACACATCGGTGTCAAGAGGGGGTAACGTACAATAGTTTGGCATGTGCGTATAATGATCGCATAACAGTTGGTTATGTTAAAAAAAGATTAGTACCTGTTTTTGAAGAGCCACATATTATAGAACGTTTTCTTAAACGATCATTGTTGCTTACCAAAAAAACTGCTTTTTCCGCAGGTCCTGAAAATCAAGAGCCGTTATATATCTTGGGCCTTGGGTATTTTTTGCCTTTAATCTGCTCAGAGGCTTTAGGGGTGTATAGTTACCAGCAAACGTTTCCTTTATTAGTTATGGTGCACGATGGCCATTTTAGGCATCAGTATATAAAACGACTTATTAAGGCCTATATTCAACTCCAAGCCGGGGCGCGCTGCTTACCGCTTATCTATAGTTCGTATGCTCAAGAATAAAAAATAAGCTTATTTTCTGAGATTTAGAATTAAAATAGGCGTATGTATTGATTAATATATTCAGTTAGAATATATTAATATATAAGAAGAGTAGTTTATAAAGG
>CAZSHB010000008.1:0-23959 GCA_964606885.1 uncultured Pseudomonadota bacterium | reverse complement strand
ATGGCAATGGTTTTTAAGCTTGGTGCGCGTGGCTAAGCCAATAACAGTTAAGCATGAAGAAAAACAGAAGGCTGCTGACGTAACGCAGAGAAAAAATATAGAACGTTGGTGGCGTTAATCCGCTTACTACGATTGATCCAAGCATACCCTAACCCAACAAAGATATCTTTGTTGGGTTTTTTTTAGGTTTTTTTTTCAAGAATGTATTTTTTACCTTATACTAAAAAGACGTGTTACTACGCATAAAATTATTCATTAAAGAGGGCTTGTGTATGAAAGTTTTTCTTTTAAAAGATGTACAAAATATTGGTATGGCTGGAGAAATCATTAAAGTTGCAGAAGGATATGCTGCTAATTTCTTGATTCCTAAAAACCTTGCTGTGAAAATTACTGAAAAAAATGAGCAGTTCTACCAAAAGAGCTTGCGCCAAGTAGAAAACAGAAAAGAAGTTGTTGCTTCAAAAACATCAATGCTTGCAGAAAAAATTCGTACCTTAACCGTTACGCTTAAAAAGAAAATGCATGATGATGGTAAATTATACGGTGCTGTAAACCAGATGGAAATTGTGGAAGCGCTTGCTCCAGAAGGTATTACCGTAGCAAAAAGCCAAGTTATTATCACTAAAGCGATTAAAGAAAAAGGTACTTTTGAAGTAGTTATTAAATTGACTTCTCAATTGCAACCAAAGCTGAACATCAAAGTTATTGCACAATAGTTACAATCGTTTAGGTAAGCATGTCATTTACACCTTCATTACGTCCATCAACTTCATCTGAACGTGCTTTAGGTAAGTCATTGCCAGCTTCTATAGGGGCAGAAAAATCGGTACTAGGTGCGCTTCTTCTTAATGATGAAAACGTTCCTCACGTTGTTGATATTCTTGCCCCGCATGATTTTTATGTTCCTGCACATGCGGTTATTTATGCATCTATTTTAACCATTGCTCAGCGCGTTGAACGTGTTGATTTGGTAACGTTGCAAAATGAACTTGAAAAACAGGGGAAATTAGAAGCAATTGGTGGCTTGGTATATCTTTTGTCATTACAAGAAGATATACCTTCGTTGGGTCTTGTTTCTCAGCATGCTCAGATTATTAAAGAAAAGTCTGTTTTGCGCGAGTTGATTACCTCGGCAAGTTCTATTATTGAAACCTGTTATCGCCAAGAAGACAGAGATATGAGTGTGTTGCTTGATGAAGCTGAGAAAGCGATTTTTCAGATTTCAAATAAGCGCACCGATCAAAACTTTGTCCAGCTTAACATTTGGCTCAAAAAAACGTTTCAACATTTGTCAGACATTAAAAGCAATAGTGGTGGTTTAACCGGTATTCCAACAGGTTATAAAATGCTTGACCAGATGACGTCTGGGTTTCAAGGTGGTGACTTGGTTATTCTTGCTGGACGACCTTCTATGGGTAAAACGGCGCTTGCGATGAACATGGCAACGCATGCCGCTAACAATGGATATACGGTAGGTGTGTTCTCTTTAGAAATGGCCGCAGAGCAATTGGCTCTGCGTTTACTTTCTACGGAATCAAACATTTCTCATCAAAATATTCGTAATGCAAGTATTAGTTCTGATGAATGGATGGAGCTGACTAATGTGGCAGCACGTTTGGCAGAAACAAAACTGTTTATCGATGATACAGCCGGCCTTGATATTATGGCATTGCGTGCAAAAGCGAGAAAACTTAAAGCACAACATAACGTTGATTTTTTGATCGTTGACTATTTGCAGCTCTTGCATTCAGGCAAACGGCACGAAAATAGACACCAAGAAGTTTCTGAAATTTCTCGAGCACTTAAAGCATTAGCTAAAGAATTGAATGTACCGATTCTAGCAGGTTCGCAGCTTTCTCGTAGCGTTGATAGCCGTATGGATAAACGACCAATGCTTTCAGATCTACGTGAATCTGGTGCTATTGAACAAGATGCTGATCTTATTATGTTCTTATATCGAGACGTTGTGTACAATCCTGATACGGATAATCCAGCATTAGCAGAACTGATTGTTGGCAAACAGCGTAATGGTCCAACAGGCATGGTTCCCCTGTACTTCTTAAAAGAACTTACCAAGTTCGAGGATGGTCCAGATCGCTATTAAAAAAGAAGAGGTAGTCATGATTCTTTTAGGAGTTGATCCAGGTTTCCAATATGCAGGTTTTGGTATTGTGGAAAAAAATAAAGGTCAGATTATTGTCCGTGATTATGGCTATTTAAAATTGGATCCTAAAAAATCATTAGTTGAACGTACCGGACTTTTCCATCAATTTTTTGAAGCAAAAATAAAAGAGTTTGGTGTTACACATCTAGCATTAGAAACACCGTTTCTTGGTAAAAATGCTCAGAACTTTTTAAAGCTTGGCTATTTGCGTGGTATCTTATATTTACTTTCTGCAACGTATAAACTTGAATTACATGAGTTTGCACCACGAGAAGTTAAAGTAACCTTGACCGGTTTTGGCGGAGCAAGTAAGGAACAGGTTGCACGCGTTATTACTCGTCTTTTTCCCCGATTACAAGCCGATCAGCGATATGATGTGACTGATGCTTTAGCGGTTACCTTATGTGGCGTGTGGCAGTCTTCAAGCTCTTTAGCAACACTGCTTGCAAAGCACGCATAACAGAATCTCTTGTTTTTTAGTCTCCCGTAATGATATGATCCGCGTTGATGGATTTTGACTGCGCCATAGCGCGCGTGTTTCAAGAGAAGGGAGGCTCGAAATGACGACCATCAAGCAACAAAATAGAGGGGGCTCTATGAACACTGCCTTTTCATGGCCTTGTACAGAACCTGACTTACTGTATCTCAATACAATATTCACCACTAAAGGTATGCATAGCATACGCGTTTCAGATGAACTGTCTGGTCGACTTTTAATTAAAAACGTTCTTGCATCCTTACAGTGGTACTACCAAGTTGCCTGTATCACCAATACAGAAGATTCGGTTGATTTTGCCGATAACGTTATCGCGCGATTACCAAAGCCACTTGATGATATTGCAATTGAGCGGTTCTTTTTAGAAGAATTTTATTACGACTTTGTCTGGATAGAATTAACTAAAGAGTTACAACATGAAGATTGGCTCGATACGTTCCAGCACAAATTGCAAGAATTTCAAATTGATATGATAATTCCGATCATCGTTATCGAATATCAACAGTAAAAAATAAAAAAAGACTCGTGGACACAGGGTGGAAAGCCTGAAAAAAACGAGTCTTTTTTTATATAATTAGAATGGCTGATAATGCATATTATGGTAACAAATGTAAGTCAAAACAAACTAACATATGTTTTTATTACCTGATTAATCAGGTAATAAACTATTTAATTATTATGAGTAAGTGCTGTTATATGTGGAAATATCATAGTATGAACACCGTCATCGTCTAAAGTAAAACGCAGGCGATACTTAGTATAATCAGGAATAGAACTAGTAGAATTAAAGGAATGGTCATCCTGACCATGACCAATACAGATAAGGCGCGCAAGCGCGCCACCATAATAAGGTATATCATTATAGATATAAGGTACAAAATAATACTGTTCAGACGTCATATGCTCAGCCTTTGTGCTCGTACCAGTCGCACGTTCGTAGATATAAAGATCCAAGTATCCGTTGCTACCCGTGACATAATAAATATGTGTTGGCGTCACTCGTGGAAGTAACGGATACATCGATTCATAAAGTCGCGTTGCGTTGCCGTGCGAAAATAACAATGCGGTAGCAATCGAGAATCCAAAAAGTAGTCGGACTGTCCAACCGTGCTCTAATTTACATAGTTGATAGTAGTTGAAAGCCACTGCACTATCTTTTTTTGTTAATGATGATGCATGTTCAATAAAAAACCCCTCTGTTTCAGATACCATAGATAAGAAAGAAAGCGCTCTACCTGGCGCATTATGTGCATAAAGTTCAGTTATGGTTGAAGGATTTATAAAGCTACACTCACTAGCAGCAGTTGCTTCTTCTTGCGCAATTAAACGCAATTTCTCTTCAAATGACATATCTTGATTCCACGATTGCCGATGTTCTTTAAGTGCATGTTTAGGATAATGTGCCACTTTAATACGGTGTGTATGTTGTGCATCCCGTTCAATAAAAAATAATTGTTTCCCCTGTTTTTGTGGATACAGATAATCATACTCTTTTGAATAGGTTAAGCGGCATAGAGAGCCATCAACGGTTCCATAAAAAAGATTATAATGTGTGCGTTCTTTGGCTGAAAAATAAAATGATGCATCGTCAATCCAGGTAATTCTGCTTAGTTCATATGGACCCATAAAATCGATAGCCTGAGGGGATTTTTTAATAAGGGATTTAACATATAAACGATCATTATCTATAAAACAAAACGCTGTGCGTGATGGGGATACGGTAAGTCCAGCTGGTGTATACGATGATAAAAGACCTTTCATAGCTTCTTGCGTAACTGGGTCCCACAGCCACACATCAAGATGTTCATCCTTTTGGTGTATGACACAGATTTTTACTCCATCTGGTGTTATGACATGATCAACTGGATATAAAAATTCTGTAGCATGATTAGTACTAAAAAAGAAATGTGCACCTGTAATACTAACAACCATCAGTAACATCTTTATACGCATACGGCCCTTACTTTTTTTGCAGTCTCTTGCACGCTCTGAGCAAGGTTATGGTGAGTATACACAGGAGGAGTATCTAGTTGACGAGCTTTGTGTAGAAAATCTATCATACCTTTTTCAAAATCAATACCTAATGCTACGTTTCGACCATACGTATTAATAATATGTAAAAGATATGATCGTGTAGCATCAAGATACTGTTCATAGCGATCTTGAAAGTTTTTATCTAGTTTTTTGCATGCCATCATGACATGTCCCATAAAGAGTGCCATGCGCATATCAATTGTTTCCAATCCACGCCATGTCTTATCTGCATGTAAACGTACCAGAGCACGTACTAACAATTGTTTAATTTGTGCATACGATAATGTTGGGTAGCATGTTGCTAACAATAAGCTTAAAAAACCTGCCATCAAAGGGGTTGCTGCTGATGTGCCTTGCATAAACACAAAAAAATTACGTGATTCAGCTGCACATGGAGTGTAACAACAACTTAAGAGTGATTCGCCTGGTAATACAATATACAAACTATTTTGGTTAATTAGCCTGCTATTAAAACTGCTTATAGGATAGGTATAAGTTTTGGTATGTGCGTTATATTGTATGCCAAAAGAACCAACGAATACGATATTCCCCTGTAGATCAGTTAATGCATTAGGTGTATCAAGATTTTGTTTATTGCCAACTGCAATACAAGCATAAGGAATTTGTTTAAAAACTTTTTCTAATCTTTGTTGATAGCCGCTTAACGATTGCATGCTATAACTGATCGATATAATTGGTAAAGCGCGTGCAGCAGCATCTTCTAATGCATGCACTAACGGTAATGGATCCTGATAGCGCGTAGCAGAACTTGTCATAACTTTATACGATACTATTTTCGCGTACGGAGCAATCCCAAAAAATTTTGTATCAGCACGACCTGTAATAAGACCGGCGCAATAGCTGCCATGGTTTGCATGCAGCCAATGCTGATCTGCATAACGTACTGGTTTATATGTACATACATACTCAGGAACTGAAAAAAAATGGAGTGGCG
Source organism: uncultured Pseudomonadota bacterium (assembly GCA_964606885.1). Classification (GTDB taxonomy): domain Bacteria; phylum Babelota; class Babeliae; order Babelales; family CAIQNR01; genus CAZSHB01. Next base: position 18,310 of record CAZSHB010000008.1, on the reverse strand, counting down.
TATAATAGTTTTGTTCTTGTAATCTTACAAAAATAGATTTCTGTAAACATCCTTGTATTCGTGCTACTGCTTGTGTTCCTGCATACGTTAATTGATTATTCTTTTTAAGATCCTGTTTACCATATGCAATTAAATAGTATGTAAGATGCTGCTCTATTAATAATTCAGGTTTATAGACTCTAAAGTCCTGTGTTACTTGTGTATGATGTGTCTGATCTGTGTAATACAAGATCAGCTCTTGTATATCTGCCCATGAACTATCGCCACACAAAGAACCAACATAGGTATAAGCATTTGCAATAGCATCTTTAAGATATGGATGCGCTTTCAAATAGATCTTATTGTCTGATGTATACAAAGTAGCATGCGCAGTTCCATTATCCAGTAAACCAATGGTTATTGAAACACCTTGTGTAGGAGCCAATTCTTGCAAACTAAACTGATGTGGTAAGAACGGATAAAAAACGGGTGAAAAATCAGGATGATCTTCAAGACCAATAGTAGGTAACGTTCGCCACCAAAAAAAATAGTCTCGTACTGAAGCATAAGGATCAAACGTTTTTTTAATTACGGTGGTAAGAGTAATTGTAGGTTTTTGAGCTGGTTTTATAAAAAGTTCAGTTTCTGGAATTAAAAGACCGTGTACTGCTGCATGCACATAAATACTATTACAACATAAGCTTATCAGAAGAATGTAAGAGCTCTGCACGACCATCCCTTTTTGCAAAGAGTAGCGCAATGCTCAAGATAAGGTCAAAAAAAATTCCACCGCACTGACCGAAATCAATGCGATGGAAAAAAGGAGAGTAGTAATGAAGCCTAATTAAGAGTGATTAGTCTCCCAACCACTATATTTCTATTTTGATAGAAACAGTCACTAAAGTCAAACGGTTTAATGTTTCAAATTGAGCTTATTTAATCTCAAAAAACTGATAAACCTGACTATAATGTAATTTATATGTGGCTTATTGTCAACTTATTCGAAATTAAAAAAATAAGCTCAGGCGCTACTTGTTTCAGACTGTAACAACTTGGTAAGAGATACCATGAAGGTCAAAGTATTGTTTTTCGGGTCCGCACTCTAAGGGGGAAGTAAAAATAAGCTGAAGAGCGGTCCGTTGAGCTTGTTGAATGACGTCAGCTAGTAGGTGCTTATCAAAATCAGTGGCAAAATCATCAAATAAAAAGATGACTGGACCAACGGTATCTACCAAATGTTGGGCTTGGGCAAGCTTAAGTAAAGCAACAATATATTTCTGTTGGCCGCGTGAAGAAAACAAGCGGACCGGTTTTTTATTAAGTGTAATACTCATATCATCAAGATGGGCACCAAAGAGCGATCGTTTATAATAACGTTCTTTGGCAAATACGGGCGCCATTTTAGTAAAAAAATCGGCAAATGTTTCTTCTGGTACTACGTAACGAGTTTGATAGGCAAACTCAAGATCGGATAAAGCGGAGGGTAATTTCTCGGCAATAATCTTTTGTATATCGGCAATATAGGTACTGCGTGCTCGAACAAGTGCGCATGATAATTCCCATACGCTCTGCGTCCAAATTTCAAACTCTTGTTCAGTCCAGGTATGTCTATAAAACAAGGCGTTGCGTTGTTCTAATGCTTGTTTATACCGCTTTGCAATTGATACATAATCAGGGTTGCTTAGTGCTAATGCATGGTCCAGAAAAAGTCTACGATTTTCAGGACCACCAGTAATAATTTCTATTTCATACTCTGCAACCATAATAACGCGTAACAGTGTGCGTAGCTCTTGGTACGATGCAACCTGTTTTTCATCAAGTTTTACTACCTTTTTAGTTCCTGTAGAACCGATAGTTAAACGATGATCATCTATCGTTGCATGGAGAAAGAATGAATCTTTATCAAACGCAATGAGCTCTTTAGGAATATGTGTTCTAAAAGAGCGCAACGAAGAAATGTAATATAAGGCTTCAAGTAACGAAGTTTTACCTGTGCCATTGTTCCCCTGAATAAGAATGATGTTTTGGTCAAACTCAAAAGACGCTTGACCAAAACATCTAAAATTCTTCAGTTCAATACGTGCAATAGTCACTGTAAATAGTCGTTATTGCTGTGTTGATGAAACGGGCATTACCAAATAGGTAAGATTAAACTTATCATCTTCGGTATTTTCAAAAATGATAGGCTTTGCAGATGATGCTAGATAGAAGGTTAAATTGTCGCTACTAAAAGCATTTAAACCGCTCAGTAAATACGGAGCGTAGAATTTAACATCAAGCTCAGCACCAGCAAAGTCTTTAAGTTGAATCTTCTCTTCTAACTTACCCACTTCTTTATTATGCATGCTTACATCAACTGCATCCGTTTTAAATCCAAATGTTGTAGCAATAAATTGACCTGATAATAAACATGATGAACGGCGTAATGTTTTTATTAACGCACTTTTATCAATACGTGCAGGTACAAAACCTTTACGTTCTAGAATCGGTTTATATTCAGGAAATGGAGTTGATAATACTTTGGTAAAGAAGTTAAAGGTTTCGCCAGAAAAGACTAACTGATTACCACACGTACCTAAAAACACATGTGTTGCAGCACCTTCAAGTAGCTTTTTAAGTTCTAATACTGCGCGGCGTGGTAATAACCAGCAGCTCTTTGTTTCTAACATGTACAAGCTTGTTTGAATTTGCGCCAAGCAGTGACCATCGGTTGTGGTTAACAATAACCCTGCAGGGCTAATTTCTAAGTACAAACCGTTCAATGCGGGGTTAGCATTATTTTGAGGAATTAAAAACGCTACCTTTTCTAAAAGCGATAAGAGAAATGGCGCTTCAAGTTGCATAAGGTTTTCAATACGTTCTGGAAACGGAGGAAATTCTTGTGCGTCTTTTACGTTCAGTGCCAACTTTACTGCACCTGACGTAATGGTCAGCTGACTACCAGAAAACGTAAAGGTAATAAGATCTTCAAGCTCTTTTACAATATCAAAAAGACGTTTGCCATTAACCAAGAAAGACTTGCTTTCTGTAAAAGTGCTTCGTTCTAAATGGTAGCTTGATTGGAGGCTAATTTCTAAATCGGTACTTTTGAGTAATAACTCTTTAGGACCAACGTTAAAAAGAATATATGAAGTAGCTTCAAGCGTTGTTCTTTTTGAACAAATTGGTTGCATAGAAGAAAGAATATTAAGCAACGGTTTTTGCTCAACAATAAACTTTTCTGCTCCTGGGACAATTTCGGAAATAAATGTATCTAACATGGATAGGTACCTTAATAAAACTATAATGTTACTTTTTTAAATACTGTATAAAACAGACTTTAGTTTAGCAAAATTTTCTCAACAACGCTCGTCTTGCATGCTACTAGTTTCTAACGCCACAGAGAGCATTGCTAAAGCGTATCGCAGTTGATCTTCTTTGGTTTGATCATACGCAAACAGCGCACGCAACTTATATTTTTTTAAGACACTGGTTAAAGCAAGATACTGCTCAAGTAACTGTTTTTGTTCTTGAATTTCTTTTCTACTTACTTTTCTTGCAACTAGTCCTGATCGAGTCACCAGAGCTTCGTTAAGCAAGCTTTGTTCAAGAGCCGTTCGTGCAAGATACTGTTTTGCTTCTTCTACCATGTCATGCTCTTGCACATGATCATTCCATGCTAACCAAGAACTGATTTTTGCCAGCAAACGGTACACACGGTAAATAAAATAAGCAATAAACGTATACGACAACACAGTTGCACCAAATAACGATGCTAAACCTTTAAGAGCAATATTTTGTAAAGAAATGCTGTGGAGCGTGGTAGCCGTTTTTTGTACGTACGCACTACATGCACCAAATACCGTTTGTTTACCAGTAATAGTGATCGTCATGGGGCTATCAGGATACACTTTTTGGTAGGCTACTATCTGCGTCAATGCTTCTTGTGTTAATGCTGGAAAAGAAAACTCTTTACTTTGTATGGTAAACGCACATGCCATCAACAACAATAACCGTACTTTTTTCATGCCGATCTCTTTATGTAGTTACGCCCTTGGATGGAAACGATCATATAAAACACGTAAATGGCTTGTCTCTATATGAGTGTATACTTGTACTGTTGTCAGCTGTTCATGCCCAAGCAAGAGTTGTAAGGATCGTAAATTAGCACCTTTCTTAAGTAAATGCGTTGCTAACGAATGACGTAATTGATGCGGAGAAAGTGCGCTTGATATACCAGCACCAACTGCAATTTTTTTAAGATACAACCAAAACAGTTGGCGAGACATAGCCTTTAACGAATCTTTATAAAAGACCGGAAATAAATATGGCGTATTGTGCAGCTGTTTATTCTTTACAACCAAGCTTTTATAGGTTGTTTGTAGATAGGTTTGAATTTTAGCTATAACAGGCAACGGTAAAGGTACCAATCGTTCTTTATTGCCTTTTCCACGCACTGTTACTAACCCTTGAGCAACATCAAGATCTTGGCGCTTAAGGTTCACCAATTCGCTAATTCTCATGCCAGAAGCATAGAGGGTAATGAGCATAATACAGTTACGTTCTGCATAAGTGCCCGATTGTTCTTGTGCCTGCATAAACAAGGCATCAAGTTGTTCTTCTGTAAGATAGTGGGGCAGTTTTTTTTCTAACCGTGGCAAAATCAATTCTTGTGCATAGTTGGCTATTTGTTGATATTCGTGCAGATATTTAAAAAGGCTTTTAACGCACGATATTTTGCGTGCCATACTACGGGCACCCATACCACTGTTTTTTAGATAGTGTACAAACTGTTTTAAGTTGGCACCTGTTACATCTTTGATGTTGAGCGATTGCTCAGTTAAGAAAAGATCAAACTGACGAAGATCTGATACGTACGAATCAAAGGTATTTTTTGCTACTCGTTTTTCTGTTAATAGATATTGCTCAAAAGCTTCAAACAAAAACGCGTTTTCTTTATTACTACTCTTCATACTTAATCTCTTTGTTACCGTGGTTTTTTGCCCACTGTACACTAATTAAGCTTAAAAAGAAAAGCTGAAGATATAAACCTCCAGCTTAATAGAGAGATAACGACTGCATTATCTATTGTTTGATTTCACTTTCATTGCCAAGCATTTATCAGCGCATCTCTGTGAAAAGCATTTTTCTAAACAAGTAAGAATAGGTTTTGGTACATAGTGAGTTTCATTAAATCGACTACCCTTATACACAGCATAACATTGATTTTGTGCATATTTTAACGTACTCTTTGCGGCTTTTTTATAACTATCTACACATTCCACATAGTTTTTAAAACGTTGTCTGTACGTGGTATACATAGCTTCAGGATCAATATCAGATGAGATTATTGGTGAACTTGCAACAAATCCTATTGCAGCCATCACACAAAATAACAGTTTCTTCATACACGCTCTCCTTACATGCACAGTAATTATTAAACAACTAATCACCAGCTTAATAATTCTAACTGAAAAAAGTCAACGGTGTAGTTGTAATTAATCAAGTTTGTTTAAACCGGAAGTATGTTTTTTGTCAGCATTTCTATCTTCTAAATCACTACCTGACTCTGGTTCATCATAATCTTCTTCTGCACTAGAAGCCCCAAATTTTGTTTCTTCTGCTGATGGTTGAAACCAAGGACCATAAGAAACAATACCATCGTCATCATGAGCATTAAGAGCTGCATCAAGAAAATTAATCGCCTCTTGTACGTCACTTTCTCTTTCTTGATCAGCAGTCATGTTACTTTGTGCAAGTAATTCTGCTGCAGCAAAATCAGCTTCCTGTTGGAGCTTACGTTCTTCGTATTCTAAACGTGCTTTTTCTTCTTGTGCATGTTGTACGTTACGATCGGATCTAGATAATCTTCCACCTCTGCCTCTACCACCACGACCAGATGACAATTTAGCTCTCGCGCTAGAAGAAGAAAAATGACCTTGCGCTGGCGCTGGTAAAGCTGCAGCCTGTGCTAAAAAATTATCAGAGACTATGCTTGCAAGACGTGGTGCTTGCGCAGATAAAGACACTGCAGATGCAACAGATTTTTCAGGTTCTTCTTGATGCAGATTTTGATCTTGTAACAAGTAAATCTCCAACTCGTTAGCATCATGCGTATTTGGTCGATCAGGATTTCTTTTAAAATATAATGCATGAGCTTTAGTAGCAGCTTCACGAATAGCTAATTTTGTAGATGCATCAGTAGTTAACTTTTGCAAATCAACACGACGATTGAAACCAATAATATGCGGTGCTACATGATCCTCAAGGCACGCGAGTGTTGCCATGCGCGCTCTGCTGCCGTCTACAATAATAATAGTTTCATACGCTGCTAAGGGCATGCACACAAGTGTGCTTATAATCAAAAGTATAAAATTCATGTGAAATCGCTTTTATGAATTAATAAGAACGGGCAATAATACAATCAGTAACACTTGGTTTGCCGCACATTGCACACTGTGGACACTGATTATCGTTAAGCAAACAACGAACAGAAAGCTTACGTGGCTTAAGTTCAGCTTCGCATTCTTTGCTACCACAGAAACCTGTTTGTACCACATGATGTTCAGATAATTCAGTTGCTTTATCAAGATTTTGTTCAACAATCCATTGTGCTTCTAAACGTGTTTTTGCCTTAGTAAACAAAGCTTTTTGTAACGCATCAAGCTTTTCTAACATCACCAATTCTAAATCCACAAAAGCAACAGCACGCTTTTCAAGACCCAAACGGTCAGCCATCATAACTTGCTTGTTAGCAAGATCACGTGGGCCAAGTTCTAAACGCAATGGCACGCCTTTCAGTTCCCATTGGTGGAACTTATTACCAGGTGTTTTTTGATCGTCATCATCCACGTGCAGGCGAACAGCGCCATCAAGATTTTCTTGAATAGTACGAGCAGCTTTTAAAACTGCATCTTTTTCATCCTCAGTCTTGTAGATAGGAATAATCACTGCTTGGATAGGAGCAATTTTTGGAGGCAAGACAAGACCTTTTTCGTCACCATGCATCATCACCACTGCACCAACTAAGCGTGTAGTAGCACCCCAGCTGGTTAGCCATGGGTATTCCATCGTGCCTTCCTTGGTTTGGAACTTCATATCAAACGCATGCGCAAAGCTTTGAGACAACATGTGCGATGTACCCATTTGTAATGCTTTTGCATCAGGCATAAATGCTTCAAATGTATAGGTCGTAACTGCACCAGGGAACTTTTGCCCCTCAGACTTTTTACCCGTAATAACTGGAATAGCTAAATAACTTTCTGCCAAATCACGGTACTGTTCAAGCATCAACAATGCTTCTTCTTGCGCTTCGTTATGTGTTGCATGCGCAGTGTGGCCTTCTTGCCAAAAGAATTCACTAGTACGCACAAAAGCTCTTGGGCGCATTTCCCAACGAACTACGTTAGCCCATTGATTAATTTTCATAGGAAGATCGCGATACGATTTGATCCATTGTGCAAACATATAATGAATCATTGTTTCGGATGTTGGACGCACGACCAAAGGGTCTGCCAAAAGTTTACCGCCCGCATGAGTAACAACTGCTAATTCAGGAGCAAATCCTTCAACATGGTCCGCTTCTTTTTTAAAGAACGATTCTGGGATAAGCAAAGGAAAGATAGCGTTTTTGTGGCCAGTATCTTTAATTTTTTTATCTAAAATATTTTTAATACTTTCCCAAATTTCACAGCCATATGGTTTAATAACAATACATCCACGTACGGGAGATTGATCGGCAAGGTCAGCTTTATAGATAACTTCTTGGTACCATTCTGGAAATTGCGTCTTGATATCAGGCAGCTTTTGGCTCATAATTTTTTACACTTTTATAAAGGGAAAAATGCTTTACACTGTGGGCAATTATACCGGTTTACTCTGACTTTGAGAAGGATTCATCCATGAACGATACAACCGTCACTTTAGCCATACTTAAAAAGCAAGTTGATGATTTTATAAGGGCACGAGATTGGCATCAGTTCCATACCCCTAAAAATATCAGTATGGGTTTATCCGTAGAAGCAGCTGAGCTTATGGAGTACTTTTTGTATACAGACAAGCTTGAAGCGAGCAAAAAACAGGAAGTTGCCCATGAGCTTGTGGACGTTTTATGGTGGGTTTTAAGTTTTGCCAATAACGCTGATATTGATATTGCCCAGGCGTTTGCAGAAAAAATTAAGCTTAATGCTGCCAAATATCCGGTTGAAAAGGCTCAAGGCAAAGCAACCAAATATACCGACCTGTAAGACAATAAGCTCATACAAATACAAGACATACTGATCAATTTTGGTATACTAGAAGTAGTTAAAAAAGCTTATAGAGATATCTTTTTAGGGAAATATCTATGTTTAAAAAATTAGCCGTTATGGCACTAGTCTTGGCAACTACTCATCATGCTTTTGCTGCGCCCAAATGGATGCACTCTTTGCAAAGAGCACTACGTGCTGCATTTATAACTTCTGCGCAAAAACAAGTACCTCAAAAAGCGTATGTTATTGATAGGCACGCAGTTGATGTTGCACATATTAACAAGACCACACAATTTAAACTGAACAACTTGTATCGACAAGAACCAATAGACCATGAAATTGCAGCATGGGACGCTACGATACGTCGTGTACAAACATCAAGATTTAATCAAGAAAGATTTGTTACAAATTCAGCTGCTCCAGCAGCATAATAAAAAAAATAAAGGGGCTTTTTGTAGCCCCTTTATTTTTTTCTATTTTTCTATGTTGTAATCTATTTATTTCTTAACTACAAAGCCTTGTTTCAGTTCTTCTTGATAAAATAAGTACAACCCAAATGACACTATTGCAAGCGATACAAAGAACCATATGTTCATAGCTTCGCCAAGCCATAACCAGCCCATAATCGATGCAAAAAATGGTATCATGCCACAGAAAAAAGATAGTGCTGTGGTTGAATAGGTGTGAAGTAATTTGCCATACAAGTTAAAGCAAATAATATTTCCAATTAAAATAAGCAGTATGAGCGATCTCCAGAAAATCATATTGCTACTCAAGCACACAAAACTTGGCCATGCTTCAAAACCATACGATGTTGCAAGCGCTAAAATACCGCCAAAAAACATACCAAAACTGTTTACAAACATGTACGAATAATCAAAATCTCGCGTTAACTTAGACATACAAATCCAACCGATGCATGAAGCAGTAACGGCTGTAATAATACTAATTTCGCCAATAGATAAAACACACAAGCTTGCTAAGAACGAAGCACTACAATCTTGCGAATAAAGAACGGGTATAAACCCAAAAAATCCAATTGCTATGCCCAACCATTGCTTGCCTGTCATACGTTCTTTAAAAAAGACATACGATAGTAATGCGGTAATAAAAGGGGATAGATTAAAGAGTAATGCAGTCTTTGCGCCACTAACTGATTGTAATCCGACATATTCACATACATATGACAGGTAGATATGAAACAGTACAATTCCAGCCAACCAAGGATGATGTTGTGCTTTAATAGTAGGAAGTTTGTGACCTTGAAATTTAATAATACCAAGCAAAAGAGCTCCTGCAGCAATCATCCGCAATGCAATAAACAAAATAGGTGGAATAACCGACACAGCATCTCTGCCGATAATAAAGGTGCTTGCAAAAAGCGCATTAAGCGCAAGGACTGACCACATACGTATAACCTTTATACTGTAATGTTGAGGGTAAAAAGTACTACTCAATAGTTTTTAAGAGTAATAGAAAAAACAATAAAGGCCAATCAATACCGATTATTGCCACTCGCTTTATAACCTACTTACGCCGCTTAAATTCTTGTGCATAAAACAACGAGAACGCAATGGTCAGCATACAAAAAGAAATAACAAACGGTAGCGACATATCATTCTGCCCGTGAAACCATGCGATTAATGATGCCCAAAGCGGACTAGAAAGTTGTGCAAACGCAACCAACGTTAATGGATATGCTTGTACTAAATAACCATACAACGGATACCCAATAATGCTTGGTAGTATCACTATCGGTAAATATTCATAACAACTTGCATAGGTCTCAAAAAACGCACCTTGCATCATAATCATACCAATTACGGTTGTTAAAAGACCGGCACCAGTAAGACCTACACCCAACGTAGAAAGTAAGCGGTGTTGATACGCACCCAGTTTTTTTATAAAAATACCAACTGCTATAAATCCAACGGTGCTCAAAAAAGCTGCACCATATCCAGTGACTATAATAGTGCTTGATGAGTCTGGTAGTAATCCAAGATTATGAAGCACTAACGGTAAAATCCCCACAACACCAAGTGCCAAGGCGGCGCTTTTTTGCCAGGTAATTTTTTCGTTAAAAACAAGATACGATAATAAGGCTGCAATAAAAGGCGACGTGGTGCTGACTAACGCGCTATGCGATGCAGGTAGCACCGTTAAACTAACAAATCTAAAAAGATCAGATGCAATCGCACTTAAGCCAAATCCTATAAATAGTAAGTAGTGCTTATGTACTTGTAACCAATTGACCTGCTTTTTAATAACCGAATAGCCTAAAAAAAGAAGACCCATACTTAATAAGCGTACGGCCGTTAATTGAGTGGGCGAAAAATGGAGGCATGCTTTTTTACCAAAAACAAAGAGGCTTGCCATTAAAAAGTAGAAAAAGAGAATATCGATCACGACACAATTCCTTTAAACTCGAAGTCGTAATTCTTCTTGATAAAAGAGGTACAATCCGAGCGCTATGATAGCAGTAGAGATAAACGAGATGTAGTTTATATGTTCTTGCAAAAAGATACATCCAAAGAGTAGTGCGAATGGTACTTCTAAAAAACTAAAGAACGAAACGAGGGTAGTGGAGAAGTGATGCAACAATGCCGTATACAGCAAGTAGCAGAACGTGCCAACAATACTTAACAACACAGCAGAAAGTAAGAACTGAGGGCAATTTTTAACGCTCATACACCATTCTCCCCTGTTGGTAGCAGCAAAAAATAGTAATGAGAACCCCCCTCCTATCAACATCCCCACCCCATTTACCCAAGCATCATCGTACTCTGTTCTTCTTGAAAGTTTTTTAATAATAATCCAGCCATACGCATACGTCGCACAAGCCAATAACATAACTAAGTCATATCTTGTAAAGCTAAATACGCCCGATGCACACCCTGTCGCATTATCTACAAACAGTTGCGGTACAAACCCACAAAAACCAACCGTAAGACCCACTATTTTTTTAGGTGTAATAATTTCTAATTTATGCAGTGCGGCAAATAAGGCGGTAAAAAATGGTGCAAGAGCAAAATAAAGTGAAACTTTTACAATAGGCAGCGATGGTAATGACCATCCTTCAGCCAAGAAGCTCAGGCAAAAGGCAACCAAACCTATCATCACAAAGTAATGAATATCCTTTTTTTCAATCACCATCGCTTGTCGCTTAAAGATACAATAACCTGCAACAAGAAAAGCGCCTGATAAGATCATGCGTAATCCTACATACAAGGCATACGGACCATATTGTAGCCCCCATTTACCGATACTGTAGGTAAGCGGAAAGATCATGTACAAAGCGAGAATTGGTAAAAGACCCATACGGTTAAGTGCTATCATTACGTACCCTTATAAAAAAGAGACTGACAATGTTGATTAGTCTACCGATAAAAGATTTCCTGAAGCAATAAAAGCTTAAACCCTGAGCTTATAGATTAAAAACACACAAAGCCTACTCAACTCTTGTGCCTGGATAACAGAATCAGGAACATTTAGCAATCTACCTGCACTAGAAGTCATTATTTTTTATCGTAAACGTAATTCTTCTTGGTAAAAAAGATATAAACCAAGCGCGATTAAAGCGGTTGAAAATAAAAAGATAAAGCTTGCATGCTCGCCTAAAAAGAAGCACCCAAGTAATAATGATGACGGTACTTCAAGAAAGCAAAAGAACGAGACTAACGTTGCACTAAAGTGGTTTAAAAGCGCGGTATATAAAAGGTAACAAAATACCCCTACTGCGCTGATTAAACTGACCGATGATAAAAATTGGTGCCAATCAGTAACATTAAAAGATCCAGTCAATCCATAATCGATTATTCCTGAATAGACTAGCGATAACACGCCACCAATCAACATACAGACGCTGTTAATCCATGCGCCATCATAGACCGTGCGCTTAGATAACTTCTTAATTAAAATCCAACCATACGCATACGCAGCAACAGAAAAGAGTGCTGCAGCATCATACCAGGTAAAGCTCAGAACAGAACATCCATAACCCGTCTCATTACTAATAAAAAGCTGTGGTGCAAACCCACAAAAACCGACAAAAAGGCCAACCAACTTTCGCTTAGAAATAACCTCTAAACGATGACACGCTGCAAATAATGCGGTAAAAAAAGGTGATAACGCAAAATACAAAGATACTTTTGCAATCGGCAAATACGGCAATGCCCAAAATTCGGCCATAAAACTTGCACAAAAAGCGATCGCACCAATAGCTACAAAATAGTGGATATCCCGTTTTTTCATGACCATTGAAGATCTATTAAACAACAGATACCACCCTGCTATAACCGCCCCTGCAAACAACATGCGGAGCGCTATATACAAGCTATAAGGTCCATAATGCAAACCCCATTTACCAATGCTGTAGGTAAGCGGGAAGATCATATACAGAACAAAAATAGGCAGTAAGCCTAAGCGTTTCAGAGCTATCATTGGATCCCTTTTTTAGGTCAATTTAACCAAGTGGCTCAGTGTCCACTTTATAAATACGTTCAATATGCGTCGTTTTACCTGTTGTGGTATCAATCGTCATAACCACACCGCTTAGCACATACGGAGGCTCAGTATCAACTTCATGACGTACCGGCATTTGATCCAAGAAGCCGTTGATCAACGGCTCTTTAATCAGCCCAATCATAGAATTTAATGAACCACCCATACCAAGATCAGTGATGTGCCCCGTACCGCCTGGCAAAATACGTTCATCTGCTGTTTGAATATGTGTGTGCGTACCCACAATGCCCGAAATTCGGCCATCAAGGTAATAGGCCATACCGAGCTTTTCTGAGGTCGTTTCTGCGTGCATATCAACCAAAATAATGTTCGTTTTAGAACGTATAAACGTTAATAATGAATCGGCTGTTTTAAATGGACAATCAAGCTGTTGGCGCATAAACACGCGACCCATCAGATTTAAGACGGCAACCTTGTAGCCCTTACAATTAAAAATCGTAAAGCCTTTACCCGGACAGCTTGAAGGATAATTTGCAGGACGAATAATATCGTCGTGATTTTGAATGTAAGGAATAATTTCTTTTTTATCCCAGATATGGTTACCGGTAGTAATAACATCAACACCAAGGTCTTTAAGAAAAGTAACAATAGCGGGCGTCACACCTTTGCCATTAGCACTATTTTCTCCGTTGATGATAACACCATCTAATTTATACTGCGTGCGCAGAGCGGCAATGTGGCGTGCAAAAAGATCACGTCCCGTATTCCCGACGATGTCTCCAAACAGTGCTATACGTAATGAACTCATTAAAAATCCTTAGCGAGCGTACTCAATAGAACGTTTTTCTCGAATAACGTTAACTTTAATTTGACCAGGGAAGTTCATTTCTTCTTCGATGCGCTTTGCAATATCACGAGCTAATACTGCTGCTTTGTCGTCATCAAGATAGTCTTCCTCAACAATAATACGGATCTCGCGACCTGCCTGAAGCGCGTACGCCTTTTTAATACCGTCAAACGTATTGGCAATTTCTTCCAACTTTTCTAGACGCTTGATATATGCGGTTAATGTTTCGCGGCGGGCACCAGGACGAGATGCTGAAACGGTATCGGCAATCACCACAATAGATGCATAAATCGATAAGAAAGGCACTTCTTCATGATGTGCAGCAATTGCGTTTACCACGATTGGACTTTCGCCACAACGTTTTGCAATGTCGCCACCAATCATAGCGTGCGGACCTTCAACTTCTGCTGTTACCGCTTTACCAATGTCATGCAGAAGACCTGCGCGCATTGCGATATTGCCATCTAAACCTAATTCTTCAGCAATCATACGGGCAAATACACCTACTTCTTTAGAGTGCTGCAAGACGTTTTGAGAGAAACTTGTTCTAAAATGTAATTTACCAAGCAACGTAATAATGTCTGGATGGAGTCCTTGAACGTTACATTCAAGAATCGCAGCTTTACCGTATTCCTGAATGACATCGTCAATTTCTCTTTCACAAAGCTGAACCGTTTCTTCAATACGCGTTGGATTGATGCGACCATCCCCAATTAAGCGTTCAAGTGAACGGCGAGCAACTTCGCGTCTGATTGGATTAAAACCTGAAATCGTAATAATTTCTGGAACTTCTCCAATCACAAATTCCATACCAGTGGCCATTTCAAGCGCTTTAATATTACGCCCTTCTTTACCAATAATACGACCTTTCATTTCCTCATTAGGAAGATGAACAACACTTGAAGAGTTGAGAGCAACTTGATCAGCCGTGTAGCGCTGCATTGCCGTTACCACAATATGAGTAGCTTTTTCTTTAGCCGTTTGACGAGACTCTTCTTCAACCTTTTGCATCCAACGTTGTGTGGTTAATTGTACTTCTGCATGCAAGGTATCAGCAAGTTCTTTTTTAGCTTGTTCGCGGCTCAGTCCGCTAATATTTTCTAATTTAATAATAAGATCATTATAGAGATTTTTAAGCTTTTCCTCGTTGGTGTGCATAATTTCACTCATGCGAGAAAGCTTACGTTCTTTTTGTTGGACTTCTTGACGGAGTTCATCAAGCTGAGATTCTTTTTTTTCTATTGCTTCATACTTAGCTGATATTTTTGACTGCTGGCGTTCCAGCTCAAGACGATCGCGCTTTAATTCTAATTCAAAGTCTGATCTTTTTTTGTATATTTCATCTTTGACACGCAAGTGAGCTTCTTTACGTTCAGTTTCCATATCGCGCTTCATCGAGCGCCATTTTTCTTCAGAACGTTCTAAAAGTTCTTGTGCTTGAGTGACTTTCTTACGAGCAAAAAAAAGCATAGCCAAAGCCACGCCAATTCCTATGAGTGCCGTAAATTCACCTAATCCTGTAATCATGATTTATTATCCTAATGTTGTGCGTTCTCACACGTTTTACTCTTTTAAAGTCCTTTTTTACAGCACTGTTTTTTATCACACTGCTGCCTTGAAAAGGTACAACACGTTACGCAAGACTAGGCATTAGAAAGAAGAGAGAAGATTAAATTCACGAGAAATTTTTTCAAGAAGACGCAGCTGCTCATGCTTAAGTTGTTCTTGCTCTTGCTTGAGTTTTAAAAGTTCGTGTGCCGATTGTAGTGCAACCAGCACCGCACTTTTAACTTGATCGCTCACGCCTGATGCTTGAATCTGCGCAATCTGTTGATCGACTAGAGCTGCGGCCTCTAATAAACAAACATCTGATTCGTCCGTTACTAAGGAATAATTATTTCCATTGATCGTTACTTTAATCTTCTGTGTGCTCATTACAGACTCAACTTCCGCTTTCAATAAGCTCATCTATATTCTTGATTAACTCATCAACTGCACGCTGCGCCATGGAACGCTCTTTGTTAAGAGCATGTTCCAATTGTTTGTTCTCTTTAAGCAAAGATCCCTCGAGCTGAGTGATATGGTCACGCAACTGTTGGGACTCTGATTTTAACTGTGCATTATCTTCTTTAAGACGCTTGATGTAATCAACGAGCAGTTCTATCTTTTTCTCTAATGCGCTTAGTACTTCCATGATTTTCTCCTTATTTACTAACAGTAAGGTAGTCTAATAAGAAGGAAAATCTCCTGTCAAGAATGTGCAGCTTTTGCACGCTCAACAAGTGCTGTAAACGCAGCTGGTTCAAAGATAGCAAGTTGGCTCAACATCTTACGGTTCAAGCTGATACTTGCTTGAGCAAGACCATGAATGAAAGTACTGTATGACATATTATTTTGTACTGCTGCTGCTTTAATACGAGTCACAAACAATGAACGGAAATCACGTTTACGAAGCTTACGACCATGATAAGCGTATGCCAAAGAACGCATAACGGTTTCTTTAGCGCGCTTGAAAATGTTATTACGTTGGCCCCAGAAGCCTTTTGCTTGTTTTAACAGACGTTTATGTCTTTTTTTAGTGGCTATCCCACCTTTTACGCGAGTCATAGTTTTATCCTATTTTTTACTATTATATTAATAAGGTAATAATCTGAGAATGTTAGCAGTGTCTACTTTGCTGATATACGCAACACCACGCAAATTACGTTTAGTCTTACGATTTTTTTTGGTCAAAATATGACGGCGCATAGACTTGGCACGCTTAACAAGCTTGCCATTACCAACCTTCTTAAATCTCTTTTTAGCGGCTGAATTTGTTTTCATTTTAGGCATTGTATGAACCTTTTATGCTTTTTTTAAATAATAAATGCGAGACCAATTTCTTCCTGCACTTGCTTCTTTTTCTTCACCAATTTTATCGCCCATGCCCGCAGCATCAAATGTTTGCATAACTTTGCCAAACAAATATTCGCCACGCTCTTGCTTATTGGCAAGCTCACGTCCTTGAAATTGAATGGTAATTTTTACGCGATTACCTTCTTGTAAGAACTCAAGTGCAGATTTGAGCTTACGTTCGTAATCAAAATCACCAATCTTAGGACGAATTTTAATTTCTTTAGTGTGTATAATTTTCTGGTTTTTCTTTGCTTCTGCCTGCTTTTTCTTACGGAGGTACAGCTCTTTGCCATAATCCATAATTTTAACTACAGGAATCCCCAACGCACCATTTTCTGCAAGCATCACTAAGTCTAAGCCTTCTGCCTGTGCCATCTCCAAAGCCTCTTTACGAGAAATTTGGCCAATGTTTTCTCCAGCTGAATTAATCACCTGAAGACGAGGCGCACGAATTGCTTCATTTGCTAAAGGACCGGTTTGCTTAGCGCTTGTAGTGCTAGCTGTTGGAGCTTCTTTTTCCAAAGATCTATTTTTCAAGAATGAACCCACTTTTTAGAGGTATACCAATATTATTTATTAAACACATGTCTATTAAACTACAGCTTCTTTTATCACTTTCTCAACTTGAGAACGAATATCTTGAGCAGCTTTTTGATCTTCTTTTAAAAAGGCCAACATCTGCTCACGACCTTGGGCAACTTTTTTGTCACCATACGCAAACCAAGCACCCGATTGTGTTACCACGTTATGAAACACTGCCGCATCCAAAAGATCTAGCTCACGGCTAATACCTTCTGTAAACAACAGATCAAGTTCAACACGTTTAAAAGGAGCCGCAACTTTATTTTTTACTATTTTAACAGCAACTCTGTTACCTACATGCACATCATTCTTTTTAAGTGATGCAACACGACGAACGTCAATACGTACTGAAGCATAAAACTTAAGTGCATTGCCGCCCGATGTAGTTTCTTTATTAGCAAAAGCCATCGCATTAATGTTTTGGCGAATTTGGTTAATAAAGATCAAAATTGCTTTTGATTTATGAATCACCGGCGTTAATTTGCGTAACGCTTGTGACATCAAACGAGCTTGCAAGCCCACATGTGTATCACCCATATCACCTTCAAGTTCCGCTTTTGGAACTAAAGCTGATACAGAATCTACTACGATAATGTCAACTGCACCTGAACGAATAAGCATTTCAGCAATGTCTAATGCTTGCTCACCATAATCTGGCTGCGAGATAATAAGATCATTGATTTTAATACCCAAACTAGCTGCGTGCACTGGATCAAGCGCATGTTCAGCATCAATAAAGGCACAAATACCACCATTGCGCTGCGCTTGTGCAATTGCATGCAACGCAAGCGTCGTTTTACCAGAAGATTCAGGGCCATAAATTTCAACGATTCTGCCACGAGGTAAACCAGCACCCAACGCCTGATCTATCAAAATAGAACCGGTCGAGAGTGTTTCTATCTTAGCATCTGCTGACTGACCGAGTAACATAACGGCGCCTTTGCCATACTGTTTATCGATCTGCGCAAACGTTACTTCAAGAGCTTTTTTCTTTGAAGAATCAATCCCGGTACCACCGTTTTCAATATCTTCTTTTTTTATCTTTGTTGCTGTCATTGCTGTCTTTCAATGGTTCGAGCTAATTCTTCGTTAACTTTTATTGTAGCATCTCTGTATAAAGACGCAATAAACCCATGCATATAAAGACCAAGCTGGTCCTTGTATACACTAGTTGTCGTCTTCTTTTTTTCTTCTGAAGTAGGCTTTTTAAGCTCCTGCAATCCTTCAAGAGCGATTAGGACGCCTCCGGTTTTAGTTACCTGAGTCATACTTCCGCCAATCCAGTCAATATTCATAAAATCCGAAGGGTATCCTTGCT
>CAZSHB010000007.1:35476-50629 GCA_964606885.1 uncultured Pseudomonadota bacterium | reverse complement strand
ATTAAAACCGGCGGGGCTTTTTTATTGCAGAAAACAACGGCGTATCAGTACAGTAGAAACCAGTTTTTATTGTTATAGCGGGGGAGCCACAAACATGAAATCTCTACTTTTCTTACTCACACTCACTAGTTACACCATGTACACACACGCATCTGACACACCAGATCAAGATGCACTTGAGCAAAAAAAGCTACAAGATCAGCAATATATACTAGAAGCATTTGGCACAGATCTTGCTGCACAAGACCATAACAATACGGTACCTGCTACCGTATGGGATACACTCAGCCATTATACAGAAAAACTGCAACATGAACTTAATAACCTTAAGTTTAAAGCCGCAGAAGATCGCCTTAACAATGCTATTAATCATCGCACAGCACTCATAGCACAAATCTCAAAACTCTTAGCATCATCACAACTGCACACATCACCCACACACCAAGAAGCATTCGCAGAAAAATCAACCTCACCTCTACCTACAACAGAGAGCAGTACCGATAGCAAAACCCTCAAAGAACCATTCTTTTTTAGACAATTCCCGCTTGTATGTTTTAGTCTGCTGATGTGTATAAGTTTAGGATACCTCACATCGTAACAGCCAAGGAGCCCGTGTTATGAACTGCCGCTTATTCCTGATCACCTTACTGACCATCACCACAATCCACGCTTCTGATTCTGATGCTAGTTCTAATTCAGAACAAACACCAGTTGCCACACAAATTGCCTTAACACGTGCGCGTTTAGGAATATTACTTGATGCTGCAACACGGCTTACGCATTTAGAAGAAGCGGCGTTAGAAAAACAGCTTTCTTTAGACACATCTGACAAAAATCTAACACAAAAGATGCGCGATCTAGAAATACAAAGTGCAGCCTACCAACAACAATTTGAAGATAAAAAACAAGAGATAGACGCTGCACAAGCAACCCTTAATGGACTACTTGCTCAAGATACTCGGCAAAGAAACAATCAACAAACAAAAAGTAACGTATAGCCAGCTCCCTACTACCCCAGTTTTTCTATTTACTTGCAGGCGCATATCACCAGCTGATAAGGTGCATCCCAGGTTTTAGTAGTAAAAAAAACAAAGGGTGAAACCATGAAACGTTTAGCAATTATACTCTGCCTACCAAGCATCATAACGGCAGGCGATCAAAGTCCGGTAAATTGGCAAAAACTAGAAAAACAATACCACGTAGTCCAAGAGCTAGAAAAAAGGCTCGCCGAACTTGAAGAGGCACATCGCAACCTACAACGCAAGATCAGTGAACAAACAGTATTCTTAGAAGAAGCACTTGCCACAAAAGCAAACCTCGACACTCTTGATCCACAAAACAGTCTGTACGAAATTGTCAGCGCACCATTACACGAACTAGAAGCAAAACAACAACAAGATACGCAACAATGCCAACTAACTGCTGCAGCAATACAAAAAACTGCGCTGGAATTAGAACGAGAAGTGTGGTACGCAACCGGTTTAGAAATGCGCGATCAAAAAGAAAAACTAGCTGGTGTTGCACAGCGCGTGCAAGAACGGGAACAACGTAATCAACATAACGAAGACAATAAACGTGATGGCATACCAACAGCACTTGCAAACGCAAAACGGGGCGGCTCAGAAAGCACTCAACTTGCCCAAGCTGTACATTCATCTACAGATACAGCAGGCAAAGCAATTCAAGAGCTGTTTAACAACGTACGTATTCTTGAAGAAGAAGTGTGGAGCTTTAGCCAACAACTAACTCAAGAAACAGACACCACAGAACCTGCACCAAAAGACGAAGCTCTTGCACTTCTGTTGAACCTTAAAGATAATATAACAACACTCAAAGCCGATCTTGGCAAAATGGTATTAGCTGCACATCCAGACGCGCAAGAACGCCAAACATATCTTGCAACACTCACATCAGAACCTTCACCATCTGCTACACTTGATACGCTCTCTGATGCACAAAAAATAAAGCGCTCTCTTGGCAGCACACACATAAGCATTATTATACCTATAATCACCATACGCAGATGAAAAAACGTCTGCTGGTCATACTGCTCTGGCACAATCTTATGCAAACAGGGGGAACGCACAGTTCCCTCGTGCACACTCCCGAGCCGCCAACTATGCATGTGCCATCAACTCAACAGTCTGAAACTGCACAATTACAAGCACAACTACAGGCAACGCACCAACAGATAGACGCACTCAAGGCACAAATAGCACTGCTCGCTGCTGCTGCACAAACCCGTCCTAAACCTACTACATACTATCGGCCTAAAGGCTCTCAAGATCCAAAGGCGTGGCGACCAATAGACAAAAATACTAACTGGCTCACCATGCAGGATGTTGAAATTGCACATATTATGCGCTCACCACAACAAAAAAATCGTGATCTTTTACAAGCAATTCAAGAACTCATGGACCAGATTATAGCCTTAGAGAAACGCATTCAGGCCATTGAAGTCTTTCTTTCTGAAGAATTTCCTGGTACTTTGAACCCCATTCAGGGACATACAGTATAAACCAGTGCGACCTTACCGTGCTTAACCAGACATAACGGGTGCCAGTAATGAAAAAAATCATCATGATCATAATCGCAACAGTGCTCTGTATCGGTTTTGGTTTTGAATTTTATCTCTGGAAAACATACAACATGAATATCCACCAATACTTGTTTCCGCCCCTCTATAAAAAAGCAGATCTATCCCACCATCTTTTTTCTTGTTCTGATGAAGAACGGAACAAGTACAACGAATATGTACAAATCGGCCAAGAGCGCATGAAGCACCAAAAAGTGGTTATCGCCGGGCTTGCTCGTAACTGCGCTAAAAATTTACCCGCTACTATCAAGCGTATTGAACTGACTGGTAGCGCGTTTGAAGATTACCGCGTGCTCCTGTTTGAAAACGATTCTGTTGACGGAACACGGGATATCATTAAAGCGTGGGCAGCACGTAACCACCGCGTTATTCTACTCGATTGCACCGATGCACCCGATTGTAAATTTGGCCACCAACCGTTATACGAGTTTGGCCTTATGGGCACTGGCCGCATTTCTAAAATGGCCGCATTCCGTAACACCTATCTAGAAACTATTAAACAGTATTTTACCAGTTACGATTACGTAATGGTGGTTGATATCGATCTGCAAGGACCGTGGTCTATTAAAGGTGTCATGAACTCTATTGGACATGACAACTGGGACGCTATTTGTGCGTACGGTCTTATGACCTTGATTGGCAGCTGGGGTACGGTGTTTATGATGTATGACGCACTTGCCTATGTTGGCAAAAACGACGAAACCCGTGCAACCATGAGTCCCTTTGCTCTGATGCGCCACTATTTACGTATTAATTTGTGGGATACATTTGGCGTTAACGAATGCACCGGATTAGTACCAGTCAAATCATGCTTTGGCGGAATTGCTTTGTATAAAATGGAAGCACTCCAAAATGCGTGGTACGGCGGCGGTGTCTGTGAACATATCACGCTGCACGAACAGATGGCACACAACGGATACTCGAGAATTTTTATGAATCCGGCATTAGTCATTTTGAGCGGCCACCAAGGTCCCCCAAATTTTCTTGATGTCTTTTTAATCCCAGCACATTAACCCTACACCATAGTGAAAGCATGAAGTTTACCCACTACGTATTATTAACATTAATTGCAATACCAAGCATCACCCATACCAGCGATGATGATAATGACTTTCAAAAATACACTATTGCTCTTACAGCTTCTTGTTTTGGATTAGGTCTGAGCATAGGTTGGATGGCATATAGTTGCATTGCACAACGTTACACCAACAACAGATTCGCTCACAGAATAGCAACTTTAGAACGCAGACTCGCTGCTGCACAACCCCCTGAATACCAACTACAGATACTAGAAGAACAAAATCCTCAACAAGCACCACACGAAGCACCTCCTGCATACACACTCGCTGCGCAGTTACCAACAAATACCGCTCAAGCTGCTCACATAGCAATTACTATAGATCAAGAAGGCCAGCCAGATATACATGATGCTATATTGCCTGCAACACCTCTGACCCCAAATAGTTCTTATCAAACCGCTGTAGCAGCATCACACGTACTTTTAAGTGCTCAACGTGTATCTAGACGAGACCGATCTTCGTCAACAGACTCTGACCACTCCCACCATTCAATACGATCGTTTACGCCACCAGCGGTAGTATTTGGACAAGCAGTGGTAGGCGGACACCATGCACTCACGTATTTACCAGGATCAACAGACCCGCATGACAGTGAATAATGCATTAAAAAAAGGATACATATGACCGCACAAGGCCTACTTCTTATGACGCTGCTAGCTTTTGAACAAACAACATGCAGTAGCGATCAACAAAAATTGAACACCGCATATAAAGACTGTATGGGAGACTTAGCTGTTACAAGTGGTTTAATGGGATATTACTGGCTTACAGAACAGAATATATCACTAAAAAATTTAGTTCTTCCAACTGCAATTGCCATATTACTATGGAGTAACTATAGAACCTGTAAGCAAGTCTCTACGCTACGTTCAAAGCACCAACAACTTATAAACGATACCTTTGATCAAGCAACGCAAGCGTTAGAAGATACCTTGATACGCTTAAGAATATCCACACAACAAGCGAAAATACACAAGCTAGAATCGATGCTCAATAAACAAAAACCTCAAAGACACAGACGATTTTCAACAGGCTCCCTTGCTCTACCGCCTGCAACCTTTGACCCCAGAGGGCAATTTCGTACTAGCAATAGTTTACCGTCCGCATCTACTAACTAACTGAGGAGTACATCTATGCTATTAAAAAAATTATTGGCATTCATGCTACTTACCCCATACACCCCAACCTATAGTAGCGCTCCTGTTGATACAGAAAAAGTTGTGCTTGCATTAACAGGATGCGCTATCTCTACGTATGCTATCTACACACTCTGTGGCGATAAAACTTTTTACCGCGCAGGTGCAGAAACTGCATTAGGCTTTTTAGTAATCGCTGCATACCTGTCTCATCAAAAAGAATCTACAGACATAGAACAACTAAAAAATAATAATCAGAGGCTTGAAACTGAGCTTGGGTTATGGAACCGAATGTATAGCCAAGGGGCTCTTGCAACACAAGGCAGACCTGCAATTGCACCACCCCCTTATACCGAAGAAGCTCCTGCTCTATCTGCAAGATCAAACCTTTTAAGCAGACTTACTTTTGGAAGATTTGGAACCCGCTCATAACTACCATATTAGCCTAAGAATTTTTTGAAAAATCCTAAGATGCTCCCGTTACCATCGCCAACCTCATTACCCACTTCTTGAGCGTACGTTGATAGTGCATCTTTAGCAGCAGTAGAAATCTTTTTAGGCACATAACATTGCGTTACAATCACCAAGTTGCCACGGATCTTGTTACGGATATTGGTAAACCCTTTACCCGGAATGACAATACGTTCGCCAACTTGGCAACCTTTAGGGATCTTAACCAACTCTTTAGTGCCATCAATAGATTCAATTTCCATTTGAGCGCCAAGAACTAGTTGCGGATAACTCAGCATCAAAGAACAAACAAGATCGTTCTCCTGACGGCTAAATTTTTTGTCCGGCATAATTTTTATTTTTAAAAACAGGTCGCCCGATGGACCACCATAGACACCCGCATCACCCTTGCCACTTAAACGAAGCTCTGCGCCGTCATGAATACCCGTTGGAATAGTAACTGAAAATTTTTCGTACTTCTGTACGCGTGATTGACCACGGCAAATAGTACACGGACTAGGAATGATATACCCTTGCCCGCTACACTTTGTACACGGTTGTGCGTACGCAAAAAAACCTTGTCTAAATTCAACTTGACCCGAACCACGACACGTTGCACAGACTGTTGCTGATGTACCTGCAGCCATACCTTTATGGTTACAGCTTTCGCACGGTAAAAAGTGGTAGAAGCTTACGGTCTCTTTAGTACCGGTAAATGCGTCTTTCAGTGATAAATCAACTTCTTTATAGAGATCATGACCACGACCAGGCTGTGGACCGGTAGCGCGTGACTTTTTACGCTTACCACCGCCCGCTTGGCCACCAAAAATATTTTCAAAAATATCGCCAAAGTTACCAAAGATATCATCCATGTTCATATCGCCATGATGACCGCCGCCATGTGAACCCATCTGTTCATACTGCGCGTGCCCGTACTGATCGTACTGTTGACGCTTTGTATCATCAGAAAGTACTTCGTACGCTGCTGCCGCTTCTTTGAACTTTTCTTCTGCCTGCTTGTTATCAGGGTTACGGTCAGGATGGTACTTCATCGCCAACTTACGGTAAGCGGCTTTGATTTCTTCTTTGGTTGCTGAACGGTCTACGCCAAGCGTTTGATAATAATCTTTGTGTGTACTCATGGGTTTATATTTAAACTTTATGGTTAATAATGATCAGATTAAGAGCTTTTATAAGGCTTTTAGTATACCAAAAAAAGACAATTCTTCTAGAACAGTACGCTGTTTTACATACCAAAAAAATGGCGATACTTCGTGCACTCAGCTTGCGAGTACTTAATATCCCCCGGCCGCTCTGGATTAAAAACAGGATCATGCGCATAGTCTGGATACCCTTGGCGCAACGTATGCCAAATATCTAGGACCGTTGTTTTTGTTCCTGAAGCACAGTTAATTGCTTGCCCATTAAGCTGATGGCGCGGTAACAAACCCGCACGCAAATTAGCCGCTACCACTTGTGCTACCGGTACAAAATCTCGCGTCTGTTTACCGTCCCCAAAAATGGTAATAGGCATATTGTTTTCTAAACATTGCTTAAACTTTGCAACCACGCCCGCATAAGGACCAAACGGATTTTGTCTATCGCCGTACACATTAAAATAGCGCAACGCCAACGTCGGCACACCAAACAACGCGCTGTATTGCTGACAATACAGTTCGCCCATCCACTTTGAATAGGCGTACGGAGAAGTAGGAGACAGATCCATAGTCTCTGCGCACAGATCGTTCCGTTGACCATACACAGCACATGAAGAAGAAAAGATAACCGCTTCCGGTTGATAGATTCTAGCAGCCTCAAGCAGGTTAAAAGTACCCGTTATATTTGCTCCATGACAATAGGGAGTATCTTCAAACGATTGTGGCACAGAAACGCATGCGGCCGTATGGAATACATAATTACACCCTTCAAGCACCTGCTTGCATACCTGTGCGTCTTGAATATCGCCTGTAACTACCGTAATTGCAGACCCATGGTGTTCTAGATTGAGAATGCTACCGGTAGAAAAATTATCAAGCACCGTAACCTGCGCTTGTAGGGCAACAAGTGCATCAACAATATGGGAACCAATAAACCCTGCACCACCCGTTACCACGATCTTTTTGTTTTTATAAGAATGCATCATACGGTCACCTGTGCAGGAGTAAGCGACGGCACAAAAGATAAAGTGGCACCTGAGCTTTTTATTAAAGAGTTGGCCATATCACGTCCTTCTAAGACTGCTTCTTGCATACTTGAATATTTCCATGCACCGTAACGGCCAATGGCATGAATGTTGTACGAACGCAAACGTTCGTGAATTTTTTCTATATGCCGTTCTCGCCAAAAATCGTAAATCACATACGCATGCGGAATATCGAGCACTTTTTGTGTAGCAATTTCAGACGAAGTAAACCCAAGCAACTTTTGTAGCTGCACTACCGTGGTAGCAATGGCAGTCTGTTTATGAATACCTGCAGCCTGTTGATACGCCACTTCTGCATATAAAGAACTGCATCCAGCAGGAGCCATACTTGCCGAAAAGTTATGATAAAAACCTACACGGTACGGCAAGAATGTTTTTTCTGGTAAATAAATCCAATGTTTATCGGTTAGATCCGGTTTATTAATACCCAGATTAATATTGAGTACTGAGCTGCACTGTAATTTTTTTTGTGCTTTTTTAAGTGATGATGATGCTGGCTCTTTTATCAAACCCAATAACACCGGTAAGGGCATGGTAGAAACAAGTGTTTCGTATCTTTCAAAATCGCCATTGGTAAAGGTAATAATCTTATTGGCAACATCAATAGATTCTACACAGTAATTGGTGCTGACCGGTTGTGTAATAGTTGCTGCTAACTGTGCAACCCATGCATTAATGCCACCCGTTTTTGGATACAAAAAAGAAGCGTTATATCCAATCTGTTGGTCTTTGGGTGCTTGTAGCGCGCCAGCTATAATTGCTTGTAGAGATGTTGGTGGCACAAAACGGCCAGTCCATGAAGATGCAATTTTAGTTGTATCGTACGCAAAAATTTTCTCTTGGTATCCTGCAAAAAAATGCTTAACAATCCCTGCTCCAAACTGTTGTAACGCCCACTGATAAAAAGAGATCTGTTTATGCTTAAAAGTAGGCCGTTGTACATACCCTTCTATACATTCGGCAATAACTGCTGGTGGTAAGCCAAAAAGATTTACCTGGAACGGATAATGCGTATAGACATTGTGCGAATAAATATAAGAACGTCTGTTAACAGCAACAAACTCACTTAAAGACGTAATGGTTTGGAGAAATTGCTTAAAATAGTCATCGTTTACATGGAGCAAATGGCCGGTGTAATCAAACGTAAAACCATCTTGTTGTAATGATCGACACAACCCCCCCACTGATGGGTCTTTTTCAAACATGGTGTAATCGGTAAATTTAGCTTGCTCAAAATGGTACGCAACCGACAAATTCGTAAGACCTGCGCCTATCAATACTACTTTGGCCATATGAGGTATCCTTTTTTAAGAAGTAAACGGCCCTACAGTTATAGGAAGATTAGGCGTATTTGTCTACGATAAAAAAGAATCAATAAGCAAAGCTTGAGCTTGTTCTGGGCTGATACCCCTACTCATAATGTAAAAGAGTTGTTCCTGATCAACATAAGATATTGCTGATCCATGAGTACATTGCACAGAATCATGTAATGCTTCTAATTGTGGTTGAGACACCACACGGCTTTTACCCCCAACTACCAAATGTTTATGGTGCATGGTTGCTTGTGCATAGTACGCTGTTTGTTGTAACAGTACACGACCTTCAAACATATACACACTTGCATCGTACGCCACACCTTTAAGATCAAAGACACTATGCGTGTACGGTGCGCTATGTACTAGAGTCACATGCAAAAGGGCCTGTTGTTTTTGAGCAGTAACCACACGTCCTACAAAAGCAACACGAGCATGCTCCCCAATAAGATTAACCGTAATTGCCAACTGACCAGGCAGATACGCCGCTTGTTGCAGCACCAACGTACACACCGCATGTTCATGAAGTGTAATAACTAATGAGCACGGTTTTTGTTGTTCTTGCACACAAATAATCTGGAACTCCTGTTGCTGACCAGCAGAAAGTTCAAGTACCACCTGAGGTTCTTGAGAAAAATCGAGAGTAGTAGGCATTGTTGTTAGAGATGCGGGTATAATGTTATCCAATGGAACCTTCCATTTCGTGCGCAATAAGACGATTAATCTCCACCGCATATTCCATAGGAAGTTCTTTAACAAATACATCGATAAACCCATTAACGATCATTGCTTGTGCTTGTTGTTCTGTTAAGCCTCGGCTCATCAAATAAAAAAGTTGTTCAGCATCAATAGAACTGACTGACGCTTCGTGCCCACTATCAACTCGTTCAGACCTAATATCGAGCGTTGGATACGTATCACTCCGGGACTTACTATCAAGGAGCAAAGCGTCACATTGCACACGCGTATACACACCCGTAAGACCAGGTATAACTTTTACTAACCCCCGATAACTACTGCGACCACCCTCTTTACTGATCGATTTTGATACAATAGAAGAGCGAGTATTACTTGCTAAATGAATCATTTTAGCACCCGCGTCTTGTTGTTGACCAAAACCTGCAACGGCAATAGACAGTACTTGCCCTTGTGCACCTTCTTCTTTAAGCACAATGCACGGATACTTCATGGTAACTTTGCTACCAAAATTACCATCAACCCACACAACCTGAGCATTTTTATAAGCAAGTGCCCGTTTGGTAACCAAGTTGTACACATTGTTAGACCAGTTTTGGATAGTGGTGTACCGAACCTGCGCGCCTTCCAAGGCAATCACTTCCACCACTGCGCTATGCAAAGAGCTTGAACGGTAAACTGGCGCACTGCACCCTTCCACATAATGGACCGAGCTACCTGGCTCAGCAATAATGAGAGTCCGTTCAAATTGGCCCATCTGCTGTTGATCAATTCTAAAATATGCTTGCAGCGGTTCATCAATATGTACACCAGCTGGCACATAGACAAAACTCCCCCCACTCCACACAGCTGTGTTTAATGCAGAAAACTTATTATCAGCTGCAGGAATAACGGTAGCAAAATACTTTTTAAATAGTTCTGGATACTTTTGTAAGGCAGTATCCGTATCACAAAAGATGACACCTTTGTCTTGCCACTTTTTTTGTAAACTTTGGTAAATAACTTCAGACTCAAACTGTGCACCAACACCAGCTAAAAAACTCCGCTCTGCTTGTGGAACGCCTAAAGCTTCAAATGTTTGCTTAATATGATCAGGAACTTTATCCCACGATGTTTGTTGCTGACCAGCTTTAAGATAGTAACAGATATTGTCCTGATCCAATTCAGAAAGATCAGCACCCCACGCGGGCATCGGTTTACTTTCAAAAATTTCCAAAGCTTTAAGACGCGCTTCTAGCATCCACGCAGGTTCTTGTTTAGTGGCAGAAAGCTGCTCAACAAGCGTGCGGTTTAAGCCTTTATTAAACTCCATGCGTATCGCCCTGATGCATAAGACCGGCAAATCCTTGCGCATGTACCGTAGTAATTAATTCTGTGCCACCCATGTGCGTCATGCGGCCAGCTTCTAGAATAACTACTTGATCTGGAGCAAGTTCATCAAACAGACGCGTATAATGGGTCACCATCAAAAGCACACTATTAGGACATACTTTTTTAAACGCATGTAACGCTTTAGTAACACGTTTTAACGCGTCAACGTCTAACCCAGAATCAAGCTCATCAAGCAAGACATAACGAGGACGTAACACGAGCAGCTGCAACATTTCGGTAATCTTTTTTTCCCCACCTGATAATCCTGCATGTACCCCACGGTCTAAAAATTGGTAATCCAGAGATAATAAAGACATGGCTTGCGTTAACCTATCAACATACAGATCAAGCGCATCGGGACCATGTACCGCACAAAATGCTTCTTTAAGTAATGTTCTAAGGGTCACGCCCGGAATTTCAAACGGCTGTTGTAATGATAGAAAAAGACCAGCTTTTGCTCGCTGTGTAACAGACCAATCAATAATAGATTGACCATCAAGCAGAATATCACCGGCCGTAACGGTGTACTTTGGATGGCCCATAATGGTTGCCAACAAAGAACTTTTACCCGAGCCATTAGGCCCCAAACAGGCCGTTACGGTTCCTGCTGATAAGGTTACAGAAAGATTGGTAAGCAGTGGCTTAGTATCCACCGCAACAGAGAGATTTTTTATTATAAGCATGCGTAACAGTATACACACCAACAGGATATAAAAGAAGCTCCAGATAGCAGTTTAGGCTCAAGAAGTTACCTGATGCACCGCATAGCAGGCAATAATAAACCAGGGGAGCATGGCCGAAGTAACTACATCTATAAAAGTAATAGGCGCTGGATCTATCTTGTTAGCCTCAGATGACATATCTTGTAACAACCGTCTAATCTCATCCATAGAAGCTGCATCTTTTTTGTAGGCATCAACCACCTGTGACACACGCTTTGCTTGATCAACAAGTACTTGCAACCGCTGTTCCTGAGTTGGCTCAACAGGAACTTCAGAATCAACCGTCATCTCTGCGCTCTTTGGCGTCTGATCTTCTGTGTGATCATCCGCTGCAACTACATAAGAACCGTATGCCATTACTATACTACTGACCACCAAGAGATACTTCATACCCTCACTCCTTTTTTTGCACTTATCCTTTGCTCCTAACCGTGGCTGAGGGTACAAAAAAAAAGGCAAGCCATCATAGACTTGCCTTTTAAAAATTGCTTTTTTATACGAATTTAGCTCCAACAATCATGCGCATACGCAGGATCTTGTTGCATACGTTTGTCATGTGCTGCTAATACATCTGCTAATGCTTGCATAACTGTAGCAGTTACTTCTGCTGGCACAGCATAGACATCCAAAGAACCTGTTTTGCCGCATGCTTTTACTAATGCCTCTAACCATGCTACTTGCTTACCAGGGTTTACATCTTCAGGTTGTTGAACTTCAGCTGCTTGAACAACAACTGCTTTTTCAGCAGCACACTGTTGCGCAGCTAGAAGAACTTCAACAGACGTTTGCTCATCAGCAAACACTAATGCTGTTGTTAATACCAATGTTAAAAATAGTGTTGTTTTCATAGCTATTTTATCAACCTCATATGCTCTATTTTTACTTAGTTATTGCTACCAAAAGAACATCAAAAGCTGTTGTAGCCGCTTTTTGCGCTGCTACTAATGCTTCGTTCTGCAAACCATTTCCCGCTGCTGCAAGCGCTGCATCTTTTGCACTGTTTACTGCTGCAATAGCTGTTGCTTCTGCAGTTGCTGTAGCTGCATTTTTTGCAGAACGAACAACCAACCACGCAGCTGTTCCTGCAACTGCCACTACTGCTGCGCTAGTACCAGGTCGATCCGCAACAAAGCGTGATGCAACATTACCCTCTGGTGTAATTATAGCATTGCCATTATCACTCAGAACATTACGCACACGTGATAATGTTGTTTGCCATTCAGATGGTACTCCTGAAGCACTGTCCGCAAGATTTTTAAGCGCAGTTATATAATTTTCATGATCTACTTTAGCAATGAGATCTCTATTTTCAGATGTTGCTTGTTTTAATGCATTCAAAACATCGAGCTCTGATTTTGGAGTCGATAAACAAACAGTCTTTAAAACACGATATGCCATATCTTTAACTGATGATTCTTGTGTAGATGCCACATCAGAATTTGCAAAAAATGTATCGAGAGCAAGCTTTCTCTGCACAACAGAATCGTCTACAACTTCAGACTTTTCTTCTTTTGTTACAGGCATATAACGTGCAATCCATGCACGAGCAGATGCTATTCTTGATACTACAGGTTCTTGTGGTTTTGATGCATCAGATTCTGTATTTGAAGAGTCTTGGTTATCTTCAGGTTTATCTGTTGGCTTAGATTCTGGCTTAGATGCACCAGATAATTCATTGAGCATATCAGCTTTTACATCTTCTGCAGATGCAGGAAGAGCTACCGAAAGAAGAAGTAAAAGGGACAATGTTTTTTTCATAAACGGGCCTTTTTTTGAGGTATATAAAGTATTTCGCGTACAGTTTGATAAAAGCCCGTTTTTTGTCAATCAAAGTAAAAAAAATGGTTACTTATGCAAGCTTGTGTCCAAGCATGAATCCAAGCACTGCGCATGCAAGCAACGACATATTAACCTGTGCCCATGCAAGCCACGAATGGAACACACTGTCAAAACTTTGACTTGGCGCAACACCAACAACACTTTGTACTGCATGCCAATCGATAGCAATAAAACCGCCGTATTCAAGTGCTGCTACTAAACCAACACCACAAATAGTCCACAAGAAAAGTGTCTTGAAATATTTCTTAAATAAAAAACCGCTTAGCGCGCCGATGATAAAAAAGATGCCCATCTGCATCCAGTTTAAATTCATCTGACTGATCGATCTCCACACGCCGTTGATATCAAAATTTTTAATATTCTGTACCAACGTTGTTTGTTCTACTGATGATTCTGCTTGCAACATACCGTTCTCCTTTTTTGCACAGAGTGCATTAACATACCAATAAACTGCTCTTGATTGTAGCTAAATAGTCTTACGCAGGGCAAGCAACCACTCATATATACGAGAAACAAAAGCGTACTGATTATTACTGATTACTAGATACCAATAAAAAAAGGACGAAAAAAAGAGGAGTCTTTCGACCCCTCTTTTAAGCTTTTTAGGCTAAAAAACCGTTAGCTAACTAAGCTTCTGAGAGCTTTACCAGCGCGGAATTTAGGAACCTTTTTGCTAGGTATTTCCATTCTCTTGTGAGTAGCTGGATTGATACCCATTCTTTTCTTACGCTTAAACACTTGGAATGTTCCAAAACCAGTTAAAACAACTGCTTTATTGTGTTTGAGAGCATTACTTACACTTGACACAAAAGCTTCCAAGCACTCTTTACAAGTCGCCTTAGGGAGTTTTGTGATCTTAGCCATGCTTTCAACTAACATCGCTTTATTCATACAAGCATCCTTACTATTTTCGTATGTACAAAAACTTGCCCCTTGGCAAAAAAACTAACACTAAGTGGTAACCTAGTTATTAAAATTCTTTTGTCAACATAATTCTCAAGACAAATTTAAGCACAACTTTTATTTGGTGCCGAGGGCCGGACTCGAACCGGCACGAGCAAAAGCCCGAAGGATTTTAAGTCCTTTGCGTCTACCTATTCCGCCACCACGGCGTATATTATTGTCAAAAATCTTTTTGGAGGCGGCACCCGGAATCGAACCGGGGGTCAAGGATTTGCAGTCCCATGCCTTACCGCTTGGCTATGCCGCCACATACCATTACTGTAACAGCCCTTCTGATTTCATCAAGTCAGAAAGTTCTTGCGTGCTAATAACTGTAACATCTTCATGCACAGTGTCACTCAATTTTTCGTTAGGAAGATCAAGGTACGGTGAAACACATGGCCCTTCAGTTGGTAAACCTGCCTGTTTCCAGCCAGCCATACCTTCTTCATAAGCCCACACCTTTTCAAAACCCAACTTTTTCAGCATACGGGCAGCATGACCGCTTGCTGTACACATATACCCTGAACAATAAATCACCACTTTGGTAGCAGGATTCCATGTTTTTGCTTCTTTTTCAAAATCAGCAAAAGGTACTTGTATAGAGCCAGCAATATGACAGTCATTATATATTTCTTTATCCAAAACATTAACCACCAACAATGATGGGGTTTTTGTTCCGCCAAACCATGTGCATCCTGGCAGCAACGCCAACATGCTAACGATACTTATAACTGAAACAATATTTTTTTTCATAGCTTCCAATACATGCTTAAAACCGGTTTAAAATGTAGCACAAAAGAGGC
>CAZSHB010000007.1:26872-35435 GCA_964606885.1 uncultured Pseudomonadota bacterium | reverse complement strand
TGCCAACTTTTAGCTCTTCTTTTCCATCATTTTCTTTAAATCATGTGCCGTAATGACACGAACATCCTCTGGACCTGGATGATGTATGGTAGGATTATGCAGATATCTTTCTGCTGCTGGCCCTGTTGTTGGGTACCCTTTTTGGTACCATTCAGCCATGCCACCTGCAAATTCATACACATCATCAAACCCAAGACGCAAAAGATCTCGATATGCCTGCTCACTTGCATGACACTCATAACGAGCGCAATACACAACTAAGGTTGTCGATTTTGGAACGCTTTTAGCAAACGTCTCAATTTCTTGGAACGGCACATTGATCGATCCAGTAATATGACAATCGTCATAAAACTCTTTTGCCAATACGTTAATGACCACCACGTTACTCATACCATTCCCTTTTTTAAAGAATAAAAGCTTAGTGCATTACTTGCATACAGCGAGACCATCTAAATTTTTTCCAGAAATCAATTGGATGGAGCACAATATCAAGAAGATCTAGAATAAGCCATGATCGGTTTGAATCCATAGATAAAATACGGAACACAATTTTCCCGTGAATCAACTTACCATCTAACGGTCCCCAACCACGAGAGTCATAACTACCCAAGCGATTATCGCCCATCACCCAATACTCATTTTCACCAAGGTGCACATCGTACACATCAGAACCTTTCATCAAACCATCAATCGGTGTACCCGGACGACGTTCAGATGCGTATCCTAAATTTTCTAGTAAACGACCAACTTGTTTTACTAATGAACCGTTCATTCTATAAAACGGCTGATCTTCGTATGAATAGTTAGCATCGTATGATTGCCAGTGTTGACCTTGAGGATCGGTCAAAATCAATGGATATTTATTTAAATACGGTTCATCTAACTTTTCACCATTGATATACACCACTGGTTTACCGTCTTCTATTTTACCTTCGATATGTTCACCAGGTAGACCTACAACACGTTTGGTCCAATTTTCTGGTCCCCACACATATCGTTGAATCCAGTTTTTTACCGGTTCTTGAGAGTAGGTATAAGTTGGTTCATTCATAGTTAAAATGTCACCACGTTTTGGCTTTGAAAATAAGTATGAAAACTTATCTGCAAAAAAACGTTCGCCAACCAACATGGTTGTTTCCATAGAACCACTTGGCACTTGATAGAGGCCATAACCCCACGTACGAATCAAAAATGCAATGGGTATAATCACCAGTGCAGCTTGCGTATAATCTGCAAGCATTGATTTATGCGGGCGATTCCACCACTTAATAAAATTTCTTATCCGTTGCATGTCGACTCCTAAACCAATACTGAAAGGGGATTTATATGCCTACCAAAAGAATACACTTC
This sequence comes from uncultured Pseudomonadota bacterium, assembly GCA_964606885.1. Classification (GTDB taxonomy): domain Bacteria; phylum Babelota; class Babeliae; order Babelales; family CAIQNR01; genus CAZSHB01. The sequence goes on along the minus strand of CAZSHB010000007.1, from coordinate 34,085 downwards.
AAAATGAAGATGTGAAGCATCAACACCTTTCTTTCTTACAAAACCGGTATCACCTACTGCACCAATAAGTGCACCTCGTTCAACTTTTTCTCCCACATCAACATACCGTTTTGATAAATGGGCATAGCGTGTTTTGTATTTTTTATTATGCATGATCACAATGCACTTGCCGTACCCACCTAACCAGCCCGATTCAATAACAATGCCACTTGCTGATGCATGTACTGGTGTACCGCGGTTTGCTGCCATATCAATACCCGCATGGAATCTCCATCCCAGTTTGCCCATTTTACGAGGACCAAAGCGGGAACTTAACCAGAACTGCGAACGATCAATCGGCCACCCAAAAGAAAAATCCCGTTCCCAAGGACGTGTTTCTTGGACAACGGGTAATGGAGCTGCGTGACGTGCCGCGCCTGTCAGTGCACCAAATCGCGAACCTCGAGGCTGCTTTTTACGGGCCATCCGTTTACGGGATGTAACAATCGTTGTCGGCCGTTTTTCGCCCACATTTTTTTCTCGTGCATAATGCAATGCATGGAGTTTGAGATATTCAGGATCCCGATTTACTACAAAAAAAGATTCTGCCGGATGGTTACTGCACGCGCGGTAAACACCTGAGAATGAACACGAATGTTCAACTATTGAGTTTTTTTTTACGTCACCATCAGGTTCAGAAGTATCATGCTTAGTTTTATCGCGCAGCATACGACGCAAACCCATCACGTAGGTACGGTAGTCTTCTTTGAGTACTGCCAATTCCCGTGCAGTACGATACAAATGTACATATTCGTACACAGTAAGACTTATACACAGTACCAACATGACGCCACCAATTTTAAATGGCAACGGCCACTGCCTGATGCTGTTCAGTTTTTTGTTCACTATGTTTGACCTATCTTCTTACAATATATTCATCACACAAGACTGTTGTATCCAGCCCCGATTTTTAAGATAGGAGATTTTATACCATGAATCTTGAACGCCGACTACCCTAACACGCATTCCTAAAGGAATTTCTTTTAGAACCGGAAACTGTTCATCAGGGCCCGTATACACCTGTGTGCGAGGATTAATAACCACAACATGAGGCGCATACCAAAACATGTACGTAGCAAAACTAGTTGCCACCAACAAGCCAAGCACCACACTTAAGCACAACGTTGTATACCAGCGTAATTTCCTTAAGCACATAAGCAACAACAACACAGACGCCACAAGCAAACTCAGCACCTGTAATACTGTTAACGAACTATACGATTGCACATACAAAAAGAATTTCTGCCAAGATGATACTACCGGCAATGATAGTTCATCTTGCGCTTTTTCTAAGTTTGCAAACAACCAGGGATACATAAATCGCGGTGCTTTTGGTAATGCTCTAAACCAGTACCCAACCGCACTGCCTTTATCACCAAGGCGGTAGGCACAATTACCAAGATTATACAACGTCCCCGCACTTTTAATGGGCAGTGCTTCATATAATGTTAATGCTTGAGCAACTTTCCCCTCTTGATATAAAGAGCCTGCTTGCAAGAACGATTCTTGTTCTTGTTTTGCCATCAGCGAACTTACACATACAGTCAGTAATAGAATTTTTTTAATCATGGAAGAACCTTTTGTAAACGATCAAGCCATGCTTGTGCTTCTTGCTTTAAAGAAAACGTTACCATGGTAGTACTACTAAAATGGGCACGCGTTATCTGATCAAAGAACTCTTGCCAATTGCGTTGTTGCTCATCAGACATACCCCGTTTTTGTAACGTCTCTTCTATTAAACCTGATGAAACTAATGCTTCTGGCACTTGTAATCTATCAGCAAATAACTGCTTAATAAGTCCATAAAGAACCGCAGCATCATCCCCGACACGGAGTGCTGCAATAGCTTTACGTGCAGTTTTAAAAGCATATTTATGACGATAATATGTCGCATACTTATCACGATACGCAGCCCAACGACGATACACCCAAACACAGAGTGTCATACCAATAAGACCAAGTAACAGACTGTTATACCACATCCATGGCATAAAACGGCGCGGCATACCTGCACGCCAAGATGCTTTATAGATAGGCGCTAGCTGATCATCATCTGATTGTTCTACTTGTTGTGCTGGTTGTACGTCTTGCTCTTTTGTTTCCACCAGTTTTTGAGCAACACCAGTAATAGAAAGTTGTACTGGTGCCGTAGTCAGTGTTTTATACTTTTTAGTATGCGGATCAAAAAACGTAAAATTTTGTTTAGGAATGGTATAATCACCCGGTTCTAAAAATTGCAAAATATACTCAAAATCTTTTTTCTTAATGATATCACTTAAGAACTTTTCTTTAGCGTGTGAATCGTAATAATTAATATGCTCTGGAACAATAAGTTCTGGATGCACCATAGCCTGTGTATTACCTGTACCGATCAGTTCAAGCGTTAAAACAATCCCTTCACCTACCGACCCTGTTTTACTGTTCACTTTAGCAGTGTAACTGGTAAACGAACCTACACCGTGCACCGGTCCATTATGATCAGGAAGTGGTGACACTTCTATCGTTACTGCTTGTGCATAATGGCGCTCGATACGTCCTCCACCAAACATCGATTCTATTAAACTGAACATATCGGTAGTAGAACTATAACGACTATTTTGCCCAGATACCGCTATGTTACCAGCCAATGCAGGAATCACTAACGAACCTGCTTTTTTAGGACAAATAATAGATCGCCATTCTAGATATTTATAATCAATACCATCGCGCTTTTCTGCTCCAGAAAAAGGACCCTTCATTTTTGTTGCGTAACAATCATTAAAAACAGGATCTTCTAGCTGCTCGAGTGTTACCGCATCAGATGCGTAATAAAACCGAACCATAAATGTTACTTGCTGGCCAACATACATAGTAGATGGATGTACTAAACTTTCTAAAAAGAACGGCTTTTTAAGCGGCGCTGTTGCTACCGCATCTTTAGTCACCTGCATTTTAAGTAAACCGGAACTCATGGTTGATGGTTGCCCAGTAACAATCTGTGCAGGTCCAATAATAAAAGAACCTTCTTTATCTATACGCATTCGATAAGTATAGGTACGAGAGCCGGATGTTTTACCATTAATAGAACGATAACTACTGCTAACTGATTTATCCAACACATGCACTTCTTGCGGTATATCGAGCGTAGGTTCATACGCAGGACCATCCACCACTTGTACTTCTACCGTAAATGGCATCCCAACTTCTGCTTGTTGAATATGTTTGCCGTACATGTCCTTTGCAACTAACGACATTGATGCTGGCAAATGCGCGCTACTTATTGCACATAGCGTCAGCGCTATGAGATATACATTACCAATTCTTTTGTCCATCGCGTGCCCCCTTCATATGTGCTCGTGTCATGGTTTTGAAAAGATCTTTACCTACTTCTTGTTCTGCTTTATCAAGTGATTTCAGTAACTGGTACTCTGGTTGATTTTTATCCTCTTGCGTGTCTTGCTCTTCTGCTGGAGCTGCATACAGTGGTTCTTTATTTTGTTGTGCTTTTTTGTCACCAGCAGTACCTTTTTTATTCTTATCTAACTCTGAAAGGTTTTTATGATCACCAGCTTTACGAGCATTGCTCCCGTTTTGGTTAGCGCCGTGTTGATCTACGTCCTGATTATCTTGCCCCTCAGATTTCTGTTGGGACTCCCTTTGAGAATCTTTTTTGCTGGACTCTGTTTGTTTTTGTTGTTTTCTACTACCAGATTTTTCTGAAAGGTTATCATTATGTTCAGATCCATCTTGTTGCTCTTGTTTTCTCTTTCCTTTTTGGGTGCCGGACTGCTGTTCTTGGTTCCCGTCCTGGCCATCACGATCCCCTTCTTCTTGATCTTGCTCACCTTGCTGATCTTGACCACCTTTGGATCCGTCCTTTTGATCGGGCTTGTTCCCCTGTTTTTGTTCGGATTTATCTTTTTTTTGTTGGGATTTTGAATCTTCTTTTTGCTCTTGTTGTTGCTGCTCTTGCTCTTTCTTTTGCATCAACTGCTCAACAACTTGTTTATTATGCACTGCACGTTCGTGATATGGATTTTGACGCAACAACTTATTAAATGTCTGTAATGCTTCTTGTAATTGTTCTTGTTGAGCATACGACGTTGCTAAATTATACAAAGTATCTTCATACAACGGATCTTTTGGTTTACTTATCTCAGAAGCTTTCTTAAAAAAACTAACCGCCTTATCATATTCTTTCAGACGATACGCGGCGCTCCCATTATTATAAAGTAACTGCACATCATGCGGATTATTAATCAAAGCTTGCTGTAGCTTTTCTTGTGCAACCTGAAAATTACCTTTTCTGTACGCTTGCACACCTTTATACTCTTGCAAACCAGCATGCAATGACATGCTCATCAAAAAAACCGTACATGCAATTTTAAACATCATAATAACCACTCCACCAAAAGAAACAGTAAGGCGCAACCAGTGAAAAAGTAGTACCGATCCTGTTCTGTTTCTATTTTTCTATCTTCAAACTTTTCTTTTTCGTGCAACTCTACTTGTGCAACAAGCTGCTGTAGATCAGCATTAGTTTGCGTAGCAGTAATAGCAATACCACCAGAATCGCGTGCTAAAGATTCTAATAATGCAGGGTTAAGTCGCGATATAACCACACGGTCTTGTTCATCTTTGTGATACCCTTGCACTTTGCCATCTGGCCCCATCATAGGAATAGGCGCTCCATCTGATGTCCCAACACCATACGTTACTATAGTCAACCCGGATTCTTGTGCTTCTTTTTTAAGACCACCTAAACCTTCAGAAAAATCTTCGCCATCAGTAAACATCACCACCAACTTATTTTTACGTGTCGGTAACGATGCAAAACTATCAAGCACCGTACGCAACGCTTGAGCAATAGACGTAGTGCCAGAAGAAAATGTTTCAACATCAACTGTATCTAGAAACAGATTAAACGCTGCTCGATCGCGTGTTAACGGACACTGCACAAACGCACCGCCAGAAAACACAACCAACCCCACACGATCAGTTGGTAACATCTGTAATAACTGTTTAATTTTTGATTTTGCAAATGTTAACCGATCCGGTTTAACGTCCCGCGCTAACATACTTCCTGAAACATCAAGTGCTATAAACAGTTCACGCCCTTCTTGTTCAACAACATGTTCTACCTTGCCCCATTGTGGACGCAGTATGGCTATTGATAAGGCTAGCAATGCACCACTTAACGCAACTGTTTTGCCACACATTTTGATCCATGAATATCCGGGCAACATCAATGCATACTGTTCAGGAGCAGCAAGTAATTGTACAACTTTTTTAAGTCCGTACAGACTTATAACTAATCCAATAGTAGTAATTGCCGCTACACCAAGCATCCATATATATCCCACCTGAGCCCAACTTATACCAAAACATTGTACGCTCATGACAATCTCCCTAAAAAGATACCGAGCATACTTTCAGCATACGCAAGAATAAGTAATGCCCATAAAAACGGCATAAAAATATCATAATAGTTATGATATACATCCGTTTGATAATGAGTCTTTTCTAATGCATCAATGGTATCATAAATAGTTGCTAAATCGGCAGGTTTATGAACTTCAAAAAATTGACCTCCCGTTTGTTGTGCTAAACCGTAGAGTAAATTTTTATTTAAACCGCTTTGTACCATTTGTATCCCAAAAATAGGATGCCTTACATATGCGCCTTGTTCGTTACCAATACCGATAGTATAAATTTTAACGTTATATTTTCTAGCAAGTTGCACCACGATGTTCGGGTCTAAATCACCTTGCGTTGGCTCCCCATCTGTAAGTGCAATAATAATTTTTGATTTTGATTCTGATTTTTTAAGACGATTAAGCGCCATAACTAAACCACGACTTAACATGGTTCCATCAGGATTAATTAAACCAAGCTGCGTTTCTTCAACAAGTTTAACCAACATTGATTTATCTAATGTTAAAGGACAACGAGACAGTGCTTGATTACCAAACAGTACAATACCTATTGGGTCATTATCCCGTTTTTTAATAAAATTGATCGCTTCTTGTTTTGCAACATCAATACGCGTGCGTGGATCTTTTAAATCATCAAACAACTGCATACTACCTGACACATCAAGCACAACCATGATATCAATACCATCAACCTGAACTTTAGAATGCTTATCAACCAATTGCGGACGAGCCGTTAAAATGACAAGACCAACTAATAAGACACTGCGCAACCACACAGGAAGGCGATAGATAAAGCGTGATGGCGCACTTGTTCTTTCTACTATGTAAGATGTTAAGGCAAATCGATACACCAATGATCTTCTAAACCAGTATCTATACGCACAAGCGGCAATGACCAGGGGTAAACCGATGTACAAAACCCAGGGGTAAGCTAATCTCAACGACCATTCCATAATAGACTTCCTTTTAGGGTAAGAACTTAATGTTGTATGGTTTTATATAGGTATGTACTATAACGTAAAAAATTTTAGAAGGAATAAATCAGGTGTCAAAAAAACTCACACTTATCTTTCTTTTTTGTAGTATAAGCACCACTTTCGCATCAACATACACCGCTAACCTACCAATCTATACTGCTACTCTATCAACATCACAAAAAGCAGAAAACAGAGCAACACAAGCACTCATACAACTCATTCGACAACTTAACGCTCAAGAAAAAAGAAAAAACGAACAAGCTACATACAACCAATCTACAAAAATAACCGCCACCAAAACTCATGATCCTGATTATGTCCCTGCAATCTTTTCCTGCCGCCGCCGAACCACAACGCAATCTTCCTCCCAAAGAATCCCTCAACGCCGATCATGCCCCCATTGCAAGAAAGATTTTAATCGCACAGCTCTTTTTCGACACATACGGGACAGCTGCCCTAACCATCCATTAGAGCAGTTTACCACCTCAAGACGTGGTAAACATGGCCGTACTATTACTCATAAAATTCGTCATACTTTCTGTGATGTATGCAATCAGGCTTATAACCTCAAAGCTATTGATCTTCATAAAAGTTCTTACTGCCAAAAAGATCAAAATTAAGCTAAAAACTTCCTGAAAAGTATTCAGATAGAAACTTTTTATTGAAAACCTTATAAATTCTTGAGGTTTAAGTCTCGGATCTCGCATCTTCGGTTTTAAGTTTTGCCGCTTTCGCGTATTTTTTTGCCATGAAACAAATTCGTGTCTGCTTGCGCTGGCTTGT
>CAZSHB010000007.1:25040-26862 GCA_964606885.1 uncultured Pseudomonadota bacterium | reverse complement strand
TATCAACCCTAGAAGGGAAGGAGGGGTAGTATGAAGCTTATCTATAAGGTTTTAATGATTCTAAGCGTGACACTCGTCACCACACTAGCTCAAGCAAAGAAAAAAAAACTGGAACCTCGAACTGAAAAAAACTACTATCTTCCTATCCGCCGATCATACCGAAAATCCCAAACTCAAGAATGTAAACGTTCTCAATATCGAGGCGTGTTTGCTTGCAGAACCTACCTGCGTGAACAACTTTGTAAGAAAAATCAAAATATTTGACTCTTTGAATTTATTTTGATTATAGTGATAGCTGTAGATATAAGCAACTAGAATGTCTAAAATCGCTGTTTGCAAAATAAGCTGTAATGCGTTACAGTGGCGTAGTTCAAGTAGGCTAAAAAGGTGGCTCGACGTATGAAAAAACTGTTAATAGTAGAATCCCCCGCAAAAATTAAGACCATCAAGAAGTTCTTGGGGCCTGAATTTAAAATCATGTCCACGATGGGCCACGTCATGGATTTGCCAGCAAGCCAAATGGGCGTCACACGTGATCCTATTACCATTTCATACGTTGCATTAGACGGCAAAGAAAAAACAATTGCCGAACTGTGTAAAGCAGCACAAGGTTCCGACCATGTCTACCTTGCGCCTGATCCTGACCGTGAAGGTGAAATTATTGCCTGGCATATGTCAGAACAAATTAAAAAAGTTATTAAGAATCCAAAAAATATCCATCGCATCACGTTTAACGAAATTACCAAAACGGCCGTTGTTAACGCGATCGAAAACCCACGCACCATTGATATGGAAAAAGTAGCTGCTCAACAAGCACGTCGTGTGCTTGACCGTTGGGTTGGTTACGAAGTATCACCGTTGCTCTGGAAAAAAATAACTAAAGGTCTTTCTGCAGGACGCGTACAATCGGTTGCTCTTAAACTGATTTGTGAACGAGAAGTTGCTATACGTAACTTCAAACCTGAAGAATACTGGTCAATCACCGGACTCTTTGGTGCCGCTAAAGGACAAGTTGCTGCTCAACTCACACAAATTGGCACCAAAAAAGCAGACATCACCGACGGCAAAACAGCAGCTGCAGTTACTGCAGACATACAAAAACAGGCATTTTCTATCACAGAAATTGCGGATAAAAAGCGAACCAAAAATCCTTATCCACCGTTTATGACCAGTACAATTCAGCAAGCTGCGTACAACCGTTTAGGATTTTCGGTTAAAAAGACCATGCAAGTGGCACAAAATTTATACGAAGGTATTCCGCTTGGTGATAGTACACCAACAGCGCTTATTACCTATATGCGTACCGATTCGCTCCGTTTGTCAGACACAGCGCTCAGCACTGGTCGCGCGTTTGTTGAAAAACAGTTTGGTAAAGATTATCTACCAAAAACTGCAAACGTATATGAGAAAAAAGGCAAAACCAACGCACAAGATGCTCACGAAGCAATCCGCCCTATTGATGTGACTATTACGCCCGACTATGTACGTCAATATGCATCAGCAGATCAAGCAAAATTATACGAACTTATTTGGCAACGTTTTGTTGCATGCCAAATGACACCTGCAGAATATGCACAACGTCAAGTCACTATTAAAGGTGGCAAATACGTTTTTAAAGTTACCGGCTCAACGTTACTATTCGACGGTTTCTTAAAAGTATACGGCATCAATGAGGAAGAAGAAGAATCAGATAAAGAAGACAACACAAAAATTCCAGAAAGCTTTAAAGAAAATGTTTGAACTGAACCCAATTACCTGTTTTGATAAACTTACTGATAAAAGTGCAATTGCAACACTTAATACAACACAAAGCAGATTTGCA
>CAZSHB010000007.1:11662-25030 GCA_964606885.1 uncultured Pseudomonadota bacterium | reverse complement strand
TAAACAACATTTCACCCAAGCTCCACCTCGTTACAGTGAAGCAACCTTGGTTAAAGAAATGGAAAAAGAAGGTATTGGCCGCCCAAGTACCTACGCTACTATTTTAAATACCATCCGTGCTCGTGAATACACCACGTTAGAGAAGAAACGTTTTGTACCGACAGAACTTGGTATGACTGTCTCTAACTTGCTTAAAGAAAATTTCCCTAAAATTATGGACGTTAAGTTCACGGCGCATATGGAAGAAGATCTTGATAAAGTTGCCGAAGGTGAACTAAAACGGGACGATCTTCTTAATACGTTTTATGACAACTTCCAAAAAGAATTAAACAGCTTTAAAGAAAAAGTTGGCGGCAAACAAACACAACCAACAGATCTTGATTGTCCAGATTGTAAAGCACATAAACTTGTCATTCGTTTTGGGAAAAGTGGCGAATTCTTAGGTTGCCCTGGATATCCAGAATGTAAGTATACTGGCAATTTTGCACGCGATTCTGACACCGGCAAACTCGCAATCACAGAAAAAGAAAAGCCACAAGAACTTGATATTAAGTGTCCTGACTGTAAAAAACCATTGCGGGAAATGGTTGGGCGCTATGGTAAATTTATTTCGTGCTCAGGATATCCAACATGTAAATATATCCACCAAAACAAAGCTGGCTTTAAATGTCCGCTTGATGGTGGTGATGTAGTAGAACGCAAATGGCGCGGTGGCACCTTCTGGGGCTGCAATGGCTATCCAAAATGTAAGTTCGCACTCTTTGGTGATATTGAAGAAACACCATGTCCAGAATGTAAAGCACCCGCCCTTCTCAAAAAACAAGCTGCAAAAACGGGCGTTGTATCTTTAATGTGTGCTGACAAAAAATGCGGTTACACAAAATAATCCGTCCTACTTCCATCTACAATCTTAGTGTGTATCGTATCAGAAACCATGACGTACTTGCTCTAAACGATCTAACTTGATACGAAATTGCATTAACGTTGCACAGTTGCCCATTTTGCCCACTGCACTAATAGTATTTTCATCTATCACTTCAAGGCTAGACAGATACCCTCTTCCAAACTGGGAATATACCGCAACACCGTTCTTAGCAAAACTCGTTATTTTTTTACCTTCATACGTATATTTAATAAGTGTTGGCATAAATACACCATCAACCATGGTTTCGCCCCCAACAAAAACAGTCCCGTCTTCATTACACACCACCGTAAATGCTTTACCAGCACCAAGGCTCGTTTCTTGTACAACAAAACGTACATCACCATTACTTGTTACACTACCAAACGTAAAAACAGACACTCCATCAACAAGACTTTCTCCCGCAAAATAGTAATTGTGCAAAGCGTCTTTTTCAACTGCATAGCCAGCAGTCATATCAAGATCAGGTATTTGCACAACGCCATAAGTACCAAATGTAGTATCACGTTGCGCATTAAGATCATAACGAATCAATGTTAAGATATCATCGTAACTACCTGATAAAACAATTTTATCGTTATCATACAAAAGGTAATTCATCCAACCTACTAACCTACTTATTCTTAATGGTACTGCATCAAAAGGCGATACAATATCTTGGCGAACACCTACTCTATGAATTATAAAAGGCAGCTCTTCACTTTCTTCAATTAATAACACTTCACTATCACTTACTAGCGTACCCACTAACGCTCTATCAAATGCAGATCCAACATAATAGGCAATACCATCTATGTCTTTAACCCCATACACATAACCGGGCACAAACGTAGGGTATGACGTAGCAGCAATCTGCACAAGATCAGCCGTATAGGTAATAACTGCAGGAATAGGGTTGCCACTTACTGTTCTAAAGCCGGTAACAACTATAGAATTGTCAGCATGCACTTCAACACCCAAAGCACTACTATCACCTGGAGTAAATGCTGTGACTTGTACCACCTGTTCAATAACACCCGTACTCGTATAGCGCACGGTAGTAAATACAGCATCAGAACCGACCTGACTAGTACCAACCACAACAATACGGCCCACACTATCAACAGCCATAGCCGTTGGACGTCCATTGGTTAACAGTGGCTCTTGAGCAACACCATCTAGACCAAATGTTGCGTTCCGCGTTCCGTTAGGCAAATAACTTATAAGTTGCCATGTTGTACCAGCTTGACAGGCAACTAACAAATTGCCCTGTTGGTTAAACGTTGTAGTCACCACATATGCAGTAATTTCAGAAGAAAACGGTAACGCCGTATCTTGCTTAACACCCGTTTTATCCGCAAGTAAACTTACAAATGCAACACCAGACATTTTATCTACAAGTAAACTTACAAACGCAATACCACCCGGTATCAAACGATCACCACAAGAATGCCCTGCAAAAGCTCTTGCAGCGAGACATGCATGCAACACATACATAAGAATAAGTATGATTTTTGATAGCTTCACTCTATTCCTTTTTAGAAGAAAGAGCATAAGCCAATAAAACCAAAAGTACCTAAAAAAATTATAGATGGTCACCTGAAGTAGAGACGACCATCTTTATTAAAGAAACTATTTTATAAAATTACGGCTGACGACAACCAGCAGCATATCTACTTGTTCCAACAGGCTGAATCGCATACAACACTGCCAATTTAAGCTCTGGGAACTGTTGATACCCATTATTACCAATAGCAGGGTTTCGTGCACCTGTTGTTGCGTTATAGTTCATCACCGTTGGACTATCGGTACCAGCAGGAGAAGTAAAACCAGCTATAGCAAGCGTAGATCCATTAAGAATAATATCGTACCCAATACTTGTCCCTGTAGAAACCATTTCTACCACAAATCCAACAGCGTTAAATGTTGTATCTAACGCACCTGTTGAAGTTAGTTTAACGGTTGCCATATTATTATTGCTTTGTCCTGTTGCTATATACCCCGTGCCGGCATTGATAACCTTATTAATACTTGAAGTACTCGCCAAACTTGTTACCAATAAAGCGCCTGTTGTATTAAACGTTGTATCACGCGATCCCGTAGTTGTATAACGAACAAACGTTGCATTCGTGCCATAGTAACCACCAACAATTAATTTACCCGCTTGGTCAATAGTAGTAGTAACAACCATTGAAACTGCACCAGTATTAAAAGGAGCCGCTGTATCTTGTTTAACGCCCGTTTTGTTGGCAAGTAAACTCACGAACGCTACACCATTAGAAAAAGATCTGTAGGTAAGCTCACTTGCATCTTGTGCGCCTATATCAATAAATATCAAACCGGAAATTATAGTTAGGAGTATTTTTTGCTTCATTTTTTCCCTTTTTTAAACTGGCCATTTTATACAAAATACCAATAAAAATGCGGTGAAATAAAGACTTAAATCTGGCAAAGCCTAAAGCATTATATAATACGCTTAAGCACTTTATGGCTGGTAAGCACCTGCCCCAAAAATACTACCATTTGATCCTTTTTGAATAGCATAGAGTGCGGCCAATCCAAATTCTGGAAACTGTTGGTATCCATTATTCCCCAAACTACTACTCCGAGCACCTGTGCCACTATGATAGTTAATCACGGTCGAACTATCACCATTCGTTGTTCCTGCTACGGCAAGCGCAGTACCATTAAGTATTATGTCATATGCTGCGCTTACACCAACAGCAGTTTCTCGCACTATACCTGCAGAACCGTAAGCAGTATTAAGCGCTCCTGCACTTGTATATAAAGCTGTAGTAAACTGATTCATATTGCTAACACCAGCTACTAAATATCCATTACTTGTAGCATTAATCACTTTATGAATTGTTGCAGTTGTCATTAAGTCACCAATTGCCACACCATCCCCACCAAACCCAACATCTCGCACTGTGCTACTTGCAACGTTATAACGAATGAGATGGGCACCTGTACCATACTGACCACCTGCCACTAATTTCCCCGATTGATTAATAGTAGTAGTATAAATAAATCCACTTGCTGCTGTATTAAAAGGCGATGCCGTATCTTGTAAAATGCCTACTTTATGTATGAGCGATACACAAGCAAACCGTTGCACTTCTTTTGATACTGATGGGTAACAAGCCAGCAAAATCTGGCCATTACCAAGCACTATCATGTCTGAAGAAATATGCTCTTTACCATTAAAAATTCCGGAATTGTTAGTAGAAAAGTACCAAAAACCTGCTGTCGCCCCGCCAAATGGGTTCCCTGTAGATGCTGATTTAAAAGTAATATCAAGTATTCCTTCTGCTGTTAAACGGGCAACAACAATTTTTTTTCCTGACGTAACACCTGCAAAGGTAACGAGTATTCTTTGTAAACTATCAAGTGTAATTACTGTTCCAAATCCATTTGATCCATCAAACAAACTCTTATTAGTTACAATCCAAAAACCTGCAGTTGCGCCATAAGGAGATGCTTGCCCTCCAAAAGAAGCATCAAGTGCACCATCAGAAGTTAAACGCATGACAAAAGGACGAGTATTACTAAAACGCGTACTACCTATAGCCAAAATTCTTTCTTGTGCGTCTAAAGCAAGACCGTACACTAGCCCCGTGCTAAAATTGCCCGACCCTGTTAATAAAAGAAAATACCCAGGAATAGTACCACCTATGGTACTACTACCTCTCGTGTTAAAGGTTTCATCCAGAACACCTGCTGAAGTAAGCGCAATGATACTTGCACGTAACAGATTTGGGACAGTACTGTGTAATCTACAACCTACAAGAATTCTACCACTTGCTTGAATAACTATAGATTTAGTCCCTAAACACGCAGTATCAGCATTAAAGTAAGTAAGTTGCGTAACTAATGTAGCATCTGATCTGTACCATAAACCTGGAATAGCTCCTGATGCATTAAAATGTGCTGTATCGCGGGTTCCCGCTGATGTCAAACGTCCAATAAGAAGATTTTGTGTACCTAAAAGAACTCCTCCATATCCAGCCATAACTATTTTTCCGTCAGGTTGCACAGCAACTGAACTACATGAACTTGCGGTAATGAACGTAGTAGTACCGGTAATATACCAGATACCAGGAACGCTACCCCCATAAGCAGCGTGTGCACTCGTATTAAAACTTTTATCTCGTATACCATTTTGCAATAATCGCACTACCGCAAAACGTAATACAGAACCACTGGTAATCACCAACTGGCAACCCGCTATAATATTATTATTCGCATCAACCGCTACAGACATAACTGAATTTTGATTGGTTGATGCACCTACAATAGTAAGAGTGCTCTCAAAAAATGCTGTGTTTATAAGCGCCATACCTGCAGACCCAAAAGAAGTATCAACTGTACCATCAGCGTACAATCTCATAATAACGGCAGTAGGAATATTATTTACTCGAATTGATCCGCCAACAAGAATTTTATTCCCCTGGCGCGCTATGGCAAGTGCTTGTGAATCACCCGTATAGATACCACTGTTTGGTACATACCAAATACCTGCTGTTAAGCCACCGCCAGCAGGAGGCGTTGCACTACCAGCAGTATTAAACCCTGTAGTATTAAGAGCGCCATCTGCTGCATATGCTGAAAAAAACATGCAACTTACTGCAAACACTACTCTATGACGCACATGCATAACAGCCTCTCAAACTTTTTTAGAACCCATTATTTAATTGCGCAAGCAAATCACTTGATTGTCCAAACTCTACAATCGTTGCAACACTTCCCATTTGGCCTGCCGCAGCTACAGTTCTGATACTTATAATAGTCAAATCATTAAGAGTACCCGTACCAAAATTACTAAACGTTTGCACACCATTCGTACCAAACGTACTTAATCGGGCGCCTGTAGAAGTGTATTTAATAAGTGTCGGCAATAACACACCGTTAACCGTTATTTGGCCACCAACAAAAATAGTGCCATCGCTGTTAATTTTTATTGCACTCGCTTTACCAATACCGAGCGCTGTTTCTTGAATAATCCCGCCGTTGCCAAACGTAGTATCAAGCACACCACTATAGAGATACTTCACCACCGTGAACACAAGATTACCATCGACGGTACTTTCTGCGGCAACATAGTAACTACCTGCACTGTCTTGCGTTATGGCATATCCCGTTGCAGCATTTAAAGATGGCTCTTGTAGGACTCCATTAACACCTACGGTAAAGGGATCCCGTTCACCAACACTGGTATACCGCACTACGGTAAAAATATTGTTGTACGTACCACACAACACAATAGAAAAGTTACTGTCCATGATGCCGCCATACATACGACCATTATATCCTGTATTAAAGGGTGGCTCTGTGTCTCGCAATAACCCTGTACCATCAAGCAATGGATATAAAATTGCCGTATCAACAGATGAACCTGCTGCAAAAAAATTACCATCCGCTTCTTGAATTGCATAAAATTGACCTGGTACTAATGTTGTAAATTGATCAACATTCAACAAGTTTACATTTTCGTCATACGACATAATCGTTGGTGTTTCTGATGTGCCTGTTGTTGTAAAACCAACCACCTCAAATGTATCATCCTCATTCACGTAGATCCCCATACCACTTCCAACACCAAACGTAGTTTCTCGTCCTGTTGTTGAAGATGTTCCCGCACTATTATATCTTACCGTAGTAAACATTTCAGGAGACGCATTGATCGTTGCCCCAGTTGCAATAATGCGACCCACACTATCAAGCGCTACTGCGCGCACGCGCCCAGCATTAAATCCCGATGGTGCTGCAGCAATACCATTAGTACCAAACGATCCATCGCGTGCAGCAGCTGGTGTATAACTAACAACTTCCCACGTAGTACCATATTGTCCGCCTACAAGAAGATTACCCGCTTGTGTTATTGTTGTGGTATAAAGCAACCCGTTTGCACCAGTGTTAAAAGGCGCGGCAGTATCTTGTAAAAGACCGACAGGATTTCCTAATGATCGTACAAATGCTGTATTACTACCCTGGCCTGCTCCATACTTTATAAGTCCTGTTGTAAACTGCACGCCGTACAATGCACCCGTTCCTATATAACCAAACTGTTGCCATCCATTTTGACCAAGAGCATTGTTACGCGCTCCTGTTGCTGCTTCGTAATTAATAACACTTGGCTGATTAGTACTTGTAAACCCTGCTACTGTAAGCGCCGTTCCATTAATCAACAAATCATACGCTTGACTCACCCCAACAGTCGATTCTGATACTACACCAGGTATTGCTCCTGCAGGATTATAAGCAGTATCAAGCAATCCACTACTGTCATACAACGCTGTTGTAAATTGGCTCGTGTTGCTTACACCTGCAACCAAATAACCTGTTCCCGAATTAACTACTTTGTTAATCGTTGCTGTTGTGGCTAAATCACCTAGCGCTACTCCATCTCCACTAAATGCAGAGTCCCTCACAGTACCTGTAGGGTTATACCGAGTTAGTTGCGCATTACTACTGTAATAACCTCCTGCTAACAACCTCCCCGCTTGATCAATCGTTGTTGTTAAAATTAAACCGTTTACGCCAGTATTAAACGGTGATGCTATATCTTGTAAAATGCCACATTTGTTAATCAGCGATACACAGGCAAAACGCTGTACCGGACCTGCTATAGTGGGATAACATGCTAAAAATATTTGACCATTATTAGATACAGCCATATCAGAATTTGTATGATTAGTCCCATCAAACGTTCCTGTATTATCCGTAGAAAAATACCAAAGGCCTGGAGCAACACCACCATACGGATTTCCCGTACCGGGAGAAGGATTAAAAGTGGTATCCAATATCCCATCCGTCGTTAATCGAGCAGCGGCAATTTTTTGTGATGCTGTTGAAGCAATACGTCCTGTAAAGGCAACAACAATTCTATTAAAACTATCAAGAGCAACCGTACAACCAATACCCGTACTATTTAAAACAGAAGAACTTGTCACAATCCACAATCCGGCAGTTGCACCATAAGGAGATGCTTGACCTCCAAAAGTGGGATCAATGACGCCATTTGGTGTAAGCCGCATTACAAATACAGAAGTTGTACCACTAAATAATGTAGAACCTATTACAAGAATATTTTGCGCAGAATCAATAGCAAGACCATTAACTGCTCCTGTGCTAAAGCTACCCGATCCTGTTAAGAAAACAAAATACCCAGGAATATCGCCCCCCATAGTTGATGATGCTGATGGAGTAGGATTAAAAGTAGTATCTATAATGCCAGCAGACGTAAGCGCAATAATACCCGCGCGTACTAAATTAGGAGTTGTAGAATGCAATCTACCCCCAACAAGAATACGTCCAGTAGACTGAATAGCTATCGATTTAGGACTTATACAATCAGTATTTGAATTGAAATATGCTACTTGCACATCAACAGGAGTAGTAGCAGCATCTGCTTTATACCACAATCCTGACACCGTCCCTGCCGCATTAAAACCTGCTGTGTCAAGCGTTCCATCTGAATTTAAACGTCCAATTATTATTGTTGCAACACCCGCTAAACCTACAAAACCCGCCATCACTATTTTGCCATCAGACTGTACCATAAGAGCAGAACATGCGCTGTTGCCAGACGTAAAAATGGGATTAGCCGCTGTAATATACCAAAGACCTGGGGTACTACCGCCATAATTAGTATCAAAAGAAGGACCAGGGTTAAAGGTTATATCCCGTCCACCATTTTCTAATAATCTTACTACTGCAAAACGCTGTGGATTAGCAGTAAAAACAAGACGACAACCAACAAGAATTTTATTATTAGCATCAACAGCAAGCCCTAATACCGCATTTGCAACCCCTGCTCCAATATTAATAAATGTGCCGGTTTGACCAAAAAAAGCACTATTTAAAAAAGTAAACCCCGAGCTTGTACCAAACGTTGTATCAACCGTACCATCAGCAAACAAACGGAGAATACATGGCGTGATGCTGGAACTGACACGGATGTAACCCCCAACAAGAATTTTTCCTTTTTGCATAACGACACTAAATGCTTGCATGTTACCGGTATAATTACCAGAATTGGGGACATACCAAATACCAGGTGTTGTACCACCTCCATTAGGCGGCGTTAGGTTTCCTGCGGCATTAAAGAATGCTGTATTCAGTGTACCATCTGCTGCTGGCAACCAAACAGAGCCACATAACGTTATAAGCAAAAGTAGATAGTTTAAATTCATTACTATTCCTTTTAAGAATCAACTCATGGAACTTACATTACTCATAAGACATCTTAAAAATAAAGATTTATGCGCGGGTTTAATGATCTGGCGCAAAAACTGCCTATATTAGGGGCTAAATTGCTGTATACTGTCTTGAATTAATGCTTACCATTAAGAGACTAACGATACAAATTTCTACAATAATCTTTTAGGAGGATTAGCGGATGGAAAAACTAAGCATACTTGCACTGTCGCTCGTAATAGCTTCTAGCGCGCATGGATCAGACAACCACCAAGATTCAGAAACTTGCATGACACGCCTTGAACGACTCGCACAACAAATTCAAAGGTTAAAAGTAACAGGTAACACAAACAATCTTGATTATCTCAATCAAGCATTAGCAGAATGTTTTACAACATCACCTCTACCAAAAGAAGAAAATCCTACATGGTGGAATCTTGCAAAGACAACTAACGAAGAGCTTACAGAACTTTTAAAAGCACAAAGCCCAACAAAAACTACTTCAAATCCACAGATTACTGTATCTGAAGCGTAATCACTGTTGGATGCATAGTCAGTTCAGCAGTTGCACGTAACTGTTTAGTTGGTTGCTTGGTACCATAAGCCGTTGCATACCACCCATCATGTACCGTAAACGTTATATCCTCTGAAGCTAACGTTACCAACAACTGATCTTGTTGATACAACGCCCATCCACCTTGTACCTGACGCGGTTCAATACCTGGAGCAAGTGTAAAATTCCAAGAGGTCATCAACTGCTCGCCTGGATCTTCTTGCCACGTATCAGTCAATGTTATAACAGAATAATCAGAAGCAAACTGAACGTGCCGTTCAGCTGACATGCTGTATAAGTTATGGTGCACTGTCCATGCTGATGCTTGCGGTGTATGTGTGGGAATAGCGAGATTAAACAAGAGACGATCGTCAAACAGTATTGGCTCAACATCTTGAATATGAAACGTATTGTGTTGTGCAGCTGATCTAAAATAGTTACGCCAATACGCTGACGGTGTATACACATACGAACCTGGATCAACTAATACCGGAATGCCACGTACACCAAGCGTTACACTGCCCACATCGTTATGGAAATGGCCCGATGGTTGCGTAAGACTGTATGCATGGTGTCGTAAGGTGACATGGATATCTTTATTTTTTAAAACGGCTAAACCAAACTGTTTATAGAATGTTTTTACCGATTCTTCAGGTCGAGCAATAGTTGCTACCATACGTTGCGTAATACCGTAATATAAGATTTTACCAGAATCATCATCACCAATCTTAAGACGATACTGGTCACCAATAGTGATGTGATCTATAAAACTAAACATACGCTGTAATTTTTCTACATACGATGCTGGAATAGCTAATGTATGCTCTTGGCACATGAGATAGAAATGGTAGAAAATTTCGGTCACTAACACATGGTAACGTGTTGAGCCTTCATGGTCAGCACCTTCTTCAAACACCTGCTTTTCAAACTCTTTTACAAACTCTTTGTAACACCAGTCACGCTTTTTTGAAATGCCTTTCCAATCAGCAAAGAACCAGGTCAAATAGTAGTACCCAATAAGATCAGAAAGATAATGGTTTGAAGTAACTGCATACACTTCCCAATTATTTTCTAAGTAGATCATATGGTCATAGAGCGAACAAACAAATCGTTGCCAGAATGCAACCGGAATATCTTGGCTATCTTTAAAATAATGAAAGGCAACCACCCAGTTAAGTGCGCGAATACCAACATCCATAGGGCATACCCAATTAGGCCCGAGTAAAAATGGATTCTCGTCCATCCAATCTTGCACATGCTCCATGAACGATTGTGCATACATTGCATCATGCGATTTTGAATAGGCAATACCCATAGGGAGTAAATGCTGAAAACGAGAGAGTTCCCATGGCACTTTAATATCTTTAATCAAGCGATCTGTCAGGCCAGGTGTAATCATAAAGTCTTTATAAAAAAGACTCTTATCAAACAAATAATCAGCATCTGGATGTTGATAACGCAATCTAAAGTCACTATGCCATGGCATAGTCATCAGGCATTGATCACGTGATCCTAAAATATCAAAACAGTTATGTGCAAACTTCTGCGCTTCGTGCACCAACTTTTTAGTGTCAGCTATTTCTGCAGTATACAGATCTGGCAAAACGGTAAATGAACGTTTCTTAAGATCTGCCCACGCCTCTTCAAAAGCGCCAAGGCGGTGTTTTTGCGCAATAGAAATCCATGTATGAGAAGCCCGTTTTCGTTCCGCCTGGTAACGTGTGTACTGTTCAAAAAATGAATTTTGCACACGATAAGACATAACTTCTAATGCTTTACTAGGACCAATCTCAGTAAATCTGCGGACATAATGTCCAAAACGGGAAACTTTCATACCTAAACTCTCTTTTTAATAACGCTTTGATATTCTGCCGCTCTACCTTAGCTGAGCTTTGATCCGTTAGCAACTGGACTATACGGACTTACGTAAGAAAATGCACCTTCAGATTGAGCACACAACAACATACCTTGTGATTCTTGGCCCATCATTTTGCGCGGTTTTAAATTGGTAACAAAGACCGCTTGCTTACCCACCAACTGTTCTGGTTGATAATGCTTTCTAATACCAGAAAAAATTGTTCTGTGTGCAGCTTCACCAAGATCGACAGTTAACTTTAATAATTTATCAGAACCATCTACCAGAACGCACGCAACAATAGTACCAACGCGCAGATCAACTTTAACAACATCGTCTATGCTAATATACGTAGGCTCTTCAACAACAGCAGCCACTTCTTCTTTTGGTTCAGGTTTTTCAAACAAGGTAGGTCCTTTATGTAAGGTATAAGTATCGTTCCATTGTGCGCGTTCACAACGGGCAACATAGTCAACATCAGCACGCACCGTATGTCCTAAGCATGCTAACAGCTCTTCCATTTTATGCGGCATAATAGGCCATAACAGATAGGCAACTGATGCAAGCCCGTGTACGGTAGCGCTGAGTACCGTAGCAAAACGTTGCGCATCAGTACGCACCAACTTCCAAGGTTCTTGTGCATGGAAATAACTATTTAAATGTGCGGTATAACTTGCAACACCTGCAACTGCTAGATGGAAGAAACCACGATCCATTTCTTTACGTATCGTCGTAACGGTAACACGCAAGGTTTCTTGCAACTGCTCTTCTACAGGCGACCACGAATGATTATTCAACACGGACAAATTATTTTTTTCTGCAAGCACTAACAATCTATTAAGTAAATTTCCCAAATCGTTTGCTAAATCTGAGGTAATCGTTTTTTCTAAATCTTCAATACTAAATTGGCCATCTTGCGTAATAGCTAACTGACGCACCAAATAATAGCGCACTGCATCAGCACCATACGCTTGTAATAATGCATGCGGATCAATACTGTTGCCACGCGATTTAGACATTTTATATTCACCCACTTTAATCCACCCATGTACTAATAACTGGTGTGGTAATGGCAAACCAGATGCCATTAAGAATGCTGGCCAGAACACTGCATGGAATCGCACAATATCTTTACCAAGCACTTGCATGTCAGCAGGCCACCACTTTTCAAATGCAGCCTGTTTATCTTTTTGGCCATAGCCAATAGCAGTAATATAATTATTTAATGCATCAGCCCACACGTAGGTCACATGTGCATCATCACCAGGAAATGGTACGCCCCACGTTAACGTAGCACGAGAAATACTGATATCTTGCAGCCCTGCTTTTACAAAACTAATAACTTCTGCAGCACGTTCTTTAGGTGTAATAAACTGCGGATGAGCCTCTAAAAATGCTAACAACTTATCTTGATAGGCAGACAATCTAAAAAAGTAACTCTCTTCTTTAACCAACTGTGTTGGACGCTGACAAGAAATACACGGTGGTGTATCAACACCCTCTTGAACATCTTTAGGTGTTAAGTAGGTTTCGCATGGCATGCAATACCATCCTTGATAAGCACCCTTATAAATATCGCCTTTTTCTTGCAAAGCCTTAATCCATTCTTGAACTGCTTTGACATGGTACGTATCGGTAGTTCGTATAAAATGGGAATAATGTATACCGTACTGAGCCCAAAGATCTTTATACGCACCTATAAACTGGTCAACAAACGCCTTTGGCTGTTTACCTGCGCTTTCGGCCGCTTGAGCAACTTTTTGCCCAAACTCATCTGTTCCTGTTAAGAAAAAAACATCGTACGCTTGCAGTTTGTGCCAACGGGCTGCCACATCGGCAAGCACGGTTGAATACAAAGTA
>CAZSHB010000007.1:8197-11650 GCA_964606885.1 uncultured Pseudomonadota bacterium | reverse complement strand
GCTGCCGTTGCATAATAAATAGGAGTCGTTACATAAAATTTTTTTGCCATGGTACGGATCATCCATCAATAAAAATCTACTTAAAAGCTATGGTTATACATATAGAATACTCCAACATGCATAAACCTCAATCCAAAACCATCTTAAGCTTCTACCTGGTAAAGCATGTATAAACTGTTGCCCAACAAGATGGCCTTATTGTACTATTCAAATAGAATAGTTTTAGAAAAAAGGGGGAACAATAAGATGAATATTTTTTACATACTGGCAACAGTTTTAGCCATGCTTATCAGTAGCAACACAAGCTACGCCGCAAACAATAACACAAACTCTTATCTTCAGTTGTACCCTCTTGATTACATTCCTCAACCTGAAGGGCAAAAGAAACCTACTAAAAAAGCACCAACTTTTGCAGAGCAACAAGCCGCAACACAACAGACATACGCCAAAGTACAATCACTCACGGCTAGTCTTCAGGCCATAAGCAAAAAACCTGAACTTCAGGCACCACTCAACGCTCTGCTTAAAGCAGGCAAACAAACTTTACAAACCATAAAAGATGTAAAAATACGAACTGCATACATGGGCGGCTACACGGATATTGTACAAGAACTAGCAAGCATTATTGGTGTAAAAGTTGATAAAGCAGTAACCACAATTACGTTTCCCCCAAGCCAAATACCTACCTACTCACTGCCATCTCTTAAAAAAAATACTGGACCTATAAGGCTCAATCCAACAGAGCAAGAACTGTACGACTGGATCCAAAAAACAATCGCTCCTGCACTTGCAACCCTAGATAAAAATCCTCAACTGCAAGAGATCATCAGCGCACTGTTCCAAACAAATAAAGACATTTTACAAAATGTAGATGATCAAAGAGGAACCACGTACGTTACCGGATACCTCACCATGGTGCAGCAATGTGCAGATATCATGGGTTTTATCATTGATGAACAATCGGGAGCAATCACCAGCCAAGCAATGATAGATCAAAAAATTGCGGACGAAGATTTAAAAGCCGCCCTTAAGAGATAACCAGATTTTATTAACCTGTTCATCAGTCAGCGTGTTTTTAAACAGAATAGTTTTATACGTACTTTCTGGATGCATCAAACGAGCATACTCACCAATGACAGGCGCATTAAACAAATAGTCAGCATCAGCACGCACCGGCAAACTGGAAGCATGTTCAAAATTATACTTTTGCACTTCAGGTTCATATAAGTAATTAAGCAACTGATAGACCAAATCTTCTTTGGTAGAAAGTGCAGGAATCGCGTAATTTTCGATCCCTAAAAAGGTCCATTCTTGCGGAACCAAGAAAGCTAAGTTGCTGTCCTGTTGTAATGTTTTTGCAATGTGCGAAAAGAACATCATCGCTAAAGAACAGTTGCCAGACTCAAGCAAAAAATCACCACGGAAATCTGAGTACGCTTCAACATACGGCTTTTGTTTTTTTAAGAGCTGCATAACCTGAGCAACTTCTGCATCGGTTAATGCACGTAAATCGCCAAACAGATACTGGATTGCAAGACCTGATAATTCACGGCTATCATTAATTAATGCCAAGCGCATATCGTGAGCCGGGTTAAAAATGGTATCCCATGATGCGGCCGGTAAACCATGAGGGAACTTTTTACGATCAACTGCAAAACCAATAAAATACCATTCCGCAGGTACAGAATAGTCGTTACAACGGTCAAAATAATGGCCGGTTAATTTTGGATTTAACTGACACAAGAAATTTAGTTTTGTTTTATCCAGTTTTTTTAAGAGACAATGCTCAATAAGAAACTGCACGTTATAATCAGAAGGCACAATCAGATCATACCCTTTGCCTTTAGTGGCAAGTAACTTTACCAACAGTTCTTCGTTACCTTCGTAATAACTCACGTGTACACGAATGCCCGTTTTTGCTTCAAACTTTTTAAACACTTCTGGAGCAACGGTTCCTGACCACATAAAAACGTTAATGGAACGGGACGGCTTGTACCAGGTAACCAATTCAGGCACATATAAAAACGTAAAGAGCGTGCCAACCCACAGAGCAACAGCCAAAACTCTAAAAGAGATCAAACGTGATGTTACCATACGCGCGTCCTTACTCGTAACGAACAAAAGGCACCAACCAAGATACTGCTCACTACCACCATACAGGTAGCAAGCGCATTAATCACCGGCGATACACCGGTACGTATCATGGCATAAATATACAACGATAACGTTTGTGCTGATGTTCCTGCACAAAAGAAGGCAATTAAAAAATCATCAAGCGATAAGATAAAGACCAATAACCCTGCTGCCACTAACGACGGGGTCACCATCGGTATAATAATTTTAAAAAAGGTTTGGCGTTGTGTAGCACCTAGATCAAGCGATGCTTCGATTAATCTATAATCTAACGATGCGACACGTGCATGAAGGATAGGAATCGTGTACCCAAGGCCTAATAAGGTATGCCCAACAATCAGCGATGTTAACCCAAGTGGTACATTAAAAAAGACAAAAAAACTTAGTAAGCCAACGGCCAGAACAATTTCTGGCACTACCAAGTTAGGATAGAAAAAACCAAGCATCATGTCTGAAGAACGCTGTGCATTCCACAACACAAACATCAGCCCCGCAACAAGGCTGAAAAAAACACTGAACGATGCAACGAGTAACGAATTGATAGTCGCTTGCCAAATTTCTACAGAGCTAAAAAGTTCTTGATACCAACGCAACGAAAAGCTTTCCCAGCGATACGGAAACGCAACGCTATTAAAAGAAAACACAATCAGAACCAATAGCGGCACATACAAAAACATATAGGTTGCCGCAACCCACAGTGATAATAACACACGTTGATACGGTATATATTTAGCCATGATGCGCTCTCCATTTTCTGATTTTAGCGTTAATAGCTATGCCTAAGCCCAACAGACATAAGAGGACTAAGACGCTCACGCAGGTAAATGCTGAACCTTGAGAAACATTTCTAATCGTTAAAAAATAGTGCGTAATGACTGAGCCAACATACATGCTCTTATCACCACCAAGGAGCGCTGGTACCACAAATTCCCCAAACGATGGGATAAATACTAAGAGCACGCCCGTCTTAATACCCGGTGCAGTCAGTGGTAAAATAACATTCTTAAAAGTCTGCCAATACGTAGCGCCTAAATCTGAAGATGCTTCCAGCAAACGCTTATCAACTTTTTCTAACGACGTATACAAAGGCAATAACATGAACGGCAGATAACAGTAGATCATGCCGCAATACACCGCAAAGGCAGTGTTCATCATCTTAATAGGTGTACTAATAAGGCCTATACTAAGCAGTACCGAGTTTAACAGCCCGTCATTTTCCAATAAAAAGTACCATGAATAAACGAGCAATAATAAGTTGGTCCAAAACGGTAACACCAATAATGCAAACCATACCGTTTTAAAACGCTCAACACGCAAAGC
>CAZSHB010000007.1:0-8187 GCA_964606885.1 uncultured Pseudomonadota bacterium | reverse complement strand
AAAGCTAAATAATAGGCAACAGGATACGCGATCAGTAACGTCGCAGTTACCGTGCCTACCGCTAACAAGAGCGAGCGTAAAAAGATAATGCCATACACGCTATCAAGTAATGCTGTGTAATGGCTAAAGGTAAAATAACTGGTATGCGATGATGGTAAAAACATCACCACGCTGGTGCTTATCAAAAAAGAAAGTGGTACATAAAAAAAGAGCACTTGCCACACGAGAGCAAGCACACCCCAAAGAAACGAACTTTCTGAGGAAAAGAATTTTCTCATCCGTAGCCCCTAGCGCTCTAAAAGTACCGCATTTTCTTTTTGCCAGTACAAATGGACTTCGTCATCATAATCAATTTTTGCTTTAGGAAAGTGTTCTTCATTTTGTTCAAACACATCAAGCTTAGAACCATTTTGCAAAATAACCGTATATTGCGTCGATGGTCCGTGATACACAATCGAGTAGACTTTACCCAGTAGATGGTTAGAAAACCCTTGTTCTGGCTTTTTACTAATCCAGATTTTTTCTGGACGTACTGCCAAAACCACTCGTTGGCCTTCTTGCATCCACGATGTGCGTTGCGTTACCTGAAGCAGGAACTTGCCAAGGCTTGGTACTTCAAGCGTAGGTACATCATCAAACAATTTTAGTTTGCCTTCAAACAGATTTGTTTTACCTACAAACTGAGCAACGTATGACGATTGTGGAAATTCATACACTTCACGCGGAGCGCCCATCTGCTCAATCTGACCATCATAATTCATAAGAGCCATGGTATCAGCTACTGTAAGTGCTTCTGCTTGGTCATGCGTAACATACACAAACGTAGTTCTGAGTGTTTCTTGCAAATCCATCAACTCGATAAGCATGTGCTCACGAAGTTTAACGTCTAATGCTGCCAACGGTTCATCAAGTAACAAAACTTCTGGCTCGTTAATAATCGCACGCGCAATAGCAACACGCTGTTGCTGACCACCCGATAGTTGAGCTATCGATTTATTCGTGTGCTGTTCCAACCGTACCGCTTTAAGAACTTTGTTCACACGGTACTCAATAAAGTCTTTATCCATTTTTTTCAAATGCAGACTATATGCAACGTTATTAAACACATTCATATGCGGGAACAGTGCATAGTTTTGAAACACCGTGTTAATGCGTCGATAATTGGCTGGGATATGCGTAATATCCGTATCACCTAAAAAAATCTGGCCGGCATCAACCGATTCAAAGCCTGCTATTAATCGTAGGATAGTTGTTTTACCACAACCGCTTGGTCCTAGAAGGGCAAAGAATTTACCAGACGGAATGGTAAAAGAGATATCGTCTAAGATCAGCTCACCGCCAAAAGACTTTGAAACATTTTTAAAAACAATATCTCTCATAGGCGTTCACCCAAGTTATTTTTTACGAGCAAAATACATCGGCACTACAACGTCAGACAACGTACACGGTATAACTACCGCAATAATTAACAGTACAAAAACAACACCCATAGAGTTATACCAGTTATGGAATCCATGGGAAATAATATACAACACTGAAGCCATTGAGCTTACAAAGATATGCGTAAAGTGTGACCACAATGCGTAAAAGCTTTGTACTGCTGTTGGGTGGTATCCTAAGATCCAACCGTTTAAAAGTCCAACAAGCAAGAACGGTAATACATTATGAAGTTCATGAGTAAAGCAAATATGGAAGGTCATCTTAACACCCAACATAGTACCAATCCAATACGGTACTACCACGTCAGACATAATACAGAAAAACACTGCGCTTATTGCACCAACTAATAATCCTTTAAATACATTTTTAGAAAATCTAAAAAAAGTAAGTACTGCACCAGTTGCCGCAAATACTAAATGTAAAAAGTGGAAACTATGGAACAAAACATGTGAACCGTGTTCGATAGCTTTATTAGATGCACCAAAAGAGAAATAGCCCAGAACTGCTGCGGCAATCAAGCTAAAAGCGACAGAAAAAACTGCATATGGAAAATGACAAATGACTTCATCGACAACCATATCATGAGCGTGATCACTATGACCTGTAATATCTTTCATAAATACCCCCTAAATTTGAGTAGGTTTTTTGTAACAATTCTGTTTGAATATAAATGGTTTCTTGGTTAAAGGCAATTGCGCCTGGGCTAAAACATATGGTCAAAGGTTAAAAACCAAGCGTACGCCGCATCATCAGGACGATCTTTATACCATTTCCAGCCAATATCAAATCGAAGCGGGCCGATAGGCGTTATATACCTAACCCCAAAACCACTAGCCGCCAAAGGCTTATCAGGGAACACGACCAAGTCTCGAGGACGTTCTACCAATATCCCAAAATCTTGAAACAGTACTCCTTGCAGCATCTTATAAAATAAAGGGAATCTCAGCTCAGTATTAAAGTTAAGCATCGTTTTACCCCCTTGTTGCAACCATTGCGACTTGCCTTGATCATCCACAAAGAGCCCCAAGGGCGGACATTTATCAACCTGATAGCCTCGTAACGAGTTTGGTCCCCCTAAATAAAATCGCTCAGAAGGCATAACCGCACTAAATTCTTGTTTAAAAATATGACCAATACGAATACGAGTTGCCCACACAAGAGGCGCAAGTGGCACAAACCACCCGTTCTCAATCAGCCCCTTAACAAAATACGATCCTTCTCCACGCAGCGGAAACATACCTTTAAAGGTAAGAGCAGCAAACGTACCCTTGGTAGGGCTTAACCGATTATCAAGAAAATCTATATAGACCATCGGTTCAGCAAAAAAGTAGGGAATTTTTTGACCAATTAAATTTGTTTTAAAATTAATAGCACGGGACAACTGATCAGAAATATCGCTCATAAGCATCCACTCAAAACCTACAGTAGCACCACAATCGTAATGCGTAAAATGCTTGCTAAGCCCACATAAAAATCCCTCTTGGGTGATATTATATAAAGGATGAATAGAGCCAATAGCAACAGGTTGTGTATATCTATTAGCATACGTTTTGAGTGTTGTGTTCATAGGAAAACTAATAAAAAAGGGCGTTTTATAAGACAAGCCAACTTTACGCTCGAACCTACTCATATCCACATCAAATAAAATATTGTCTGCAAACCCCGTTGGATTGCGCCATAAAAAAGTACCACCGCCTGTGTAGGATGAGCCCTTTTTAAACGCAAAGTTTTTACTCAACTGCTCGTACCCCAAACGAACTTTTACTTCAAACGGTTCGTCATCTTGTACGGCAAGCAGAATATCTCGCTCTTGCTTATGCACACCGTATACCGGCTGAATGGAAATTCTTTCAAACACATCTGTTGCTTTAAGATGTACAAAAGAAAGCGGCAGTTTATCGTTACTCCACACGTCACCTGATTGAGTTGCCATCAACGAGCGGACCACATCATGTTTTGTTTTGGTTAAACCGGAAACAATAATTTTGCCTACCGTTACTAATGGGCCTGGTTGCGCAGCAAAGACAACATCATAATCAGTATCTGTTAAGACCATATCACTAGTAACCTGTGCATTAGCGTACCCTTTAATACGCATAAGATGCACCAACGTTTTTTTAACATTCCCCAACAATTCAAAAGAAAGCGGGAATGGACATACTGGCAATAACGCCGTCGCCGCATCTTGTAATTCTTCAGGGAAATCTTTGATACGTAAACGAGCGACGTTATAACAAACACCTTCGTCAATCACCAATTCAAGATCAAATTGGTCTTTCTTTTTAGTAGACTTCCACTCTTTTTGTAGCAACTCAATATCGCTATATCCATGCTCTTTATACCAGGCAATCATCTTATCTACTGCATCTTCTAACACTGCTTCATCAACCATTTTGCCCATAACCGGTTTTTTAAAAAAAGTAGTTACTATATGTTTATGATCCGCAGATTGCACCCCTAAAATTGTTACTTTACCTACCCGTGCACGCGCACCCTCTTTAATAATGAAATAGTCAGCATCATCATCTTGATGCGTATCAACATGTGCCTGCCAAAAACCCTTTTTATGGTATGCCTCTTGCATTTCTTGACACATAACTGCAGGTGGCAAAATACCAGCCTCATTACCAAAGCGCATAATAATTGCTCGTAACTGATCAGTAGAAAAAAAATGATTCCCAAAAAACTGTAATCCACGCTGTTCAGATGCTCCAAGCGTAATCGTTAAAGCAACCGTCTTTTGCTCGTGATCAATAACATCTTGAACATGCAAATCGGTCCCAATAGAACCGCGCTCAGACAAATAACGCTTAACCTCTTTGCAACACAACTCTAAATCTTTGATGTTATACGCATGTTTGATCATGCCGGAAAAAAACTTCTTATAAAGTTTATCCCGCTCTTGAGGGACAAAACGACTTAATGCGCCGGTAAAAGCCAAATTAATCGTGGTAATTTTATACACAGATTTTTGCATAATAGTCAGGTAAACATCAACCACCTTATCTTCTTTATGATACACTAACTGATCATCTACCTGGGTATCAAGATAACCCCGGTCTTGAGCTGACTTTTTTATGGCTTCAAGCGCCTGCTTATGCCGCTCTAGAGAAAACAGCTCCCCAGGAGTACTATCATACAAAACACCATACTCTTCTTTGGCAAAGTTCATTCCCCGGTACTTAACTCTGCCCACTGTCCACTCTTGAGTACCCGCAACATGCAACTCGTATCCATCATGAATTTTTAAAGCAGAAATTTCTATTTCTGATGCGGGAGATTGCATTTTTAAACGCTCAACACCCACCAAGAATTTTTTTTTTAAACAAAGCGTTGGAGGCTTAAAAGAAAAGAGATATTCAATTTCAGCAGAAGTATAGCCAGGCAAACTCGTAACAATTCTAGTGACTAAAAAAGATTCTGGTATTGCCTGAAGAGCATGTGTTGTAAGAGGTTGATTAGGTTTTAAGATCAAAGAAAAAGTAGAAGGATTTCCCCAGAGAGAAAAAACGCACAAAGCCGCACAAGCAGCTTCTTTAAAAAATGCTATTTTCATGAAAAAACCTTTTACTTAAACCACTATGTAGGATAGATTATGCGGCTGAACTAATCAAATTACCCCACTTACCTATAAAGGCGTTTCTATGAAGAAACTCGCTCTTTCCCTCCTAACACTCACCAGCGTAGCACACGCTGCTCCTGCAGAACCTGTTAATGCTGTTGACGCTATTATGGATGCACCTCAACTTGTTAAATATTACCACTTAGCACCAATGCAACATGTTGGCGTTATTGCTGGCACTGCACTTTCAAGCGCAATTGGTTATATCACACTTTTAGGTATGGCTAATGCATTAGGTTACAGAATGGATGGCTCTAGAGTTCATGCTCGTCTTTTTGAACCTTCAGAATGGGGCTGGGTTGAAAGAATTGGTGCAATAACTGGTGGTGCACTTGGTGCATATGCTTCATATAACGCATGCATGCCACAAGCTGGATGGGATCCTAAAGACCGCGAAGTCATCGATGCTATTTTAAACAACACAAACGAAAAAGATCTACTGGCAGCACTCGATCTTTGTTTTGTTAACGAACATTTTGGCAGATCAAGTGCATTTGCTCACTTAGTAAGATTATCTGCAAAACTAACTTCTACTAAAGAAATTTTTGTACGCGTAGATAAACGAGCATTTGCTTCTGTTATAGATGCTATCGATAAAAATATTGTTCTTGTTAACCAAACAATCTTGTCAATCAAAAACCAAGCAAACTGGTTTGACGAATCAAAAGCATATTCATTAGCACACATGGCAGCTACACAACGAGCTCATCATAATGCTCAATTGTTAGGTACTGCTGTTCAGTTAGCAAACAACTAATATTTTTTAGACCATCTGGTTTATACACAATAAAAAATCCCCAGCGAAAAACTGGGGATTTTTTATTATTAGCTTTATCAAAACTATTACGGTAAACAATCAAGTCGTTTAAGCATTCTTTTAGTGGCGATATATCCTACAACCACCGTACATGCAAAGATCACAAAGAAACAAACCCAAAAGTTTATGTATCCTTCCTGACCAAGCACCGCAGCGCGCATACCTTCAACCGTGTACAAAACAGGGTTTGCAAGCATGCACTTAGCAGTGATAGGCGAGATCTCATACATGGTTGCCCAACTAAATTGGTAACCACCCAACCACCACAAAGGAAAAATCACACGTGACCAAATGTTATTAATACTGCGCAAATTGGGAACGATGCTCGACATCCATAACGAAAAGAATCCATAGAACAGATTCGATACCAAAAAAATCAAACATACTTTTGCCACAGACAGGCCACCAAGCGGAAAGTTATTCCACAAGACGACAATCGACAATGGCAAAATAAACACACTAATAAACATTGCCTGCAATGCGCTTGCCAATGCTAATCGACAAAATACCATCCATTGCGGCAAGGGCAGTGTAAGATCATACGTAATAGATTTTTCACCATCTAAATCCGCAACAAAACGGGATACATTTTCCATCACTTCAAAAAAGCCCCAGCTAATAGCGTTAGCACAAGCCATAAAAGCACCATACTCTGCGCTAAGACCCATGGTAGGAAAAATATATTGGAACACAACAATCGTTAACAGAACCCAAATAACAGCGTTTATCAGACGGTCCCAAAAACTGGGTAAAAATACAACCAAGTCTCGCCAAATAAGACGACTACAGGTTTTAAAACTTAATAAATTCATAAACAATATACCTTTATTCTTCTTGCTGTTTTGCTTCAGCTTCGCTTTCTTTAATTAACTTCACAAAAATGTCTTCAAGGTTTGCACCACCATGAGCACGCATCAACTCTTCTGGTGTATCAATAAATTGAATAACACCGTTATCTAGCAAGCACACACGGTCAGACAGTTTTTCTGCTTCATCTAGATAATGGGTCGTAAGTAGTACGGTCACATTTTCTTTTTTAAGCATTTTAATAATTTCCCAGATATCACGACGTACGTGAGGATCTAGGCCTACTGTTGGCTCATCAAGAATAACTAACTCCGGTTCATGCATTAAGGTACGTGCTAACATAAACCGTTGTTTATACCCACCAGAAAGCACCGATGCCTTCATAGATGCATAACGAGTTAAATTAAAACGTTCCATAAGATACTTCATGCGTTCTTTGATTTTTTCTTCTGACATACAAAAGAATCGACCAGCAAAACGCAAGTTTTCTTCTATGGTCAACATCATGTCGATGTTTGGCTTTTGTGGGCATAAGCCGATCGTACGACGATATTCAACAACATCATCGTAGATGGAATGGCCATCTTTAATAATATCGCCCGTTGTTGCAGGATGCAGCGTTGCAATAATCGATGAAAGTGTGGATTTACCAGCACCATTCACTCCGAGCAAACTGAAAATTTCGCCCTTATAAATAGTTAAGTTAACGCCCTTAAGAGCATGTATTGTGTGTGAACCAGAACCGAACGTTTTGGTAACACCACGTATTTCTAATAACGGAGTGCGCATAAAAATGCCTCGTGAAAGTTGGTCGAACTTTATATAAAGACGACATATAAAAAAATAAATTTGAGAAAGATGCGACTGCTAGATGAGCCGCGTAGAAAGCGCTTGCGACAGTTTATGCAACTGGCAAGCCGCTCAAGAGTACTGCTTTAGTGGTTGTCATGGCGTTTTTCCTTCTTAGGTTAATGAAAGCCAAATCTTAATTAGAGTAATAAGATACCCAGTACAAGTCAATCGCTTTTATTCTATGATTCGAAACACACCCCGGAAATCGCGATCTTTAAGAAATGGTTCAATCTCTAAAAAATCAAGCTCCTTGGTAGCGACCTTTTGATGCAACGCATCTAAAAAGTCATCAACGTGAGGCTTTGTCCCACAGGCAAAAACGGTAATTTCTTTATCGTTCACTTTTTGAACGGTACCTTCAATCCCAGCTTTTTTAGCGGCTTTTTGAATACCGTCTTTAAGCGTTTGCTTATAAGCTTGGACATAGAGGGTAATACGCAGACATTGCTTCATAACTACACATCTCCTTTTTTTACGTGCATAGCAGGCAAGAAGGTAGCAAAGACCACAAGACTCTGTCAAAAAGAATCTAGCCAGTAGACTTTATAACCCCCAGGAGGTACCCTAGAAGTATCTATTTTAAAAGGATTTTTTGACCCATGACCACACACAAAATACGCGTTCGTTTTGCACCTGCCCCAACGGGGAT
>CAZSHB010000006.1:60771-76401 GCA_964606885.1 uncultured Pseudomonadota bacterium | reverse complement strand
ATGTTGTAACGCTTGATGCAACAGAAACACCACAAACACTCCTTGAGCAAGCACTTGTTACCGTCTTATCCCACTGCGAGCGTCCATGAACCAAGCCACAGGAACATTAACGGTAGGCCCTGTAGAGGCAACCACCGCAGCCACTATTGCTCGCATACAATCGCTCTTTTGTACACACACATCTGCCTGCATGCGCTGTTTTTCTTGTGTCAGTATTAAAGAAAAAAATTTTCATAGCCTGTTATGGATTACGCCTGAACAACGATACACTTTGGATGATATAGAACCAATTTTTAAAAGAAGTGATTTTGTGTTAGCAGATAATCAATCCATGGTCTTTGTAC
The DNA here is from genome assembly GCA_964606885.1 of uncultured Pseudomonadota bacterium. Lineage (GTDB taxonomy): Bacteria > Babelota > Babeliae > Babelales > CAIQNR01 > CAZSHB01. The sequence continues at coordinate 76,057 of CAZSHB010000006.1, read as the reverse complement.
TTGAACATGCTGATCGATTAACACCAGCAACGGCTAATGCGTTACTTAAACTGATTGAAGAACCTCCAACAGGATATTACTTCTTTTTTACAGCACAACGGGCAACACACGTACTACCAACTATCAGATCCCGTTGTCATATCCATACCCTTGCCACACGCACCTCCAACGAACTTGAACCGTTCGAACAATTTTTTATGGCTGCAACACCATCCGCGCAAGGCTTTTATTCTTACTTAAATACTCATTGCCCCACAGAAATAGATACACCAACGGTAATTGATAAACTCCTTAAAGCATGGATAGCTCGCTACCAAGAAGCAGTCACAACACACAATACACAACAGATAAAAATCTGCTCAGGCATGATAGCACTGCTCCAAAAAAATCTAGAAAAGCCACCAATGCCGGGTAGTGCAAAGCTTTTTTGGAAGAACCTTTTTCTACAAAAAGAAAGCTGTTCATGAACGATGCACTTGCACTAAAAGATATTTTGCAAAAAACATTGCAACAAGAATCTTGGAAATTAGTTTTATTAGCTGAATGGCCTACCATCATGGGCAGCTTAGCAAAACGTGTCCAGGTAGAAAGAATTGACGGCTCTACCCTGATACTTGGCGTACAACATGCAAGCTGGATGCAAGAACTATACCTGCTTTCTACCGTACTCCTAAAAACAATTAACACGCATTTAGGCAAAACATATATTCAAAAATTAGTGTTTAAAACGAGTGGCTCAAAAAAGAAAACTACAACACCACAAGAACGCAAGCCGGTCTACATAAAGCCCCAAGTAGTGCCACTGACCTTTGCACAAAAACAAGCGCTTGCTGCAATTAAAGACCCAGAATTACAACAATCACTCAGAGAATTTTTTTATCGCTGTATGCAAAAAGGCGACACGCAAGGTACACTCTTATGATCACAACTCATGGCATATGTGCTGTTGCATCCGGATCAGGTGGGCATATTATTCCGTGCATCACACTTAGCACGCAACGCACACAGATTAGTAAGCAACCCCTTTTATTTATTGGCAATAGTCAGGAACTTGATACGACTATCAGCAAACAGTTTCCTGCCATTACATATACCGAGCGTCTTGCATTACCAAAAGTTCCGTACAGACAATGGTGGAAATTGCCTCTATTTATTACACAGCTGATTACTACTTTTTTTAAAAGCGTGTCGATCTTACGCACGTATAAACCGACTGTTGTTATCAGCACCGGTGGCTATCTTTCTATACCCGTGTGTTTAGCTGCGTATGTACTGCGTATACCAATCGATCTTTTTGAACTTAATGCACACCCAGGCCGTACCATAAAATTACTGGCACCCTTAGCAACCAATCTTTTTATCTGTTTTAAACAAACAAAAAACTATTTTAAAAGACCAACCATACTGGCCCCCTATCCATTACGCTTTACAGAGCAAGATAAAAAACCTATCAAGCTTACAAAACCGACACTGTTAATTTTAGGCGGTTCGCAAGGTTCAGCTTTTTTAAATAAGATGCTCGAAACAGTGCCTGTGGCAGTTTTGCAAACGTGGCGTATTATTCATCAAACAGGCAGTGCTGATGCAGAGCGCGTTGGTGCTTTTTATACGCAACATGACATTGAACACATCGTATTTGCGTACCACCATCAACTTGCTGACTATTACAACCAGGCATCGTTGATTATTTGCCGCGCTGGAGCCGGTTCTCTTTTTGAGACATTATTTTTTGAAAAACCATGCATTGTTATTCCCCTAACAACCCGCACAACCAGCCATCAAAAAGATAATGCGTACGCTGCTCAAGCAGATCATCCAGAGCTTGTTACCGTGTTACTCCAAGAAGAGATTGTAAGCAACCCTGCTGCGTTACAAGAAACAGTACTACGGTCATTGGCGCCTTTGATTATAAAGTAATACCTGACACTCTGCAGATAATCCATTTTGTTTACGTATTGTGTCTTCTGCTTGAGAACTTGGGCTAGGCAAGTTATTAGTATAAAGACAAACTTTTTTTAATTGTTTAGGCCCACGCAACGCTCCTGCTGGCACTTTACGAAGTTGATTATTCTCAAGATCAACCGATGTTAATTGAGGAAATTTTGCCAAAAAATCTGGTGGCAATTCTTGTATGTTATTCCGACTTAGATTAAGCCATTCCAAAGCTGCAAGTCCATCAAAAGCCCCTGACGGTATTGTACTGATATTATTACTGTTTAAACGAAGACTTTTTAAATGACAAAGATGACTAAACATTCCAGGAGTCAACACACTCACATTATTATTACTTAGATTAAGCGATTGCAAGGCAGAAAACGCCATTATTTTTGGCCATGCACAAAGATTATTATGAGCTAAAGAAAGATGTCGTACATCCACACTATTTGGTACACCTTCTATGCCTTCCAGAGAACCTAAACCCTTATCCTCTATCGTCAAATAACTACGTTTTTCTGCAAAACCATCGTGCAGATTTGGCATCAACCGTTTATCAACTGCACCTGCACGCAAAAGATCCGACACTGACGGACAAAATACTAAGTCTTCTTTCCTCATGCCACAAGGAAACGCAACGTCAAAATATCTTATCATGTAATCAATTAAGGAATAGTTACCCGCAACATGATTCCTTACAGGATGATGTTCTAAATCCCATAATGCACGCGCTTTGACAGCATCCGCTAATGTCTCTTTGCACTTCTCGGTTACGTACTTCTTTAAATCGTCAGTATGTAATAATACATGCAACACAGCTTTAACATTCTCAAAATCACTCTCAACATCAGTCCCTTGAGGATCGCTCTTATATGTTTCATCTGCCACTAATCCAACAGCAGTTGCTACTAAACGTTCAATATCTGCTGAACCAAACTTTTTTAAAAAATTCACACGCGGACTATCGTCAGTTTCGTATCTTGAGCATATACAACTCATACGAACTTCTTTAACACCAGGCTTAGGAGAAAGCCGTTCAATATGTTGTAAGAGCGACACCGTTATAGCATCTAAAGTCTTTTTATGTAGGCTTAACCCAATCGCTGCCTTAAAGATTTTTTGTAAATCCTCAGGGCTTCTAGCAGCTAACAACTCGTTTCGTTCATAGGTACATGTTGCAAGTACCATACCCTTCAATAAGTCATAATCTGCGCTATATAAAGATAAAACAGGCTTACCTAAGTGAAACACTTTGCCAGAAATAAACTTTTGAACCAAAGAAAGTGGACACTCCATATCATCAGCTACCAAAACAGAACCACCATGCGCGTTTGTTGTTTCACGTATAACGTGGACCGTCACCATAGGTTCTGGTTCTGCAGTTTGAAGAGCTGCACCATGTTGCGCACCCTGCAAACCGCCAACTACACACGTACCCAATAACATACTTAGTAAAAAATTCTTCAACTCTTGTTCCTCATGCAGCTTATTATTTACTTACTTACACAATACAAGAGTAAGTATACCAAAAACTGCATGCCAAACTACAAAATCGCTCTTTTTTAATGAGTACTACGCACTTATTACTGGAAACGATACTGACGTTGTGGGAAATCCATCGGGCGCTTGGTTTTGATAATTCTGTCCTACTTGGTAACAAACAGGTAATTGCGTCATACTTGCAGGCCCATAAAGCATCATATTTAAAGCAGTCATCCCCACTGGAGTTAGACTCTTGTTACCATTCTTATCAACCGCAATACAGTTAGCCGTACCGTTAGCAAGTAAAAACTGCTGCATGCTCGCTTGTGTAGACACAGGATCGCTTGCGTACCCTTGTATCCAACTTGTTAAAGCAGTTTGGAAGTTAGTAACCGACTGATTAATCTGATCAGAACTGGTAAACGCTTGTAAAAAACTAAACGTAGAAAACATCTGGCTTACATCGTAATTAGGAGCAGGTACACTGTAATAAAAGGGACCTGACCCTAAACCGTACGGTAAAAAGACATCTTCAAGCATAATGTACCCTTGCGTACCGTTTGCATCTTGCAATAATCCAAGTGTATCAGGAAGTATCCCCGCATAGGTTTGGATCAAACTAGTCACTGTTTGTTTAGCAAGCACGGTAGGGTCAACTTTTAACTGCGGAACCGTTAACGTGCCTGCAGCAATACTTTGTAAAAATGCTTGTGCTTTTGTTACGTCCGTTGTGTTTAAACGAACCAAATAAAAACGCCCATAATAGTCTTGTAATGTTGGACGAATTAAAAATGCTTCCACTGTTTGTCCGTACGGAATCTGCCCTATAAACGGTTGTTCAATTTTTTGCGTATTGCTGTTGTACCCAGGGCCCGTGTACAGTAACCATACCGATTGCCCTGGTATCTGAGCAGGTACTAATGTTTGGCTAAACGTTGCTTGTGAATATTCAGCAGATTGGTTCCAAATATAACAGGGCATAGGCGTAATTGAGCGAATTGCACCCGTGGTTGGTTGCGCAAAATTACCGGGCGCCATACCACTTTCAAACGCTGTGGTACCATAAATTTCATAATTATACACTGCAGGAGATACTGACGGAGTTGACCCTGGTTGTTGTCCTTGCGTTTCAGTTTGGCCCATGCCCGTTTTACCTACTACCACAGATCCATAGGTGCCAAAATTTAAAGACCCTGTTGTTGGGCGAATGGCATAGCTCGCAACATCAGTCAGATAGTTCCACGATTGCGGTTCTAGATTGATGGTAATCGGATTAGTTCCAAATGAAAAAGAAACAGGGACAGTATTGGCCGTATTATTGTAGATAACACTCATAAAACCAGCAGATGTATCAACGTAGCCGGAACCTACTTCTTCGCCGCACAGATTGCCGCCCTGATCTTGATACGTATGATACATGTACGTTGCAGGATCATTTTTTACACCAAGCTGATAATGCTTTTCAGAAAAAAAGGTGCCACCTGTCGTACTAAACTCAATCTCAAAATACAAACTAATCTTGTTAAATTGTGTGCCACTTGATGTGCCAGGATTAATGGTTGTTTGATTTTTAATGCTACCCGCAAATTGGGCGCCCATAATATCTTTCATACCTTTTGCTTTAACCATTACTGGTTGTGCACATCCATTGATCACACAAAAGCTGTATGTATAGCCCGATGGAACTGCACCGCCCATAGACTTAAAACCGTTCACCACGTTCATGGTGGTAGACCCGATTGATTCTCCAAAGCCTTCAACCGAACTAAGCGAACTACCAAAACTACCCATGCTTGAACCTGTATACAACAGAAGAAAAAGTGCCGCATACCATCTCATAATTTTTCCCTTTTTTATTGTTGCTTGAGCTATCAGATGTACTGAAATCATGCCCAGCAAGTCAAGGTGATACGGCTTTATTAGATAAGAAGAGACACTACTTCAGGATCACCAAGCGTAGCCGGCTCTCCCGTTTTCCAATTAATGGTAAGTGATTGTAATGACGGATCAAACACAAACTGTTTTTGTTGTGTTGGTATTTTTTTATGAAAAGCCAACCATAAAGGATAAGCCGTTTGTACCGGGAACACATACTTACCCAAAGGTCTATTGTCATCGCACCCCACATATACGGCAGTAGTGAGTTCTGGCGTTGACCCTACAAACCAACAGGTTCTTGAATCGTTCGTGGTTCCCGTTTTACCCATCGCTTGCGAATCTATCCACGATGTTGTCTGTTTTTTACGCCGCTCTAATCCAAGCATAAGATTTGCACCTATTTGATGTGCAACGCGTGTAGGAATAATCTGTTCTTCAACAGGTCTGTGTTTAATAATTTTTTTGCCCGTCGTGTCCTTTACCCACTCAATCAAATGCGGCTGTGTATAGATACCATCATGTGCAAACACAGAAAACATTGCTGCAACTTCTGCAAGCGTACTATCCACGCACCCAAGAGCCAACGAAGGATACGGATGTAACGGACCAACCAATCGACATTTAAGTGCAAGATCAACCACCGCCTGTGGGCCAACATCTAAAATAATTTTTACCGAAATAATATTGTTGGAATACGAGAACGCGCGCGCTAACGTCATGGGCCCTTCAAACTTTCTATGATAATTTCGCGGCTCCCACTTTTTACCCGCTTGCTCAACCGCCATATCTGCTAAGGATCTTCCATGCAGTAACGCTGCTGTATAAATAAGAGGTTTAAAAACGGATCCTTGCTGTCTGCGCGCTTGCAACGCTCTATTAAAAGGCGATGCATGGAAATCAACCCCACCAACTAACGCACGTATACCACCTGTTTTATTATCAAGTGTAATTAATGCTCCCTGAATATCACCTCCATACGCTTGGCGCATACGTTCAAAGTGACTAACAGAAGCCGTATCTGCATGTTTTTGCATGGTAACATCAAGCGTTGTTTGAATGGTCAAACCTTGTGTGTAAAGTGCTTTTTTACCCAACTTTTCTTCTAGCTGCGTACGTATGGTTTCTTTTGCATAAAGTCCACATTCATCTTGGTGGTAGGCAATCAGATTAAGTGGTTCTTGACATGCATGCGTGTACTGCTCTTGTGTAATAAACCCAAGCGTCTTCATTTTGCCCAGCACTACATTACGTCGCTGTTGTGCTGAAAGTGGATAAAACAACGGAGAGTAATGACCAGGCGAACAGACAACTGCTGCTAGTAGTGCTGCTTGTGCAATAGTAACGCGATCAACAGACACGCCCCAAAACCTTTGTGCTGCCGCTTGTACACCATACACACCTGCACCAAAGTACACATGGTTTAAATACATTTCTAAAATATGGTCTTTGGTAAATTGCTGTTCAACAAGAAGCGCTAAAAGCTGTTCTTTAATTTTTCTTTTAAACGTGCGCTGAGTATCAAAAAATAATAGTTTTACTAACTGCTGCGTGATGGTACTTGCTCCTTGCACCACACGCCCTTGCGTCATATTAACTACTACAGAACGAGCAATTCCTTTAAGCGATATACCGTTATGTTCAAAAAACTTCCAATCTTCTGCCGCTACAAATGCTTTAACAACAGTGGTAGGAATACCATCCATAGAAACGGGCGTCCGTTTATCAAGTTGAAACTGGCCCCATTGTTTGCCATGACAATCAAGTAAGACTGAAGGTTTGCCAGGTGCGTACTGTTGCAAGACAGAAAAATCCACAACAGGTGCCGTTTTTAAGGAAAGCCATAATCCCCCAAAAAGCGCAACACCACATACTGCCGCAACAATACAACTTGTCAGAAAAAAGGAACGAAACGTAGAACGAGCAATCACATAAACCCCATGTCCCCTAAGGACAACAAAAAAGGCCGTTCTGTTACAAACGACCTTTTATTTTTTTTTCTAAATACTAATCTTAGAAAGCAGCCTTAGTAGACTTTGCTTTCTTGTGTGAAGTTATGTACTTATATGCAACTACTGCAACAACAACTGCTGCAACGCCACCAAGAACATAACGGTTGGTCAAGTTAGTTTTTGCATAACCTGCAGCGTTTACAACACCATCTTTAGCAGAAGCTGCGTAACCCACAAATCTGTCTTTCAAAGTTTGAGTCGCAGGAGCTGCTGGCGCATCTGATGCAACTACTAGACTTGAAACTAAAAGCGAAACTGCTAATAAAGTTTTTTTCATAATTAGTAACTCCAAAACAAAGTTATATATACTGTAACTTAACACCGGACAACTTTACAGCACACCTACAAATTGTCAACCAAGCAAGGCTCACACCAAAAGCATGCACAGAATAAGCTCATAGGAGAAATACAAATGTTTTTTATATTCTTCTTAGTAATACAAACTATTTTATTTTTTTTGGATATGTGTCTAACAGCACTATTTTCTTTACCTCTTTTTCCCTGCACTATTGCAGGACTTTTGATCGGTTGTTACGCAACACTGACGTATGCTGAATCCGTATTTCTCCTGTTACCAGCACTGCTGCACGGACTTTTTTTGTACGGTATTACCGGCGCATTTTTGTACCTTTTTATTGCAGCTCTTCTTGCAACACGCTGGGCCCTCCAGCATGTTCAACACCAACAGATACTGCTCACATCTTTAATGAGTGGGTACTGGCTCTACAGCTTATACCAAGCTCATAACATGATCTCACTAGGAGGCCTGATTGCCTATACAATCCTGATTTTTGGTGGTATATTTACCTTAATGAATTTCTCTTTGAAATGGTTAATAGCAGTGAAACGAGGCAATCGCTTGTAACCTTACAGTTACTTAAGAGGAAAGTCCGGACTCCTAACAAACAAAGTACCTTGGGAGGATGCGTAAGCATGCAATCAAGGAGAGTGCGAGCTCATGGAAAGTGCCACAGAAAATAACCGCCTACAGAAACGTAGGTAAGGGTGAAAAAGTGCGGTAAGAGCGCACAGGTTGTTATAGCAATATAATGGCGGGGTAAACCCTACTTGGAGCAAGACAAAATAGGCATGTCGGGTAGTTTGTTCCCATTTAAACATGCGGGTATGTCGCTTAGATACATGGTTGCCAAACACAGAATCCGGCTTATTGATTCACTGCTTTTTCCACCTTTGGATACCATCACATGCGTACACTATTAAAAAAATTTCTCTGGCTTATTCCCTTTGCGTGCTTTGCTCTTGGGTATGTTATGCCGTATCTTTTTTTTAATGTCAGCACGACAACCGTCCCCCATCTTCTTGGCAAACCTTTACACACTGCGTTACAAGACGCTGCCGCATGTAATCTTTCTCTTAAACTTTTACGTACACAAGAAGACGAAACATTACCCATTGGTACTATTCTCTTTCAAACACCAAGTCCCCAACGAGCAATACGCCCACACCAAACTATCTTAGTAGTCACTTCATCAGAACCTCAACAGCATACTGCTCCTGATTGTACCGACATGCCACAAGATGCGGCCGTTACTCTTTTAAAAAAAGAAGCGATTGCGTATACCATAGTGCCTGTTCCATCAAACACCTTACATGCCACCGTACTCAGCCAAGAACCTGCAGCTGGCACGCCGCTCAATCAAAAAAAACTCACGCTGTATATCAGTAACAATCAACAAGAACTTGTGTTATTACCATCCTTTATCAACTTGACCGTACACCATGCGTATGAATTTTTAACACTTCACAATCTCACGCTCCAAGTACAGCATGGCTGTAACCAATCGCTCTCATGCTGCCAATGCATTATCACCGAACAAAAACCACTTGCTGGTTCATACATCGATCTTAAAAAGCCGACTACCATCCATGTGCACGCAAAGCGTTGACAAACCTTTTTGACGACAGCTACACATCTACACTACGTAGCTATCTTACACACGCCTTAAAGGATCTCACTAATGAAAAAAATAGTACTCTTTTGCCTTATTGCACAGACAGGACTGCAAGCACACGTTGACCATGTGTGTGTTGATAAAACCAAGCTTGATCAACTGACTATTATTCTTGATCAAATTATTGGAATTTTAGCAAACCTACGGGAACAAGCAGCAAGTTTATCTGCTGAAGCAACGCAACGTTCTATTGATTTTAGTGCATGGCAAGCACTAGCTGCAGAACAACTCCAAACGCACCCTGATTACACAGAAACTAAAGAAACAAATAATAATCAAAAAGAAGAACAATAACTCTATCTTTTTTTTAAATAAGCATGTTACGGTACGTCCGATTTATCACTATCCTAAAAGGAGTTGTCCCATGAAAAAGCACGTAGTATTAGGCCTCTGTCTTCTAGCATCAACAGCAGTTCACGCAAAATCTCACATCACTCACGGCGCCATTGAAAAAGCAATTGAAGCAAGCGAACGCGCAATTAAAAGAGGTTCTGCAAATGTTCACTTGGTAGCAGCAATTACTGCACTTAAGGGCGCACTTGATAACATCCAAGAAACACAAGCAAACTTAACTGCACTTAAAGCTCGTTTGATCAAAATCAGCGCTGCTGTTGACGCAGGGATAGTTGATCTTGATAACCAAATCAGAGCATTAGGCGTTATTGCTGGACAAGAAGAAGCGGCTGTTGAAGCTGCTCCTGTAGCACCAGCACCCGTAGTTGCACCAGTTGTAGCTCCTGTGGCTGTACCAGTAGCACCAGCTGCTCCAGCAGTTGTTGATGCTGACGAACAAGACCACACTGCTTAATACGCATTAGATAGTTTTTAAAAGCGCATGAATTAAAACATCATGCGCTTTTTTTTGTTCTATAATCTCATAAATTGCAGAAACTAACGGAGCGTGTACCTGTTTTTTTTGTAACCATGCATGCACAGATACAATCGCATGGAACCCTTCTGGCAAATGGCCAAGCTTCTCTTTAATGTCATGATTCGCTACACCCTGCCCTTTAAGGCGACCCGCTTTTAGATTACGACTTTGTGTACCAAGCGCTGTTAACATCAAATCACCAATTCCGGCAAAATTATACACCGTCGATGTTTTGCCCCCAGCTTTTTCTACAATAGTTTTTATCTCTTGTAATGCTTGCACCAAGAAAAAAGTCTTCGTGTTATCGGTATACCCAGCACCTTCTAAAATGCCCATGCCAACGGTGATGCAATTTTTCAAAATTGCACACCATTGCATACCGATCATGTCATCAAGCGGTTTGACTAAGAAATAATCAGTTTTTATCAGATGCTCAACATGCGTACTGAGTGCGGGCGACGTGGCTGCAAGATTGACTGCCGTGTACTGTTTTTCTACCACATCATGTGCAAAGCTTGGCCCCATAAGAACGCCCACTTGTGTGTCTATACCAAACACATCCTGTAATACTTCAGATGGCAAATGTAGACTCTGTTGTTCAAGCCCCTTACTGAGCACAACCCAGTACTGATCCTTGTGATAGTACGGCAACGCTTGTTTGAGTACTGCGCGCAAATAGGGGACAGGTACCGCTTCAAAGAGTACCGATGCGCCTGCAAGCGCTTCCTGCAAACAGGTCGTTGGACGAATATTTTTTGGTAACGTCAGACCAGGCAAATAGGTAGTATTACAACACTCATTTTTAATAGCGTCTACCACCGACTCTTCGTAACACCATAAAACAACATTCTGATGATTATGTGCCAATACCGATGCGATTGCTGTTCCCCATGCCCCACCGCCTAGTACGGCAACTTTCATACGCCAAAATTCCTTTGTGTCATAGTGAATGCTGCAGTAGCTTGTGCAAGATGCTCTTCGGTCACTTCTGGCCATAAACAGTCTAAGAAATAAAATTCACTGTACGCAGCTTGATATAACAAGAAGTTGCTTAATCTTTTTGCACCACTGGTACGAATAATCAATTCTGGCTCAGGTGTTCCCTGCGTCCATAAACATTGGTTAAAAGTATCTTCGGTAATCTCATCTTCTTTGAGCATGCCCGTTTTAATTTTGTGCACTAATTTTTTAATACCACAAATCATTTCTTGGCGAGCGCCATAACAGAACAAGAAGTTCAACACACAGCCCGTATTGTTTTTGGTGCCTTCTTCAATCAACTGGCAGGTCGGTAACACTTTTTCAGGAAACTGTGTGCGATCCCCAATAAACTGTACTTTAATATTGTGTTCGTTAAAGAACGGTAACGCTTTGGTACCTTCAGTCACAATTGTGTCGAATAACAGGTCTTGTTCATACTGAGGACGGCGGAAATTTTCTAAAGAAAAGGTGTATAAAGAAAGGTGTTTAATGCTTCTATCGATGCAAAAAAGAATGGTCCTTTTAACTGCTCCAAAGCCACCTTCTCGGTAACCAGCCGCCGATTGTAAGCCCTGTTTTTTGGCCCAACGACGATTACCATCCATAATAACTGCTAAATGATTGAGCGTTTTTTCCATACTTGCAAATATCTCCGGCTAACGTGAGATTGTACGATCGATACCACTACGTGAGCTGTGTTATACACCGATACAAGTGCAAGTGCAAATAACAAACGTTCAAACAATACAACAGGAATCAAACTGTTCCACACAGCAGCGGGAATTACATACGCATATAACCACACTACAGAACCAACCGCATGGGCTATAAAGGTTGCTGCAAGAGCGCGTCCAAAAAGTGTACGATTATAACAAGCCAAACTAAGAACGACTGGCACCAACCAATACATACTATAGAAAACTGCTTGTGCACCTTGTGGATGTGCCACAAAAGCGAACATACACGCAAGTGGTAAAAGTACATGGAGTAAACGGCTGTTAGAACGCCACGCAAGGGCAGCGCATAGACCAGGAAGATACAAAGCAAAACTCACGTAAGAACCGGTAGAAAAAAAACCAAACGCACTACGTGTTGCGGCTACAAAAAACGCCAGCCAACCCGTAAGAGCACCTGTTAAGGGCATAAGTAAACTACCAACTGAAAGTGCCTTTTGAGAAACACCAAAAAGCGGTGTTACATCAACAAAGCTCAATCCTATAAGGACTACGCTTAGCGCAAACCATACAGCCATCTGGCCAATACCTTTTACCTTTGTAGTTAACATATGGTATCCTCACTTTACTTACATGATTAAAACACAGTACTAAAATGGTACTGCAAGAAAATAAAGGTAGCAACATGAAATTCAAAGCAATCATCTTTGATATGGACGGTACCATAATAGATACCGAAAAAATTTGGAAAGAAGCGACACGATCAGTGATCACCTCTAAAGGAGTAGAACTTTCTCCAGAATTGGAAGCTCAACTAGCACACGAACTACGCGGTGTTGCGCTACACAAAAGTTGTGCAGTCATTAAAGAGATGTTTTCGTTAGCGCACGAAGTTGAAGATCTTGTTAAAGAAAAACGGGACAAAGCTGACGCCCTCTATGCAATTCACGTTAAATTTATTGATGGTTTTATAAATTTCCATAAACGAGTACAGGCAACTGGCCTACTCTATGGCATCGCCACTAACGCAGATGATAACAACATAGAAACCACCATTAACAAACTTAAGCTCCGTGATTACTTTGGCGAGCATATTTACGGTATTAGTAAGGTTAATTACAAAGGCAAGCCAGCACCAGATATCTATCTGCATGTGGCAAAACAGCTCGGTGTTGACCCAAGTTTGTGTGTGGCTATAGAAGATACGTCGCACGGTATAGAGTCGGCCCAAAAAGCGGGCATGTTCTGTATTGGGATTAATAGCGCAGGCAATCGCAAGGCCCTAGAAAAGGCTGATTTTATTATTGACCATTATGATGAAATTGAGCTTGAACGCCTCTTAAAAACCAAAAAATAGACTTACCCCCGCTTACAATTACTTGCCCGCCATAGCATTTGCGACGGCTGGGAGCTTAAAGCTTTTAAGGCCTGAGAAATCGGGCCCTTTTATTTTTAAAAAGATTCCCTCCCATATATAAACTCAACCCCTAGACCACAGCCAGCGAACCCAAAACCCTGCTAGCCTTTGTTTTTGCCTCTTAGGGCGTGTATACTTGCTTCTAATGGGTAAACGGTTATACGCTTTTAGGGGTCAAAACTATATGAATTCTCTTACAAAATTAGGCTTAACAACCATGGCATTTTTCTCTTGGCTTTATGGCAAAACCAGCCAAACACTTTTTATAAGCCCCAAGCTTAATGCGCATGTCTACCAAGAACATATAACAACAAATCCTCATGCTAAACCCTACTTTCTTTTTGATATTCACCACGTGCTGTTTGAGCACCAAAAAAACCCCTACACTTCAAGCTTTGTTAAAATAAAAAACAAGCCAAAGTTCATATGGCAAGCTGTCAAAACGACAGCATCTCCCTCATTTTGGAAAAAATGCACAACGCTGTACAAACAAAACATTAAAGTCACAGAAAGCTACATCTACGACCTACAGTTCAAAAAACCAAAACTGTATAACAACTTATGCCAGTTTATGACTGATCTGTATGTCCCTAATAAAAAGATGCACAAAAAAGTAACCTGTCTTAAAAACGCAGGGCACGAACTGTACCTACTTTCTAATATTGGACCGGAACTACTTGTCAGGTTACAAAAAGATTATGCTGACTTTTTCACCATCTTCAATCGCCCTACCAACACCATCAATTACGCTATTACTGATAACCATGTGTGGTTAAGTAAGCCCCACGTTTCTAGCTACCAACACGCACTAGAAGTAACTAGCCACACAGATACACCATGGCTTGGTATTTTTATTGATGATAAACCTGAAAATATTAAAGGCGCTTTAGAAGCAGGTTTAAACGGCATTTTATTTACATCAGCAGAACAGTTTGAACAAGATGTACAAACACTGTTTAAACTTCTTAAAGATTTAAAACACGACATAAAAAAACCTACGTATGACCATATAAAGTTGTAAAAACAAGCATTTTAAAGGCGTTTTGTTATAATTAACAAATATCCATTTTTAACATAGTTATAAAACCCAAAGGCTCTATAAATCATGTTTCAATTCTTTTCTCTTCTCTTACTTTGCACGCTTTTAATGCCCGCTACTGCTTTTACGGCTGAATATGGAAAACGCCGTGCCAGCTCAGGAACCTCAACACCAATCAACAGTAATAGCGACTATGATATGAGCGACTCTAACAGAAGTAACGCTGATAGCGAAATTGGTAGCGAAGATGAAGAAGTAGCTTCCATTACTAAAAAAATTGGAACCGTAAACACATCCCCTGCAAAAAGACCAAATCCAGGCAAAATTGATTGGGATAAGCCATATTGTCCAACTGCACTAGCAGATAGAGCTGCTCATACAAACCGTTCAGGAATAGCAACTATTCTTAGTCAGATGCCTAGTCAGATGCCTAAAAGAGTACAATCTAAAAGCACCTCTCCTGTAGCATCTTATTCTGTTGCATCAGAAGCTACACCAGTAGCATTAAGAATGGGTTCTACAGCAAGCATGCCCAAAACTCCATTGAGCGCTAAAACTCCCTCAAACACTGCGACAAGCATGTTTTCCCCAACAAGCATGTTTTCTGAATAATTACCCTATACTACCTACTTCCTACCCAAAGGACCTTCATGATAGATAGCACGCTGTTTTTACTGATCTTAGGAACATTGACCGCTCTGTATACCGTGTTTGGTCTTATAGCATCACGGCATGTAACCACACAAACTGACTACTTCTTGGCTGGTCGCAACCTCTCTATTCCCACTATTACCGGCACGCTCCTTGCAACACAAATTGGCGGCGGTATGTTTTTAGGAACAGCACAAGCACCGTTTGAAGGTCTCTTATACGCACTGGGTATTGTGTTAGGGTTTTTAGGTTTAGGACTTGGTATTGCTGCACGGTTACGCAAATTTAACGTCAGTATTGTGAGCGAAATTTTTGAACTATCATACAAATCATCAACACTCTTTTATATCACGTCAGTGCTCTCTGTTTTAAGTTT
>CAZSHB010000006.1:25882-60761 GCA_964606885.1 uncultured Pseudomonadota bacterium | reverse complement strand
GGAATATTCATCACCGAAGAGTTTCGGGAACTGCGCGGTGACCGCGGCCGGATCGCTCTGTTTTAAGTTTAGCAGGCATTGTTGTTGGTCAGATTATTGCCGCTAAATCTATCTTTGTGCACTTTGTGGGCATAGAAAGCGATTGGGTTTTTCTTAGTTTCTGGGCACTGATTATTCTGTACACCATGATTGGTGGGCTCCATGCAGTTATCGTTGCTGACAAAGTTCAAATCATTTTTATCATTACCATCTTTACGGGCATCTGCATCTACAGCTTATGGACGCGCCCTGTTGCCTTCTTTACTCACGACACACTTAATAGCGTCAAATTCTTATGGGACAGTTCGGCCATTACTGTAGATAAAGTTTTATCTCTTGTTGCCGTACCCTTTTTATTCTCTTTTATAGAACAAGATCTGGCACAACGCTTTTTTTCTGCAAGCACCCAGCGTGTTGCAGCAATAGCAGCCCTACTAGCAAGTATCTTATTACTACTCTTTGCTTTTATCCCCTTCTACTTTGGCCTTGAAGCACAACTTAGTTTTGCTGATCATATTGCTGTTGCAAACCCACTGATTCCTGTTCTTAAAGCATCAACCAGTCCGTTGTTTTTTGTCTTTGGCATATGCGCTATTTTGGCAGCAATTACATCTACTGCAGACTCGTTAATCTGCGCGATTAGTTCTATTTTAAGCATGACATTACAACGCACACACAAAGCTATCACGCTCAACACATCACGCATGATTACACTTGGTACAGGGATTGCAACGTTAATTACTTCTTATTGTGTACCGCAACATATCTTGGGAATTTTAGTAGGTAGTTACGAAGTTTCCGTGAGCTGCTTATTAGTGCCGCTATTAGGCGCATTCTTTTTGCCCGATTTACGTAAAAAAGCTGCACTGTATTCATGCTTTGTTGGATTTGCTAGCTTTGTCTACTTCAAGCTTCCGTATGAAAACTTATGGTATACCAAGTGGAACTTACTCGTCACACTCGGTCTTTCAGCAGTTGCGTATCTTGTTGGCCATATGCTGGATACCAAAGCACCTCAAACCGGACACGAACCTGCACATTGAGAAAGCCAATCACACGCTTCTTGAATATCGTCAGTCACACGCAGTAAGGCAAGATCTTGTGGATCTACCATGCCTTCCTTTACTGCTTGCTGCGCCCATATAAACAACGGCTGCCAATAGTTTGTATTAATCAGCACAATAGGAAAACGTTGTAATTTATTAGTTTGCATGAGCGTTAAAATCTCAAACATTTCATCCATAGTACCAAACCCACCAGGAAACACGGCAAACGCAACTGCCGATCTAGTGAGTAACCATTTACGTATAAAAAAGTGACTTGTAGAAATAATAGTATCAGCACAAGGATTAACCTGTTCACCATTTACACCTGTTACAGGAATACCAATGCTGTGTGTCTTTAAAGCATTTTTATTATACGCACCACAGTTAGCAGCTTCCATAATCCCGGGGCCACCACCGGTGATAACAGAAAATCCCCGTTCAACTAAAAGCTTTGCCAACGTGTGCGCTTGTTGAGCATGCACACTATCTTTTGCTACCTTTGCACCCCCAAACACCGTAACCCGAGGTGGTGCAAGCCGTTCAATTTTCCAAACACCTATAACCATACGTCCATAGGCAAGAAACAGTTCTTTAGCAAGTTTTGCTTGTGCATACAGATGCCGTAATAAATACATACTCGCCCCTTTTTTATAGCATTATGCGTATATTAATTCTTTTTACTACTTATCGGCCCATACCATACCAATACTACCTGAAACATCATGCTTTAATGCGTAATGGCTGCCCCACGCTTTTTTATGAATCAAAGAAAATAAAACCATAAGCGGATACTTTTCTGGAATCACACTGTCTGCTGTGGTTACTAACAGTTCAGGACTTTTCAATATGGTTTCCATAGATGCAGTCAACGTACTACTCACAACGACTAACGTTTGTCTATCAACACATTCTTTAAGATGCATAGCAATAATATGCGCATCTTCTTGAGTAAGCGTACCAATCATGAGCGGTACTATATGTGCTTGAGGAAGATAGCGCGAACAAAAGAGCAATTGCATTTCTAACGCGGATCCATGGTTAAATGGATCATGCATCACGTGCGGACGTTTGTTATCACTATTTTTACCCCGCTGCACCGCCTTTTTAACAGCACAACTGGTATCTATATACGGTGATGTTACAAAGTAAGCCGACTGACGGCCAAGCATCGCCAAACAATCTTTATCTACCGATAATATGCCAAGAGGCGTTTTAAATTGAGTACAGATCGGTAACACTACGCCACAAAACGGAACATCCCGTTCTGCAACCAAGAATATAACGCGGGTAATATGCTGATGGTCTTTGACCAAGCGCCAACAGCCTGCCGCCAACTCGCCAGAAGCAGCAAGTGATTCATGAGGAATCACCATTGCCCGTATTTGATTCATAGAGCCAGGATACATCTGAGCAGCTTTAGCATCTAAATCAGTCATATATCTAACAAGATCTGAAGAACGTTGTGGATACCAGATATCAGACAACAAATGAGACTTACAAACAGCAGGCCCACCAACCGTTTTGCCCGTAATGCATGCAACAAAAAATACTAACATTATTCTAGGATAGAGCTGCATCTAAACTCCTTCTTCAAGATGATACTATTGATTTTCACTGTCCATTTTTGGTACAACAGAACATGAGTAACGGTACTAGACTGGAGCGGAAAATGAAAGCTTTTAACAGACTGAGTTTTTTTATCTTGACCGTTCTCCCTTGCCTTCATGCAGGACCAGTAGACGTTGTCGTTTTTGTACACGGCACACTCAAGCCAGCCGACATCTCAGTAAGCACCATGGCCAGAATCATGAGCAACAAAATTGCAAACTCCGTCTACAGCCAAACAAACACGTATATCCGCAAAGATCCGTACTTCCACCAAAGCCAAGCAATGCAAGCCCTAGGTCTACACCCGATTGATATGGTCACCGAAAAACAATCAACCGCACAATGCATGGCACACATGTTTGAAATCCAATACAAAACATTCACCACACGCAGTACACGCCTTTATTACACATTTGGCTGGAGCGGCCTTTTAAATATCGAAGAACGGGCCAAAGAAGGTGAACGTTTTTATCAACAACTCACCGAAGAACTTGCAAAAATAAGAGCTACAGGAGCAGAACCACGCTTACATATCTTAGGATACAGCCATGGAGGCAACGTTGCCCTTAATCTTGCAGCAGCGCGCCAAAAAGATACACATCCTGCATCCGAACAGCTCCATGTAGAAACATTAGTCCTCTTGGGTATGCCTGTTCAAAAAGCAACCGACTATTTAGTGAGCGATCCACTCTTTAAAAAAGTATACCACCTCTATTCAACTGAAGATGCTATTCAAACACTCGATATCTTTAGCCCTAACCAATTTTTTTCAGAACGCATCTTTAAAGAACGGCGCACGTTTAAACTTCCTGATAACTTAGTACAAATTCGTATACGCGTGACGCGCAAAGTCAGAGGTTTGCATAACGTAACGCCTGAAGAACAAAATAATCACGGGTTTCTTGCACACAAAAAAGTAAAACGTATTCACAAAGATCCACAACATACTGAACTGTGGTGTTTTAGATGGGGCGCTCCATGGTACCGAGATCTGTTTCCCCTTTGTCCCTTACCAGCCGTTGTCTTTATACCGTCGTTACTACACGCAGTTGTTAGAAATATGCCAGACCAACACATGATTACGGTTGACTACGTTCCAATGCATCAAGGGGCTGTGCTAACGCCTGTCATTAAAGATCAGACAACAACAGCGCCTATCTTAACAGAAAGCTTAACAAAACAACTGTACAACTTGGCACAAAAATACCAACCGAAAGATTTTTCGCTCGAAATGCAGCAAATAAAAATTGAAGAGTATCTTAAAAAAGCTCAGTTTGATGTTCGAGCAAAACGGGGGGAAAGAAACGTCAGAAGCAGTCGATTACTCACCAAGGTCATCTTGAAAGGTAGAAAAAAAGTCGCCGCGAATAGCGTCCCAGATAGTAAGAAAATCTTGCATACTTAGTTGTTGCGCTCTTTTTTGCAACAACGATTCATCAAATGCACTCACTGCTATATGGGTCTGAATCAAATTATTCTTAAGTGTACGGCGTGGATGAGCAAAACATAACCTAATAAAACGCCAAAAATCTTTTTCTTGAGCAATAGGTTGTACATCTTGCTTAGCAGTAAACTGTAACAAACGAGAAAAGACCTTGGGGTGCGGATAAAAAGCTGTCGGCGGTATTTTAGTCAGCAACTTCCACTGGAAGTAATACTGGAAAAATAACGACACATAGCCATACCCACGCCCCTCAGTCTTCATTATTTTCTGAGCAACTTCTTCTTGCATCATGACTACACCTTGAGTAATCACATGCCGCAATGCGAACACTTTATGCAAGATAGGGAACGTAACATGATACGGTAAATTTGAGAGCAAGATCCATGGAGCATCAGCAGCAAGATGCGAAAGATCAACATCAAGAACGTTATCAATCGACATCGTCAAACGACTATCTTTGCATTCACGTTCAACTTTTTCTGCCCACATTGGATCGATTTCATACACACGTAGCGCAGCAACCGGATGGCTCAAAATTTCTCGTGTTAAAAATCCATCACCACAACCAATTTCAATAACGCGAGCGTTCTTTAACGGAATCGCTTCTGTCATGGTTTGGACCACAGAGTGATCTCGTAAAAAATATTGTCCGTGTTTTTTTAACAGAGGAATGCCACCTACAGATGGACGCTTATTATGCATGTAATCCTTATTGCATCAAGACTTCTCTAAATGAGTCCAACTCTTCAAGAACCATACCTGCACCCTTAACCACACAGAACAACGGGTCTTCTGCAACTTTTACAGGAAGGCCAGTTTCTTTAGATAAAAGGGAATCGAGATTCTTTAAGAGCGAACCACCACCAGCCATCATGATACCACGATCAACGAGATCTGACGAGAGCTCTGGTGGAGTATTTTCAAGCGCAACACGTACCACGTCCACAATCTGAGCAACCGTTTCAAGGAGCGCTTCATGGACTTCACCTGAAGTAAGCACAATAGTTTTTGGAACGCCACTGACTAAATCGCGCCCTTTAACAGGCACATACATAGCTTCTAATTCAGGTGTAAGTAAGGCACAGCCAATTTCCATTTTAACTTGTTCAGCAGTACGTTCACCAATTAACAAGTTATATTTACGCTTAACGTAGTTAACAATTGCTTTATCCATTTCATCACCACCAACACGTACTGATTGGCAAAATACCACGCCTTTGAGCGTAATAACGGCAACTTCGGTAGTTCCACCACCAATATCAACAATCATACTACCAGTAGCTTCTGACACCGGAAGGCCTGCACCAATAGCGGCTGCCATCGGTTCCATAATAGGATACACTTCACGAGCGCCAGCCTGTTTTGCAGACTCTTCAATAGCACGTCGTTCTACTTGAGTAATCCCTGAAGGTACCCCAATAACCATACGTGGGCTCATAAGCGTACGTCTGTTATCGTGCACTTCACGGATAAAATGGCGCAACATACTTTCTGTTAATTCGAAATTTGCAATAACACCATCCCGCATAGGACGGGATGCAATAATACTTTCTGGTGTTTTACCAAGCATGTCTTTTGCTTTTCTACCCGCAGCAAGCACTTCGTTGGTTTTTGCACGCACAGCAACTACCGTAGGTTCATTGAGGATAATACCTCTACCACGTACGTAGACTACCGTATTTGCAGTACCTAAATCGATTGCTATATCTGTTGAAAAGAAATTAAAAAGACGACGAGCTGGCAAAAACCGCATTATATTTTTCATATTCATATGTTTACTAATCTTTCTTAAAAACGAACTTCCATACCTATTGTTACCATCTGTGATCGAGCAAAATCATGCGACCCCATGAAATGCAACGGAATATCCCACGTAGCAGTAAACACTGGATGCATAGGATGTGCCTGATGAACACTATCAAAGTTATATGCAAACAAAATATTTACATATTCTGCGCACCATTCTGAATTTTTATTAACGTTATTTAACGTTGATGGAATAGTCTGATCAATACGTTTATCAGTCCACACAGTACCGCCATAATAGTTAACGGTATAACCAACAGAAGCAGACAATCCACCACGTATATTACCAAGCGTGACATAAGGATTAAAATAAATAACTGGGTCATGTTCTAATTTTGCAGACCCTGTAATTGCACCAAAAATATATGGCTCATCTTGAATAGGTATACGCTTAGTAAGCGTCTTAGAAAGACGTTTACTAACAGAAAATTGTAGTCCAACTGTAAGATCTTCTTTTAACTCAAATGCCCCATCAACACCCCATGCAAGACCCCAAAAACGCCCCCCACTAATAGGAACTGCTGCAGGATTGTCTTCATTACGAGCAGGCGACGTCGGAAAGTACACAAAAAATGATGTACCAATATCAACAGTTCGACAACGAGCAACATACTCTTGTACCGTACCCCAACGAAGATGCATTTCCACATCAGAAGGTGCAGTCACTGACCATTGCGCTTCCGTCATACCCAACATTTCAAACATTTGTCGCCGTTCTGCATCCAACTGAGCCTCTTGGCTTGTTGTTAACGCAAGTGCCGTTTTAGTAGCACGAGGAATAACAAATGTTTGGCTTGCTGCAAAATGACCCACAAACAATGAACCGCCGACAGAAATACCGTGAGTAATATCGTAATCGCCATAGAAGTAGATACCTTGGCTTTTAATTTCGCCATTAACTACCCATTCGATTTTCGATTGTAACTGCCATTGCGCGAGTAAAGGAGACGTCATACCGAGTTGAATCATAGCGTCACTCATCTTCTTCTGATCGTATATCCCCCACAATTCAGGAATTGGTTTATTAGGATGTGCTTCATCACCAATAGCGCTTCCTGCACTCGTAAAAAACAAACCCACATCAAAGCGAGACTGCTCATTTACAGTACGATGAAACGGTCTACTGTACCATGGAAAATAACGGCTATCGCATACCATCGACCATGACGAACTTACGTAGGTACATAAAAAGAAAAGAGCACTATATTTTTTACGATTATTAATCATGAAAATACCTGTATCAAAAGATGCTTCACTGCCACAGAACAGCTTAAGATTAAACGCTTACTAAGGTTAGTCAAGAATCTATGAGCATGCGCTTAACGCAGATTCTGCGCTATCCATATATAAAATGGAATGCCCACCATAATATTAAAAGGAAACGAAACTCCCAAAGCATGGATGAGCGCGCGCGATAGCGAACGTGTATCAGTTGACGCACGCAACGAAGCAGGCACTGCAATGTACGAAGCGCTTGCTCCCATTGTCATAAATAATACTGTATCCCCAACATCACATTGTAAAAATAATGCTGTTAATAATCCCAACAGCATCCCAATGGTTGAAAGTGACAAAGCCATAAACACTACCGTCTTCCATGACGATAATATTTCTGCAATCTGACTTCCTACCACAATCCCCATCTCAAACAAGAAAATACATAATACCCATGCAAATGGCGTAAAAAAAACAGGCACTACTGCGCAAGCAATCCATTCTCTAAAGAGCGCTCCTACCACTATTGAACCAAGTAACAGCTGCAAACTTCTACAAGAAAAAATCTGCTGTATCACACGCATCAGATTAAATTTCTTTTTGTTCGTAACTGCTAACAAAATATTACCCACAATAATTGCAGGGAATTCAAGAACACTCACAAAGAGTGGAAAATATGGAGAGAAACTGATCTGTTGCGCTGCAAGCATAACTCCTGCAACGGCATACGTAGCAATACTGACCGATCCATAATGTGCAGCAAGCACAATACTCTCTTGGTGCGAATAGATACTGCATAAACGTAACCAACCCCAATAGACTAATGTTGCAGACACACCCATGCCCATCACTACAGCAGCTTGCCCTAACAATGCATACGACACATGATGCGCCAACTCAAAACCACCCTTCAAGCCAATGGAAATTAAAATATAGCTACTTAAAGAAACAGCCACCCACGAGGGAATGATGATATCTTTTTTCATTGTTCTTAGAGCAATTCCTGCTAAAAAACAGATAATAATATTGTTCATGGTGATAACCTATGTATTAAATTCGGGTAAGAAGTAACTGTAGTGTAATAGAAAAACGACGTAAGGAAAAATGTATGATCCAACTCTATCTTATCTCATTGTGTATAGGTCTGATTCTTGATGCAATTTGGCTTGGCACTGTTATGCGCCCTTTTTATCTTAAGCAGATTGGTTATCTCTTTAATGATGGCTTTCTCTGGTGGGCCGCTGCACTCTTTTATCTCTTGTTCACTGCTGGCCTTCTCTTTTTTGTGCTCCAACCGGCATTAGAAAAAAACTCTTTGCTGTATGCTGCTGGTGCAGGCGCCTTTTTGGGCCTCTTGTGTTATAGCACGTACAACCTTACCAACCAAGCACTCATAAAAGACTGGCCACTTATTGTCACTGTTGTTGATACTGCATGGGGAACATTTTTTGGTGGCGCTGTAAGTGCACTTAGTTTTGTTATCTGTAAGCGTTTTCTATAAGATACTGTCAATTTTATAATCAACACCACAGGAGAAATAGTATGAAACGTGTACTAGTAGTAGTCAGCATTCTCTGCACCAACAGTGATATACTCACAAAAGCAATCCCAGAATCATCTTCGTCTCTAGGGGTCATACACAGAACCGTTCTTAATCGCCCAAGAACCCTGCCCCGCACACATAGACAACGGCAAGTAGAGACCACTAACACTCACACTGCGCAACCAACTGCCAACGATAACAGAATCCATGTAAGCGAACGCTACACACTACCAGATCATGTATTTCTTAACCAAGAATAGAATATACCTCTTTGCTCAACGTTCTTTTAATTAAAAAGGGAGATAGTATGAAAGCACATCAAACAATAACCATCGCACTACTTTTATACACCACACACGCTTACAGCTTACATACTCCACCAATTACAGACGCTGTTATTAAAGAACTCAAAGAGGGTATTAAAAGCGGCGATCTTTATGTCATCGTACCTTTACTCGCTATGTATGATCAAAACGCACTATTAAAAACTATTCAAAAAAGAAGATTCAAACGGCAAGTGCCAGGATTTGGCATAGAACGCATAAACTATCTTGCAGAGCTTGAGAAACTTATAGACAAGAATCAACGCAGATCTATGAGGTATACTGCTAAGCAACGCCCCGATAGATAAGCAGCAATAATACGGTGCATCCCATCAAGCACTACCAACTGTTCAAAACCATCTTTATAACGCACGTGGCCAATCAGCACCGGACTAACCGGTGTTGTTGTTTTCATAAGCATGATAATACTATCAATATCTTGCTGACCGCGCGGCCTATCCCCTTCTGGATAAACTTCCTCTGGTGTCTTTTTACCCCAATATCGCTCAAGCCGTTCGTTGCCAACACCTAATGCAACAAACTGCTCACTGGTAATACACAGCTTTGTAGCAGACTGTATCTGCGCATCAAACTCCGTTTTAGTTACAACAGATGCACACTGTGGTGCAAAAAACTGTACATACGTACGCCACCCATATTCACATGTCTGTTTATCTAACAGGTCTGCCCAATACTTTTTTTTACATACCGCCTGCTCAGGCTGACGCAAACGCTTTGTATGTGTTATTACAGGTATAAGCAATAACACCACCAATAAAGATCTGTAACGCATCTACACTCGCTTCTTTTTTAGATTTTATGCTTTGTATATGTTACGATTTTACAACTTTCATGTTGGTTTTTTAAAGAGGAGATGCTATGTCACTCAAAAATACTCAAGCTATTGTTCTTGCTGCCGGGAAATCGTCACGATTTAAAACTGGTAAAACAAAACTTTTAGAAAAAATTTGTGGCCAAGAAATGATCCTCTATCCAGCATCATTACTAGTCGAACTTGATATTCCAATAACTTTTATTGTTGGTTTTCAAAAAGAAGCAATCGAAGAAACATTAGAAACCGCATTTCCAAATAGATTACAGTTTATAGAACAAGAACAACAACTAGGTACTGGACACGCTATCTCTTGCTCACAACCACATTGGAAATCTGATCATATTTTAGTACTTAATGGTGACATGCCCTTAGTTACACGCGACATTATCGAAAAATTATATCTTAAACACACCACAAGTAATGCTGCTATGAGCTTTGTGACCGCTCACAACTGCGATCCAAGCGCTGCACATTATGGCCGCGTTATTCAAGCACAAGATGCTATCTCTATTGTAGAAGCAAAAGAATTTAAAGGTGATATTACCGAAAGCTGCTGTATTAACGCAGGCATCTACCTTCTTAAACGCACCTTCTTAGAAGAAAACATTACTAAGCTACAAAAGAGCGAAGTTGCAAAAGAATGGTACATCACCGACTTAGTAAAATTAGCAAGCGATAACAACCTTGGCGTAGAAACTATCTCTGCTCCGTTTGACCGCATCCGCGGAATCAATACCTTCCAAGAACTATGGGCTGCTGAGCAAATTAAAAAAGCAGAAATCATTCAATACTGGATGAACAACGGCGTACGCTTTTCTATTGCACACAACGTACAAATCGATTTACCCGTTACTATTGGCGCCGGCACCTTTATAGAATCGAGCGTGCAACTACTAGGTAAAACAAAAGTGGGAGAAAACTGCGTTGTTGGACCCTTCTCTTTATTAACCAACGCCATTATTGGTGACGATGTACACATTCAAACGCACACGATTATCAGCAATAGCACCGTACACAACGGCGCAAGCGTTGGCCCTTTTGCCCATATCCGTGAATACAGCGAAATCCATGAACAAGCAGTGGTTGGCAACTTTGTAGAAATTAAAAAAAGTAGCTTAGGTAAAAAAACCTGCGCAAAACATTTAACCTACCTAGGTGATAGCAAAACGGGCGAACGGGTTAATATTGGCGCTGGTACCATTACCTGCAACTATAACGGCGTTAAAAAATCTCCAACTATTATAGAAGACGATGTTTTTATTGGCAGCAACAACACGTTGGTAGCTCCAGTTACTATTAAGCGCAATGCATTTACTGCAGCCGGATCAACCATTACGCAAGATGTGCCTGCTGACGCACTTGCTATTGCACGCCAACGCCAAATCAACAAAGAAGGCTATGCTCCTAAATTAAAGGAACTACAAAAAGAACCTAAAGAGGAGGACCTGCATCCCTCTTTTTTGGCAGCATCAAAAACATCATTAACTGAGCAAAAATAGTTCATGAAGTTTATTCACACGGCAGACATTCATTTTGGCATGGAAAACTATGGCAAAATAGATCCAGAGACGGGTATCCATACCCGTCTTTTAGATTTTGAACAGGCGCTTAATTTTTGTATTGATCGTGGCATTCAAGAAGATATCGATTTTTTCTTATTTGCCGGTGATGCATATAAAACAGCAACACCAAGCCCCACACAGCAAAAACTCTTAATGCGTTGTTTCTTGCGGTTACACCAAGCAGGTATTCCTATTGTTATTGTGGTGGGTAATCACGATAATCCGTTAAGTTTTGGTAAAGCAAACAGTCTAGAAATTTTTGGCGATATGCCGCTTGATGGGTTCCATGTCATGGCAAAGCCAACATTACTCAAACTAGAAACAAAACGGGGGCCTGTACAAATAGTAGGTATCCCGTGGCCAACACGCACCACTATTGCCCTAAACAAAAAGAATCTTCAACAGTCGCTCCATGATATTACCGACTATATTGCACAAGCAGTTGGTACTATCATTCAAAATCTTGCGGCACAATGCGATCCTACCATCCCTGCAGTCTTAAGCGGACACTTAACCGTGAGTTCTGGAATTTTTTCCGGTTCAGAAAAACGGGCCATTTATGGGAGCGACCCAACACTCATGCCATCACAATTGGCTATTCCACCCTTTGATTATGTTGCTCTTGGCCACTTACATAGATATCAAGATTTAAATCCTCACGGCTATCCGGCAGTTGTTTATTCTGGCTCTATAGAACGAGTAGACTTTGGAGAACGAAAGGAACCAAAAGGCTTTTGCTTAGTTAATCTTGAACACAGAAAAACAACTCATACTTTTATAGAAGGTCCTACACGTCCCTTTATACAACTTGATGTACAACTGAGCGCAGATAAAGAAACACACACACAACAGATTCTTGATGCACTTAAGAAAAAAGACCTTCGGCATGCAGTGGTCAAAATTGTGTATCAAATACCCGCAAACACACAGGATGGCGTATCACTTTCTGTCGTTGAACGGGCCTGTGCCGATGCTCACTATGTTGTTGGTATTATTCCCGTACATGACATTGTTGCACGTCAAAAGCGCCGCGGCTTTTTAGCAGAAAAAGATGTCAGTTCACTGCTAACCAGCTACTTTCAGGACAAACAAGCAAGCCCACAAACACAAGCCGCACTCGTACAAAAAGCGCTTGACCTGTATGCACAAACACAACACGAAGACTGTGAATAGTCTCGTGTTATTTCCGTCAGATTTATTTTTATTGCTCTGCAAAAGCAAATCTGCCCATACTCTTTGCATCATGTAGATTAAAAAAGGACTATCTCTATGAAAGCAAAAAAATTATTTAGCTTAATGATACTATTCGTTAGCTATAAAAGCCTTTATTCAGCCGTTCCCCAAGGTATTGTTAAATTAACAACCGGCATTTTTAATAGTGATTCTCGGGCAGAAGCGGTAAAGATTCAAAGTGATGGTAAAATAGTAGTTTGTGGTTATACAACAGTCAGTGGTCATAAACGTTGGACCGTTGCGCGTTTTACGAGTACCGGTTTTCTTGATACCTCTTTTAATACTACTGGTTATTGGCAATCAACTAGAGACGATACGTTTGCAAAAGATATTACCATAAAAAGTGATGGTACTATCTTTGTCGGTGGTAAACACCCTATTGCCAATGGAACTAATAACTATACTCGTATTATCAGTTACAACACATCAGGTGTTGCACAAAACTATTCAGCAACTGGCGGCGCAACTGAAGGGCTTGGCAATTATGGTGTAGGACTTTCTTTTGACCTTGCAGCTCACGCAGGTATTAGTATTCAAGGTCCTTTGTGGCAATCCACTGGTCCAGATGTAATAAGCGTTCGCTATAATGGATTTATGACCAACAATCTTACTCGTGCCGTTAGTGGAACTGGTGTTCTTCCTCCTACGTTTTCAACTACGTATAGTGAAAACGCTCGTGGAGGTATGTTTGGACTACTTTCTGGAACTTATGGATATTGGTCAGTCTGCTCAACTGAATCTTTTAGCGTCATAACAAGAACAGTAACAAATACAGGTGCTTTTGCAGGACCTATAGCCGTAAGAAGTTCTACGGATGTAACTAATCCTATTACAGGAAAATTTGGTTATCTGGCCGCCAATAACTTAGGTAACGACACTGCGGGTATTTTAGTCACCGCTATGTGCACCGGAGGGTTTCAATCAACTGTTGCATGGAATTACGCCGCAACAAATACTGCCGGTATAGCTAGCCCTTCAACATATCCCGTCGTTGCAAATAATCTTACAGAATACCCATATGGCTTTGGAGGTGGAATTGCTTTTACCGATACTTTGCTTACTCCTTCTATGGTTATGTGCGCATGCAACAGTTCGAAACAACCTTTTATAAGTAGACAATTACCTACAGGAACACTAGATACTAGTTTTAATAACACGGGAATTAATCTTGAAACTAGCGCACAACTTTCGCCTGCTTTCTACTCTTCAGTAGCACTCCAATCTACAGGGAAAGCTATAGTGGCTGGTTTTACAGAAGCAGATGGCGCAGGCGCAGCCCGGTGGATAATAGCTCGTTACAACACTGATGGTACACGAGATACAGCATTTGGTATTATCCTCACTGGCGTACTACAAGATACAGCATCACCTTTTAATACCAGTGCAACCGGCCTATTATACAGTACTACAATCACACAAGCAGGCAATCTTGTTGTAGGTGGTCAATACAATAATACATGGCAAGTTATTAGCTATACTCCAGGCGGTGTGCGTAATGGATCTTTTGGCAGTAGTGGTGTTGCTGCAGCTCCAGCCTCTCCGTCCCCTAATGATTTTACCGGGGGACGCGTACGTGCAATAGCTCTTGATAGTACTGGTCGAATCATTGCTACGGGTGCTACCGTCAATGGAGCCTCTCCGGAATACTTTACTACCGTGCGTTATAATGCTGCTGGAACAACTTCAGACACCATACGAGAAGCTGCATATGGTGTAAGCAGTGGCTTAGGTGTAGAAGTCAATAATGATGATTCGTTTATGATTCCTGGATTTAGTACCACTGGCGTTACAGATGTAACACCAACAATTATCACCTACTCATCTGCTTTTGCTCAAACCTATATTGCTCAATATTCTGCTGCAAGTATGATTCCTGGCTACTTTTATGCTGTTAAAGAAACAAATGAGGATGCTTTTGCTACAGGTTCTGCAGAAGATACAGCTATTCTTTTTTCTTTAATTGATGGTACGGGATTACTGCAAGATACTGCTACACCATTTGGTCTTACACAAAATGGTATTATGTACGGCGGCATGTACGATAACGCTAATCGCATAGTACTCTGTGGTACGTACAACAACATATTTAGTGTCGTACGTTATAGTAGCGTTGGTGAACGTGATCCTTTTACTGTTGGTGTTGATGGCGTACTACAAGAACCATCCCTTGGTGTTGCAAGTGGGTATGCCATAACACAAGATAGTGCAGGCAGTTATTATGTAGCTGCACAAAGTACAGTTAGCAGCACACTGGTATTCACCGTAGTAAAGTACTTAAGCACCGGTGTTCTTGATGCAACCTTTGGTAACGGCGGAATTATACAAGAGACAACACTAGGTGTTGGCAAAGCTTCTGCAATTAAAGTAAACGCTGATGGAACAGTACTTGTTGGTGGACAAACAACGGTTAATGGTGTGCTGTTACCGACACTTATTACATATACAGTAACAGGTGCACGGTTAAGTACGTTTGGAACTAACGGTGTGCAAACATTTAATAATTTTGATACAGGTACTCTTAATAGTTTGACTATTATTAGCATTAGTACGATAGCTGCTGCAGGGCAAATGGGAAGCGTTGCTACTCTTGTAGAGTTTGGGCAATCAAGCGATTTAATTACACAATTAACTAATGGATTTTAACAATCCATAAACACAGCACGAAGATTACGGATAAAAAAATATGTAGCTATAAAAAAACAGCCCCGGGTTTAATCGGGGCTGTTTTGTGTAGAGACTTGTTAAAACTTACTGCTGAATAAAATACGTAATCTGATACTTATCAAAAAGCTCTTTTCTAAATTTTGCTAGTTGCTCTTGATAAAACGGCACTTGTAATGCTTCAATAATACCTGCACGGCATTCATCAAAAGTCTTTTGATGTTGTAATCTTTTTTGAACAAGCTTGACCACTTCGTACCCACCAGGCACTACTTCAAGTGCTGAATACTCACCTGGTTCCATAGTTTTAATAAAATCACGAGCTGGAGCAATTTCACTTTCTTCTAACCAATACGGATCGCTCCAATCAACTTTATAACTATGCTTAGCAGAATCTTGAAACTCTTTAAGTTCTGTATCAGTCATAGCACCCTTAGCAATAAAGCCCCGTTTTAATTTGTAACCAGCTTCTTCGTACTGAGGATGTGCTTGGTAATACGCCTTAACGTTTTCTTCTGGAATCACTAAACGGCTCTTAATTTTAAAAGAGATAATCTGCTCTGCAATATACATAGCTTTAAAGTCTGCAAATCCTTCTTCTGGCGTTTTACCCAAACGAGTAAAGAGATCTTTAAACTGTTCATCTGTTAAATTATTTTGCTTTTTAATTGCTTCAAAATATTTACGAGCAGAATCTTCCGTATTACTTAAGTGGTACACATGCTCACCTTCATACGCCAAGATACGTTCAAAGATAATATCGTCTAATACTCGTTGTTGACCGTTAATACTTGGTGATTCTACTTCTTTAATCGTAATAATAATAGGCGCAGGATCAGTATGTACAACTACTGCAATACCATTAACTACCATACCTTTTTCATCAGCCGATAACCGTGCTTTTTTTGGACCTTTAACATCAAGCGCTTGAATTGCAGTTCTTCTTTTCTTTGCATTCGGATCTTTTTTTAGAGGATCCTTTTTACTTGCAAAGGAAGTACCGCAAAGCGCCATGCAGAGTACAAGAACAATATGTTGTGCGTTCATCTTTGCTTCCTATTAAAAAAGGGAGTTGCAGCCAACTCCCCTTATTTTTTTACTCTTATTATATCTGTAGTTAAACAGCTTGTACTGCTGGTTTTGCAGCTTCTTGAGTTTGTGCTTGTTGCGCACTTACTTGTTGAAGCATTGCTTGCAAGTCAGGACTTTGATCAGCTTGTTGTTGATCAAAATATTGGCAATTTTCTGTAATGGTAATGGTTTCTTTTAGTTTACCAATTTCATCACCAAAAATCTTCATTCCTTTTTCACGTTCTACTGCGCCACGAATAGCATCACGAACTTCATCAAGTGAACGGTACTTAGTTTCTTGTTTGCTTGAACCAAGCACTACCCACCACTTTTTATCAGCAGATTGTACAAGCACCACAGCTGGGAAACTTGTTTTTGCTTCTAATGCGCCGGTAATCGCTTTATCTACATCAAAACTAAACTTGTTAACTGATGCAAATTCTTTCGCTTTACAACCATCAGTTCTTGCTGCTTGGTTAAACATTGCAGGATTTGCTTTTACTTTATTAAAGAAAGCAGTTGCTTTGTCCTTAGAGTCAAACTCAACACCAGAAGCTTTAATACCACCTGGAGTTGCTACCAATTCAGGATCTTTGTGTTGGTTGTAGTAATCCATAATTTCAGATTCTGTTACTACTATTCTACCAACTTTATCATCACCAAACTTTTTAGCTGCGTACATACGTCTAATTTGTTCTAGACCTTGCTTTTCAGTTTTGGTGTATTCTTCTTGATCAAACATTTTTTGTTTATCTGCCCAAACCACAATCAATTCTTGATTTGCTAATGCATCAAAAATTTCTCTTTTTAAATTTGGTAAGAATCCTGCCATGCTTTGTAAGCGAGGATCAGAAGCGAGCACTTGTTGATAATAATCTTCAAATTGAGCAACGGTGATAACCGGTTTGCCATCAATAGCATACAAAACATCAGAACCACCTGCTACTTGTTCAGAACCTGCATTCTTTTTGCCAAACCAATCACAAGCTGGCAATACTAACAGACTTAATGCAAGCAGTGGCATTACTCCGCGCGTTGTAATTTTAGTCATCATAAAAACTCCTTTTTACCTGATACATTACTTAGTAAAAGACTAACCAGAGCAAAGGTAGCATAGTTTGTAAAAGTTGCAAAATTGTGCGCTACACCACGCGACACGCTACAGCAACGTCAATACTCTCGGGGTTCATAGTAGCTAACACACGACACACTTCTTTAATGGTCGTACCAGTCGTGTATATGTCATCGACTACTAATATTCTTTTGCCCGCATACTGCCGTGCATCAGGAGAAAGCGTAAAGACATGGCGCAGGTTTGCATGTCGCTGTTCTTTAGTAAGACCTACTTGAAACGGAGTTCTGCGTGATCGCCTTACTAACCGTACAACCGGTGTTCCCGTTTTTTGTTGTAGCACACGTGCTATGAGTTCCGATTGATTAAACCAACGCCACGCATAGCGCGTCCAATGGAGTGGCACAGGAACAATCACATCAAACTGTTTGTGTTGCACTGCAGTGTGTTCATAAATCATAGCGCCTAACACACGTGACGCTCCTGCAACGCCATAATTTTTCTTAAACGCTAATGTTTTTAAAGGCCCATCGTACGCACTAGCAGCATGAATAGAAACTGTCTTGATGATAGGCAACACCACAGGCATAGATACAATCGGTCTAATCTCTGCGCGACACACAAGACACAAACCTTCTGGCACATTGTCATACGCTCGACACACATAACAAAAACGTGGAATCAAAAGATTGCGCACCCCAAAAATAAGATTTTTAACAGTAGGAAGAACGGTATACATACGTTATTAATCTTGCGATTCGTGGTACGGGCGCCAGATCATAAAGATAATACCGGCAACAATTAGTATGTCGGCAATATTAAAAATCGGGTATGACCATGCACCAATATGTATATGAATATAATCAATAACAGCGCCATACCGTATGCGATCTAAAAAGTTTGATGTTCCGCCAACCAACACTAATACTTCACCCATGGTGCAATATCCAGCAGAACGGCGCTGACTAATATACCAAGCAAAAAAACATAAAAGCATTCCACTAGCAGCTATAATAGCAATGCTTCCCCAATACCCTGATTGAGCAAACAGACTCCACGAAACACCTTTGTTAAAATGCAACTCTAACGACAAAAAAGAAGTAATATCAACCGGCTGCTGAAAGAATCGCCACGCTGCAATTTTTGCCAAACGATCAACAAAAAATAGCCCCCAAAAATGCATATAATTATTACCGCATCGGCTCATCATCGTACTTCTCCACCACAAGCTTGTATGGTTTTAGTTATAGCATGCAAAATTTGATCAGTATCTTCTTTGGTCATATTTGCGTGCGCATCTTGTACAAAACATCTAAAGGTAAGCGATCTTTTACCCTGCCACTCAGGTTTACTAAACATATCCCACAAATGCACATCCATAATACGTGCATCCGCTTTTTTAAGTTTTTCTTGCAAGTCATGTACTAACACACCTGACGCAAATAACGCACTGGTATCTAAGAAAGTACCTTGGAACTTTGCAAGCGGTGTATACCGCACAACAGGTCGCACAACAGATTCTAATGCTTGAGCATCAAGAGAAAATGCTACCGCATGTCCACCATCTAAACGGGCCATAACCACAGCGCTAAGTGTCGCAAGCGTACCAATACAAGTACCATGCAAATACACATCTGCTGCCATATGTTCGTTAGCCCACCATGCAGGTTTTTGTGCAGGCTTGTATACAAAGGTACACCCGAGTAATGCGCCCATATCGGTCAAAATCTGTTTTACCTGATAATAATCTACCGCATCTTTACGCTGATATACTAACCCAGCAAGCACGTGTTGTTCTTGTACAGTATCTTTCTGTTTAGACCACGTACGCGCCCATTCAAACAAACGGATCTGTTCATTATCTGCTTTATTAGTATCAACTACCTGAAGAAGTGATGGCACCAGATCATCAAGCATAGTCGTACGATGCTCTGCAATAGGGTTACGTAACATCACAGGATTTTTAATAACCCAACCAATTTTTTTAGCAAACTCTTGGTCAACAAAACTATACGTTGCAACTTCGTGCATATGAGCTGTGTAAGCAAGCATGTTCTTAATGCTCTGCATACGATCCAGCCATTGATCATCTGTTGGTGCTTTTGCAAATACGGGAAGTGTCGATTGCAATAAACTGTACCCATGGAGTCTGCCCACTTCTTCAACAATATCTTCTGGGATTTTAATATCTTTTGTTGCTCGATACGTTGGCACGGTCACCGTCAGCTGTGTATCATCACCAGCAGCTTTTTGCTGTACTGCAAAACCGATACTTTCAAGCATAGTCTTGATAGCATTTTCTTTAAACGATATTCCCAAACGCGCTTCTATAAACGACTGTTTAAGAACAATAACGCGTTGCTTAGAAAGTACACCTAACGATACTATGCTTGAAGCGTGTGTATACGTAACATCTTCTTGAGCAAGCACCTTTAAAAACCGTTCTATCCCTGCAACATTTTGATGCGGATCGAGCGACTTTTCAAAACGAGCAGACGCCTCAGTACGCAAATTGTGGCGCGCAGCACCAGTACGTACAATGCCAGCATCAAACGTAGCCGATTCTACCAATAAACTTTTAGTCGATTCAGACACACCAGAATCTAATCCACCTTTTACGCCTGCAAGTGCTAATGGCTTTTTACCATCAGTCACCACCATATCCTGTGGATCTAAGTGCAACACAGTACCATCAAGCAGCGTAAGCGTTTCATCCTTTTTTGCTTGGCGTGGTATGAGTGTGTGGGTACTTATTTTTTCCGCATCAAATGCATGGAGCGGCTGGCCCCAATCAAACATAACGTAATTGGTTGCATCCACCACTGCGTTAATCACACGGCTATCAACGCGCGCTAAACGGAGTGCCATACATAACGATGTTGGTTTATTCGTAACATGTGAAATAGGCAATACTGCAAAACGGCTACATACTTGCGTTTCTATCGCTACAGACACAGGCATCTCTTTAGTAGCTTTATACGATGCTTCGTGTGCTATTTCTGGTAGTTTAATAAGTAATTTTTTTTCATCAGTAACAGTTGCATGTACAAAGCGGGCAATCTCCCGCGCAAAGCCTCGGTGACTCCACAGATCAGGTCTATGGGTAATCGATTTGTTATCAACTTCAAGAATAACATCGTCCGCTTCTACTGTTTTTTTCCACTGCCCTGCCACATGCTGTTGTGCAACAGTTAACGCTGGTAACAGATTATCTTTTGCGCCATGCACATCAGTATGAGCAGCCCAACGCATATGCTTACCATCTTTAATGATAAGATAGGTTGCACCAACAACAAGATCATCTCGCGTTGCAAGTGCAGCTGTGTTTGCAAGTTCAGGAATCTCTACAACCACATGGCCATCATGCATGTTTTTGGTAACAATCCCCATAAACAGTTTGTCTGTTGGGAGGCTGACCGGTGTATACACTTCAATTTCAGCCACATGAATATTGAAGTACTCAACTAACTTTTTTACATCTATGGTATGCCAGGGTACTGAAAGATGATCGCATACCCAGCGTAATGAGAGTTTCATACTGATACCTTTTTACTACAGCTTTATAAGACATGTTTAAAGATAGATTAAAGATAAGCAAAATCCCCCAAACAGGCAACTTTCACCAGTTTATCGCCTCTCTCTTGGCAAGAGCCATACCAGTTACTTAGGGTGACTCACAGATATTATTTTTTAGTTATAACCCAGGAGTTTTTTATGAAAAAATACACATTTTTATTAGCACTCAGCACAGCCACACTTTCTGCTCATAATGCCACTATGCAACATGCTATAGAACGACTTTTTTTTATAAAACCAGTATCGCAAGAAAAAGCAGACCTCATACTCTACTACGCTGCAATGGGTGATGACGCCAAAGCAACAGACGCTCTTGCCCAATTTCTAACCAACCCCAAAAACCCAAAGCCTAACCCTAACAAACAGCTTGGACCCCACGGCCAAGCGTGTCTGCATGCAGCTGCAAGTTCACAAGATGTTGCCATGTTTGCCTACTTGGTATCCCTTGGTGCCGCACTTGACCAGCAAGACAGTCTTGGCAGAACCCCACTCCATTACGCTGTTTTAACCTGCAACCTTACCTTTACCATGTTCCTACTCCAAGCAGGAGCACAAAGTCATCTACAGGATAATGAAGGAAAATTACCAATTGATAATCTTGAACATGCACTATGCGCCGACATACTTACTAAAACCCTAATTAAGAAATTATTACAACCTTAAGAATCTCCTCTTTAGCCCCTGTCATTTTTTCACTATTTTGCTAAAGTGATAGCTTAGATTATGACTTTTAGAGGAATAGATTCATGGGAAAAATACTTCTTTTTTATAAATACGTAGATATTGATATGCCAGGGGCCATCATTAAATGGCAAAAAACTCTCTGCGACAGTTTAGGACTTAAAGGCCGGATTATTATTGCTGTTGAAGGTATTAATGGTACGGTTGGCGGATCCCAAGAAGCTACCGATGCTTATAAAAAAGCTATGGAAGAGCATCCGTACTTTGGCGGTATCGATTTTAAAGAATCTGACGGAGATGAAAACCATTTCCCTCGTATGCGTATTGTAGAAAAGAAAGAGATTGTAAATCTTGGTATTGCTCCAGAAAAGCTGAAAGCAACACAAGGTGGCACCCATCTTACACCTGCACAAGTGCACGATCTGATTTCTCAAAAACCGGAAGATTTAATTATTATTGATACACGTAATAATTACGAATCTCGCGTTGGTACCTTTAGAGGCGCCATCTGCCCTGATACTGATTATTTCCGTGAGTTTCCTGAGTATGTCGAACAAAACAAAGACATGCTCAAAGACAAACAAGTACTTATGGTCTGCACAGGCGGTATCCGTTGTGAACGCGCTTCTGCCTATGTCAAAGAAACTGGTGTTGCTAAACAAGTTTACCAACTAAGTGGTGGTATTCATCGCTATATTGAACAATTTCCAGAAGGCCACTTTAGAGGTGCCAACTATGTGTTTGATGCACGCGTTATTCAACGTGTTAATAGCGATATTTTAAGCACCTGCGATATCTGCAAAACAGTACCAACTGATTATTACAACAACTGCAAAAATGCTCGCTGTAATGAACAGTTCTTAACCTGCCCAACTTGTCTTGTAGAACTACAAGAAGCGTGTAGCAAAGCATGTTTTGACTTAATTCAAGAAGGTAAAGTTAACGTCCGCACAAAATCGATCCGCACCACCACACAACACAGCAAAAGCGCATAACGCATGATCATCAGAGAGTATGTACCCTTAGCAGACAAAACCTGGTTTAAAATTGGTGGCCCTGCCCGTTATTTTTGCGAACCTGTTACTCCACACAATTTTCAAGAAGCGCTTATATTTGCAAAAACACATAAGCTTGAAATTTTTGTTCTTGGACAAGGTGCCAATATTTTAGTGCATGACGATGGTTTTGATGGCCTAGTGATTCACCCAGCAACAACTACACCAACTATTAAGGGCAATCTTGTTACAGCATCTACCGGTACCACGATGAACGATCTTATTGAATTCACGCTTGATCATGGTCTGACAGGACTTGAAGTATTTAGTAATATTCCTGGTAGCATTGGCGGATCTGCGTACATCAACCTTCACTATTTTGAATATTTTTTGAGCGACTTTTTAGTATCTGCAACCGTGATAGATAAACTGACTGGCAAGAGCAAATCAGTTGATAAGGCCTGGTTTAATTTTGGTTATGACACCTCAACACTGGTTGATGGTAATTACTATCTGCTCGATGCAACCTTTGCACTCAAACAATCAACACCAGAAGAAGTTGCGTACGCTCGTGGGCGCCGTTTTGAAATTACACGCCACCGTATGTCACGGTACCCTAAAGGATTCACCTGCGGCAGTTTTTTTAGAAACTTTACCCCGGACGAAGTCACTATCGAACGAGATGGCCGCAAAATGATCTACGTTGCTTTTTATCTTGACCAAATTGGTGTTAAAGGTACTGAGCATGTAAACAATGCTTGGGTTTCTGGTATGCACGCAAACATGCTGGTTAATATGGGCGGCGCAAGCGCACAAGATATTGTGACCCTTGCTCGCACGTTACAAGAAAAAGTGCAAGAACGTTTTGGTATTATTCCCCAACCAGAATGCATCTTTGTAGGCTTTAAACAGTATCCACTCTTATAATTTTTTTAAATTAGCCAATATTGCCAAATTATTGCTCGATATGCTTTGTGCATATCGAGTACGTTGCGCAGATAATATTTGTTGTATAACAGCTACAGAAACATCAGTACACAAACCAGCCAGAACAATCTCGCGCTCAGCGTTATCACCTTGAATACAATCATAATCATCTACGTCTAAAACAGTTTTAATAAGCATGTTTTGTTGATCTAGAGAAAGTTTTGGCAACAAAGATTGATACACAAGATATGTTTGCCGACCCTGTTTTTTCTTTTTTACTTTTGTCACTGCTGTTATAAGGGCACACATGGTAGCATCAGATGCACCATCTACCACCGTTTTTGCAACTCGCCCAAATGGCTGCTGTTCACTGGATACATACCCTACTTGCGAAGCTGCTAATAATTTCACCCATGTTTGATCCCGCTGCTGAATATCATATTCAGAAGCGTATACCGATAATGAACATAACCATACTGCTAAAAAATTTTTTTTCATTTGTTAATCCCTATTTTAATATACAATCCCCACTACCATTAAGAATACCATAACCATCTTTAGGACTATACTTCTTATAAGCACCAAGAGCAGTTTTGCCTTTCTTGCCCACTTTTTGTATCTTTATACCTTCCCCACACTGCTTACCAAAGGTTTATATATGTTTAACGAGCTACTCTTTTTAGTTCAAAATATCGTGATTGCTGCATGCAGTGTCGGCTGCCTCTTTTTAGGCGGCGGTGCGCTGACTGCTTTTATCAGTATATGCTGGATTGCGGGCAACCTCTTTGTTCTTAAACAGGCAACACTTTTTGGTATGCCAGTGGTTACTTCTGATGTGTTTATAGTAGGAGCAAATCTAGGCATTGGGTTACTGCGCCACTATTTTGGCAATAAAGATACCGAACGGGCTATTTGGACAGCATCTGCATGTTCTTTCTTTTTTATGATTATGAGTCT
This sequence comes from uncultured Pseudomonadota bacterium, assembly GCA_964606885.1. GTDB lineage: Bacteria > Babelota > Babeliae > Babelales > CAIQNR01 > CAZSHB01. The sequence continues at coordinate 36,167 of CAZSHB010000006.1, read as the reverse complement.
TTTTCTACTTGCTTATATACCCAACAGCTTTGACACTACCAGCGCCTATTATGCAGCACTATTAACACCCATACCACGTCTTGTTATAACGTCCTTTATTGTTGCCATTATCAGTGCGTATCTGCATATCTGGCTGTATAACAAATTTTCTGTATTAACTAACAAGCGTTATTTATATGCAATTAATATGGGCGCACTCTTACTGAGTCAGCTTGCTGACACTGTGCTTTTTGGATTCTTTGGTATGTACGGATTAGTCCATTCTATTATACCTATTATGGCATTCAGCTTTACTATTAAAACTATCTGCATTTTTGTGTGCACACCACTTATCAGCATTAATTATTCAAGATTTTTTAAAAAAATTAGTTAACAACTAGAAAGATCCATCTATGTCATTTTTTAAATTTGAACTTATCTATCAATCAAAAAAATCTCGCGCTCGTGTTGGCCGCATAACCACACCACACGGCGTTATCGACACCCCAAACTTTGTTCCTGTTGGTACCAATGGATCCCTTAAAGCAATAGATAGTGCATATAGCGACACGCTTGATATTCAGCTCATGTTTTGTAACACCTACCATTTAATGCTGCAACCGGGCACACCCCTTGTAAAACAAGCAGGCGGACTCCATAAGTTTATGGGCCGCACCAAACCACTGATTACCGATTCGGGCGGCTTTCAGGTATTTAGTTTAATGTACGGTACCGTGCATAACGAACTAAAAAGCAAAGGTAAAAAACAAACAGAAAATGGTGTCTTAAAAATTTCAGAAGATGGTGTCTTATTTAGATCGTACCGAGATGGAGCAGCGATACTCTTAACGCCAGAAAGCTCTATTGATGCACAAAAAGATCTTGGTGCTGATATTATTATCCCGTTTGATGAACTGCCGCCGTACCACATTACACCAGAAAAATTACAAGCATCGTTTGATCGAACACACCGTTGGGAAAAACGCTCGCTTGATCACCATCTAGCAAACAGACAACAACAGGCCATGTATGCTGTTGTACATGGCGGTATTGATCCTGAGTTACGTAAAAAAAGTTGTGAGATTTTAGGAGCGCAAGCTTTTGATGGTTTTGCCATTGGTGGGTCGCTTGGTAAAACACACCAAGAAATGTTTACCATGTTAGAAAAAATGATGCCCTATGTGCCTTATGAACGGCCTAACCATCTGCTTGGTATTGGGGATTTAACATCAATTGAACCGGTCATTAAGCTGGGTATTGATACCATGGACTCATCGCATCCTACCCGTTGCGCACGCCATGGGTTACTCTTTACTACGCAAGGGCTCGTTAAAATATTAAACAGCAAATACCAGTCCGATTTTAACCCTGTAGACCCAACCTGTCTTTGTTATACCTGTAAACATTATAGCGCTGCCTATCTTAGACATCTGTTTAAAGCGCACGAGCTTACCGCGTATCATCTAGCTAGTCTGCACAACCTGCACTTTATGATGGTTCTTATGCGAGCTTATCGTGAACAAATTTTAGCTGGACTCATATAAACTCTTGAATCTATTGATCAACAAGTACTATGCTCAATATTAGATTACAAAAGGAGTTATCTAGTGAAGCTATTGCGCTTAGTACTTATACCACTCACACTGACCACAGGTCTTTTTGGTGAAGGCATTTTAGGTCAAGACGCATTTCTTACCCTTGAAGAAATTAAGGGCGAGCAAATCCAGGCAACTAATAACGGAACTTCTTACATGATAGATCGTCTACAAGATCTTCCCGTACAAGTTAAACCCGGTGCCATTATTAAAATCAAAAAACAAACGGCCAGCAAAGACGACCCTGACAAGGTTATTGTTATACAATCAATCACCAATGCTCAAGAAGAAAAATCGGCCCTTGAAGGCAAAGACGTCAAAGAAAAAGACGGTGTGTACCTTACTATTATGATTCCAAAAACAAATAATAATTTAGAATTTGAAGTTTTATTTAATATGCAAAGCGAAGACGAAAAGTATCAACTTTATAAATACTGGATTTACGCTCACACCTTTGAGATAGAGCAGCCAGGAGAGAAATGGAAATTTACGAGTTAGTAAAAGATTTTTTTAATCATCTTCAAAACCAATAAAGGAGGTTTATATGAAGAAACAGTTGTTGTTCGTAGTTGCGGTGTTAGGTGTTCAAAACACGCAAACAGTTAGCGGTGCTATTATTGCCGTTATGACAGGTCAAGACAGAATCAAGGTAGAAAACATTAATGACATGCCTAATACACCTAAAACAATGTCTATTGAAGATATTTATGACGTTAAATGCCAAAATGGTGGCAGAGTAACTGCTGCTACTCCTAACGGAGATGAAACTGACAAAGTTTCAATCTTCTGTAAAGGTTGTGCTGGTACTAAGGGACACTGTGTAATTCGCTTTAAAGAAACAGGTAAATATGTTCTTACACAAAAACTACCAAACGGTACTATCGCAAAACAGCATATTAATGTTGTAGAAAAAGCAAAAAAAGCTAAGAAGCAAAAAAGATCTAATCAGTAATAATTACTGCTAAGATCGTGCATTAGCTGCACAAATCAGAAAAATGGCCTATACTGAAAAGATATAGGCCATTTTCTTTTTCTAGGGGTTTAAAAAATAATGATCAAAAGCATAACATCGCTTACCAACGTCGCTATCAAAAAAGTCGTAACACTGCATAGCCCAAAAGGCCGCGCTCAACACCAAGAATTTATCGTAGAAGGCTTTAGGGCATTAAGCGCTTTTGCTCAAGGTGGCTGGATCCCAACAGAAATCTATTGCCTAGAATCAAAAATTCACGAAGTTCAAGAACTGTTTAAAAAAGCAGTTTTAACCGTAGTTCCAGCTCATGTATTAGAAAAACTTTCTACCACCAACGCACCTTGTGGCGTAGTAGCAGTCTTTGCTATCAAGCCAACTCCAGCAGTAGAAAAACTAACCGCTGGCATCGTCTTAGCTCAAATTCAAGACCCAGGCAATGCAGGTACATTAATCCGTTCTGCAGTCGCTTTTGGTTACAAATCGGTTGTCGTTATTGAAGGCTGCGATCCGTATAGCCCTAAAGTGGTACAAGCAACTGCTGGCACCTTAGCTCATATCAGAATCTTCCAATGGACATGGCAACAACTACTCGATAATAAAAATAACCTTAAACTCTGTGCTTTAGTACTTGATGGTGAACAAAATCCATCAGTATCACATACAGATACGCTGTTTGTTGTGGGTAACGAAGCGCATGGCCTTCCTGGTTCATGGATTACGGCATCTGACACAACCATGACTATCCCATTATCTACAGGCGCAGAATCGCTCAATGCTGCGGTTGCTGGATCAATAGCACTCTATAGAGGCATTGCTCAATAAAAACAAAGGTGCGCAAACCCAGGCTTCGCTTTTGCTTAGAGAAAATAGTCTTTTTAGCGGCTGCCGGCCTGCCCGTTCGTAGCCATAGGCGAAGACGGGGCAAGTGCTTCTAGAGATCACTTTCAGCTGCAATACAAATTATGCACTTGTTGTGCTCTTTCTAAAACATGGTACGTTGAGAAGAATGTTTTTTTAGGAGTATTTCTTATGTCGGCACGCCATACACTGTCAGTACGCGCAGCAATTTTTATAACGCTCAATATTATGTTGGGAACGGGTGTTTTTATTAATACCGTTGTTCTGACTCAAAAAGCTGGCCCGTGGTCAGTCTTTTTATATCTGATTGGTGGTGCACTTATGCTCCCACTTATCATGAGTTTTGCGCGCCTTACCCAGCTCCATACTGGTACTGACTTTTATGCGTTTGGTGCATCGATCAGCCCCTATTGTGGGTATATCAGCACATGGGGTTACTTTATGAGTAAACTCTCAACCGCATCATTAGGATTGTTTGTGTTTAGCTCTTTTATGCAAAAAATGGTTCCTGCTTTAGCGCAATTACCTACTATTGTTATTGCGTTTACTGTATTAAGTGTATTTTCTGTATTGAACTTATTAGGCACCCGTATTGGCAGTATTATTCAAACATTTTTTTTAACAGCAAAACTGTTCCCCCTGCTTGGCGCTATTGCCCTTGCATGCAGCTACTTTGAACCTTTTGCTATACCACCAGTACAAGATTTTTTACCCCTACTACCTGTATCATTACCACTTGTACTGTTCTGCTTTTTAGGGTTTGAAGCAACGTGCTCATTAAGCCGTATTATCGAAAATCCTCGCAAAAATGCATCCCGCGTTATTTTGTTTTCTTTTGCTATGTTATTAACACTCACAACACTGTACCAACTCTTTTTCTATGGCGCAGTAGGAGCAGCACTTTCAAATATACAACTTGGAAATGGACCGGCGTATTTACAAGCATTCCCGCTACTAGTGGGAAAAACAGCACCCTGGGCACACTCATTTTTACCAAACTTATTTTCTCTTGCAGTAGCAACATCCGCTATGGGTGGTGCGTATGGCGTACTGTATAGTAACATGTGGAATTTATACTCACTTGCAGATCAAAACCATTTGCCATTCTCTAGCTCATTAACAAAGCTTAATCGCTTTCAAATCCCTGCACTTTGCGTGCTTGCTGAAGCTGCTGCTGTATGCATCTATTTGCTCTCAACAAAGGGCTCACAAATACCACTACAATATATCAGCACACTGGGCTGTTTAATTACCTACACGGTAAGCGTGGTATCACTCATGCGTATTAAACCATCAAGTTTAAGTGTTGCTGGGTTAGCAAGCTGTACTATTGCACTCTGGATTTGCTTTAGAGGCTTTATTGCAACCAGCTTAACACCACTCTTTGGCTTTGGTCTTATTTTACTGGTTGGCACACTGCTCTTTAAACCGCACAAACAGTCAGCGTAATTTTAGCGTCATAAGTGCAAGCAAACACAAGACAATCGTGATAATAGAAAAGCGAACAGTAATCTTAGATTCTGGCCAACCTAATAACTCAAAATGATGATGTATAGGCGCCATTCTAAAGATGCGGCGTTTAAAAAATCTATACGAACCTGTTTGTAAAATCACCGATACTGCTTCAAGCACAAATAACCCACCAGCAAGCGGTAATATTAATTCTTGCTTTGCCGCAAGCGCCATAAACGCAAGCCCTGCACCAAGAGACAATGAACCTACATCACCCATAAAGATTTGCGCTGGATACGTGTTGTACCATAAAAACCCAAGCGAGGCTCCAACAAGCGCACCTGCTGCAACTGTAAGCTCAGCAGTACCTGCAAAAGGAATCTGTAAATAACTCGCTATTTTTTGATGCCCAGCTGCATAACAGATAACAGCAAACGTACCAAAATTAGTAAGCAAAGAACCGATTGCAAGCCCATCAAGACCGTCTGTTAAATTCACCGCGTTACTGGTACCTACCAGCACAAAAATAATCCACGGGATAAACAAGAATCCAAGCGCCGGATGCAATGTTTTAATAAACGGAAATACCAAATCTGTCGATGGATTACACAACGCAACCCATAAGATGCCAACTGCTGCCGCTATAATAACCTGCAAACTACTTTTTAAGCGTGCAGAAATACCTTTACCTGTACGTAATTTACGCCAATCGTCCCATCCACCAATAGCACCAAAACCTATAATGCAGGTCAAAAACACCCACACCAACGGATTGGCTATATTAGTCCATAAAACAGTGCTGAGTATGACCACTAAAAGCACAAATAACCCGCCCATTGTAGGCATATCATTCTTACTCTCTTGATGTGCATGTGGGGTATATTCACGAGCTTTTGAGCGCAACCAACGCTTTGAGAACCGCATAAAAACAGGCCCTATGATAAACGATAAGCCTAAAGCGGTAAGTAAAGCGGCTAAAGACCTAAAACTCACGTAATGGACCACATTGAAGGCTGGCACCCATTGCTTCAAAAGAAATGACAAATGGAAAAACATATACCCCTTTCTACAGGCTTAAACAAGCTTATTTATAAAGCTCTAGAATACGCGGATAAACCGATTAAATCAATAGATTGGATAGGGGGGTTTTGATAGACCTGCATGCAAAAGGTAAACTGATATTCATGCTCAATAAAGCATATACGTGCTCATATAACATGACTATTACTTATAAAGGGTCACTGATGAAAAATTTTAAATTAGCTCTTATAATCTCAGCTATGGCTGTGACAGTACTTACTCAAGCTAAACATGTTTCTCCAGAAGAAACAGCCGTTGTTGCTATACTGGATCAAGAAGCTCATGCCGTACAACTTTTTAAAGAACATGTTGCAGCTGGCGCTTCTTCTTTAAAAGCAGCTCTAGAAAAAGCAAAGCTCTTTCAATTTGCAACACTTGTAGAAAAATTACAAAACCTATCAACACGCTTTCAAGCAGCAAAAACTATCCCTGCAAAATATCCAAAATTAGCTGCTGCCCTTAAAGCAGAATTTGGTGACAGCTTAGCAAAAGTTAACGCTTTTCTTAAAAAGTAAGAGCTCTAAGCGCTCATAAAAATCAAGCTGCGATTGTGCAAATAATCGCAAGCATCTATACTAACCCTTAGAATATTTAGTCGGTGTTCTAGGGGTTTTTCTTTTTAAAACAGGTTCCAAAAACAAACATGCTTACCATAAAAGATTTTGATGTCATTGTAATTGGCGGTGGTCATGCGGGCGTCGAAGCTGCTCATGCACCAGCAAAAATGGGTTCTAAAACGGCACTCATTACGCTTGATGCACAACGTATCGGGTACATGCCTTGCAACCCTGCTATTGGCGGTATTGGCAAAGGCCATATCGTGTTTGAAATCAGCGCGCTTGGCGGCCTTATGCCCCAACTGTGTACCAAAACCTATCTACAAGTACGCATGCTTAACACCACCAAAGGACCGGCTGTTCACGGACTCCGTTTACAAATAGACAAGAACGCTTACGCCCAAGAAGCCCAAAATCGCCTTGGCGCTATGGAAAACCTGACCATCATAGAAAATATGGTTGACGATATTTTGGTAAACGAAAAACAAGAAGTTATTGGTGCACGTTTAGCTGATGGTACCGTGCTTAACGCACCTACCGTTATTGTTACCAGCGGGACCTTTTTAAACGGCTTAGTACATGTGGGTATGACGCAGTATGCATCTGGTAGAGAAACAGAAAAAGCAGTTAAGACACTTTCAGACTCACTACGCTCGTTTGGCCTAGAACTGGGCAGACTAAAAACGGGTACACCCCCACGCCTTAAAGCAGACAGCTTAGATTTTACCGTTATGGAAAAACAGGAATCTGACGAACTTGAATATCTGTTTGAGTTTACTCCACACAAAGTAACACCTAAAAAAGACTGCTACATCACCCACACTAACGAACAAACACACGATATCATCAAAAAAAATGCCCACCTTTCAAAGATTTTAAGAAAAGAACTGATTGGTACAGGCCCTCGCTATTGCCCTTCAATAGAAGACAAAATTACTCGCTTTGCACAAAAAAGTTCACACCAAATTTTTGTTGAACCAGAAAGTGCCTCAACTGATTGGATGTACCCAAATGGCCTTTCAACATCACTACCTTTAGAAGTACAACAAGCATATATTAATAGCATAAAAGGCTTTGAAAACGCGATTATTGTACGTGCTGGGTATGCCATAGAGTATGACTTTGTTTTGCCACACCAACTTAAACCAACACTTGAAGTTAAAACCGTGCCAGGTCTTTTTTTAGCAGGTCAAATTAATGGCACTACTGGGTACGAAGAAGCTGCAGGTCAAGGCATTATTGCTGGTATTAACGCACATCAAAAAGCACACGGCAAAGATCCTTTTATTATGGATAGAACGCAAGGGTATATCGGCGTCATGATTGACGATCTGACAACCATGTCTGTTGATGAACCGTACCGTATGTTTACGTCTCGTGCTGAGCGTCGCCTCACGCTCCGTCAAGACAACGTGTTTTTAAGACTTATGGAGCCTGCTTATAACTTAGGCATGATAGATACAAAGCTTTACGAGCTTTTTAAACAAGAAAAACAGTTAATTGAAGAAACAATTGCTCAACTCAAAGCTGAACATAAACCAACAGCATTACTCAATCTGTTTGGCGACAATACCGTAACAACAGAAACTATCTTTACCTTAACAGGCAAACGATTACCGTACCGTGCATGCCAAACAATTCAAGCGACCATCAAATATGGTCCGTATCTTGAACGGGAAGAACGGGAAATTGCTCGTATCAAAAAATACCAAACTATGAAGTTAGACCCATCACTGAACTACATGATCATGGATGGTCTTTCAACCGAAATTAAACAAAAACTAACATCGCACAAACCTGCAACGATTGCACACGCAAGCCTTATACCAGGAATGACGCCTACTGCCTTGTCACTGTTGATTTTACGCGCTAGCCTACAATAAAAATTACTTTAAGGAGTACGTGTATGGCTACCTCGTTACATGTTTGGGGTCCGTTATCAATTCAAGCATACGGAGCAATGATTTTCTTAGGTGTTGTGACGTTTTTATACTTCTTGCACAAAGATCCAAAAGTTAAACCGATCATGACCACTACAACGCTGTTTGATATTGTCACCGTAGGGATTATTACCGGCGTTATTGGCGGCAGAATTTTGTACGTGCTTGAGTACTGGCAAACGTTACCGTCATTGCTTGCTATCTTTTTTATTTGGGATGGTGGCTTTTCTATTCTAGGAACACTTATTGCGCTGCTTATTGTTATACCCCGTTATTTAAAAAAACGTGGCATACCAGTCTATCCGTTTCTTGACCGTGTTGGTGTGTACGCACCATTAACACAAGCAATTGCACGTCTTGGCTGTTTTATTGCTGGCTGCTGTTACGGTATTACTACCAACTCTTGTCTTGCTGTAACCTATACCAGCCCTGCATCATTAGCACCACTGCATGTACCGCTCCATCCTACGCAACTGTACAGTTCGTTCTTGCTGTTTAGCATTTTTTTATTTTTGTATTACGTAGGTCAAAAAAAGTTTACTAAACCGGGACAACTTTTCTCTTGTTATTTACTATTGGTAAGCTTACAAAGATTTTTAGTTGATATGTTACGTGCTGACAGAACACTGATTCAGAACGTTATGTCACTATCTCAAGTATGCGCTTTAGGTTTGTTTGTGATAGGATTAATTCTGTTTATCAGAAGAACGTATTACCCTCTTAGATCAGGTCTCACTAACAAGAAATGAACATATTCAGTTTTATCAAAGCAAAAGTATCGATTCTTGATGTCGTTGGCCATTACGTGGCTTTAAAAAAGGCAGGCCATTATTGGAAAGGCCCGTGCCCTTTTCATAGCGAAAAAACTGCGTCATTTACCGTCAGCCCACACCGCGACATTTTTTACTGTTTCGGTTGTCACGCTGGTGGCGATGCTATTGCCTTTATTAGTAAAGCTGAAAACTGCACACAAATAGAAGCTGCAAAACTGTTAGCAAATAAGTTCAATTTAGAAGTACCAGAAACACTTAGCAAAGATTTTGATAAAAACCCTGACACCAAGAAAAGATACTTTTCACTTTGCCAACTGGTAGCAGAATGGTGCCACGAACAACTGAAAAAAAATGCCTCTATAGAAAATTACCTGACCAAGCGCGGATTTACTTCTACAAGCATCGATAGCTTTATGGTTGGATACTTTCCTGGAACACAAAAAGGTATTAGTGCACTGACCAAATATGTAGGCGCGCATCAGTTCTTACTCCAAGATTTAATTGATGCGGGTATTGTACAAGAAGGTAAAATACATTTTTCTCCGTTTGAAGAACGCATTATCTTCCCCATTACCAACCATCTAGGCAGCTACTGTGGCTTTGGTGGCAGAATTTTTAAAGAAGATGATGAACGCTCAAAATATTACAACTCAAAAGAAAACGATTATTTTCAAAAAGGATCGTTACTCTTTGGTCTTGATAAAGCAAAAAAAGAGATACAAAAACAAGAGACTGTGCTGCTTGTTGAAGGGTATACCGACTGTCTTGCCATGGTACAAAACGGCTATACCAACACTGTAGCTACGCTTGGCACTGCATGCACACTAGAACATCTTAAGGCCCTTTCGCACCACGCACACACCTTGCTTGTTGTGTACGATGCTGACGCGGCTGGCAGACAGGCAAGCTTGCGCCTAGCAACTATGTGCTGGCAAGTTAATTTAGAAGTAAATGTGGTGATATTACCCCCTGGGTCTGACCCTGCTTCATATCTACAAGAACATAATACGCTCGATCCAGTGATCCAAAAGGCTCAAGATATCTTTGTTTTTTTCTTAACTACGCTAGGCGAAAACTA
>CAZSHB010000006.1:0-25872 GCA_964606885.1 uncultured Pseudomonadota bacterium | reverse complement strand
TACGCTAACGAGCCACTACAGCATAAAATTCAGGCTACTCGAGAATGCCTGGATGTTATCAGAAAATTAGACGACCCGCTTAAACGGGACATCCTGCTGCAAAAAGCTGCCAATATTTTTGGCATATCAATTGGATCGCTCCAAAGAGAGCTGCAAGCAGGTCTTAAGCCTGTAGCAAAGCGAGACGTTCAACCTCTGACAGAGGGATGTGAGACAATTTCTTCTTTAGAAAAAAAATTGATGTATGGTATACTAAACGATACGCAGTTATTAGAAAAACCGGAAATACGCACACTGCTTGATTATATGCCAGAGCCGCTCAAAACGATTGTCGACAAGCTAAAACGCTTTTCGGGCAAAGAAGAACGAGAACTCTTTGGAAGTTTCTTTGACACGCTAGAAGAAAAAGAACGATTGTTAGTACACCAGCTCCTGTTACAAGACCAACAAGAAGAGGCGCTCGAACTTGACGCACTCATTACACAGTTGGAAAAAAAATATTGGAAGACAATGGTGACAACAACAAAATCTCGACTAGCGCATGCTCAAGCAGAAAATAATCAAACGGAAGTGCAGATGGTAGTGAAAGAATTTCTAGAACTTAAAAGACGTTTATTACATAAGGGGTTGATATAAATGGTTATAGGAAAAATTTTAAGACGCATTATTGGCAGCGTCTCTAAAAAAGAAGAAACGTCGCACATGAAAAAAGCAAATAAGAAAAAAGCCCCTAAAGTAAAGCAAGTTAAAAAAACGAGCAAGAAAACAGCGGTTAAAAACAAAGCTAAAAAAAGTTCTAAAAAAACAGTACGCCCAAGCATTAAAACAGTATCCCGTAAACCGGCAACAGGCGCGCGCAAACCCGTAACAGTAAAAAAGACTGTCACTAAAAAAGCGAGCCCTAAAAAAGTTGTAGCACCAAAGCCGACTAAAGTTATCAAAAAAGCGACTCCAAGCAAAAAAGTTATTGCTCCCGTAAAGCCGGCTGTTACCAAAGCAGTTACCCCTAAAAAACCTGCTCTTGTAGCGCCTACAAAAAAACAGATCGTTGCACAACCTACTAAGGCACCTGTAAAAGTTGTTGCTCCTGTTGTTAAACCAACAATGCACGCAGCACCTACCACAGAAGCATCTAAAGTTGCTAAAAAGCCGTTGCTCAAAAAACGAGTGCTGGCTCCATCTGCAAAAAGACCGTTAGCTCCGGTTAACAAAAGCACCTCAACAGACTTTAAACAAGAATTAATGGAAACGCTTGTTGACCATGCAAAAGAAGCAGGACGCTTAACGTACGAAGAATTAATCGCGTTTAACGAAGATAACAACTTAAACGAAAAAGAAGCCGCATCACTTCTCAAAATGCTTGAAAAAGAGCATATCGAACTGGTGATGGAAGAAGAACTTATGGGTCATGACGATATGCATCATACCGATAAAGATAATTCAGGCCGCGTTGCATCGTTAGATTCATTAGGAGCTGCAGGCCTTGATGACGGTGAAAGCGACGAAGAAGACCAAGAAAACGCAAGCGAAGAAGATGAAGACGAAGACACTTCAGCACGTATTACCGATAACAGTTTCTTAACTGACGGTGTTAAATGTTACCTACGCGATATTGGTAAAATTCCGTTGCTTAACAAAACAACAGAAAAAGTTATCTCTGACAAAATCGCTAACAGCAAGCGTACCTCTATCGATGCTATTTCTCACTTCCCGTTTGTACACAAAGAGTTTGTACAACTTGGTGAAAAACTTGCAAAAGACGGTCTAGGGTTAAAAGAGATTATTCAGTTTGCAGAGTACGACGAAGAAAACCTTCCTAAGATAGAAGAAGAACGTACCGCATTCTTAAAGACTATCGGGGTTATTGCTGATCTTATTAACAACGAAGAAAAAATTTACGCTACGTATCGATCACAGCTTGCACAGCCTGGCAAAAAAGAAGAAATGTTAGCCAAGATTAAAGAGAATAAACAGGCAATCAGTAACGCCATTAAATCGTTGCGTATTGCTAACAAATTTATTCGTAAGCTTGGTAAACGTATCGAAAAGTTCATTCTTAAAATTCAAGAACGCCAACAAGCTGTTCGTGATGCGCATGAACGCCTCAAATGGATTAACGACATTAAAAATCCAAGCGAAGATATTTTAAAAGATAAAGAAGAACTTGAAGTTTCTATCCGTATGTCTCAAAAGGCTATCAAAAAAACTGAAGGCGAAGCTGGGTTACCGTTAGCACAAATTAACGCACTCTACCGTCAGTTAATGATCAGCCAAAAAGAAGACAAATACGCTAAAGATGAACTTGCTAAAGCAAACTTACGACTTGTCGTAAACTTAGCTAAAAAGTACGTTAACCGTGGACTCCATTTCTTAGACTTGATCCAAGAAGGAAACATTGGCTTAATGAAAGCGGTAGAAAAATTTGAATTTGAACGAGGCTTTAAGTTCTCAACCTACGCAACCTGGTGGATCCGCCAAGCAATTACACGTGCTATTGCCGACCAATCACGTACTATTCGTGTGCCGGTGCATATGGTAGAAACATTGAACAAGATCAACAAGATCAAGCGTGTCTTTATTCAACAGCATGGTCGCGAACCGAGCTACGCAGAACTTTCAAAAGAGCTTAATCTTGATGAAAAGAAAATTAAGAACATCATTAAAATCTCTAAAGAGCCAATTTCACTTGAAACACCAGTTGGGGACAGTGAAGATGCGTTCATCAAAGATTTTATTGAAAACGATAAAGACTTTTCTCCAGCAGAAAGCGTTGCAAGTTCTGACTTAAAAGAACGTGTACGTGAAGTGCTCAAAACACTTGCTCCTCGTGAAGAAAAAGTTCTTAAAATGCGTTTTGGTATCGACGTTGCTTCAGAGCACACTCTTGAAGAAGTTGGTAAAGACTTTTCGGTTACTCGAGAACGAATCCGACAAATCGAAGTGAAGGCTCTGCGTAAGCTACGCCATCCATCTCGCAGCAAGAAACTGCAAACTTTTTTTGATAAAGATATAGATACCAGTAATGATACTGGTGACACTAACAATAATAATTCTTAATAATTAAGAGGTAGAAGGCTTATGGGTTCGTATTTTAGTTCCACGTTTTGGTTCCAAATTGCATACTTCCTCGTAGCTTTATTTTTGTGCGCGCTGTTTTCATTTTTGGAAACATCGATCACCGCACTCAGACTGTTTAATCTTAAAGAGATTTCACAGTCTAATACACGATACAAAAACTTGCTTACGGTATTAGAACAAGAGCCTCAACGTGTACTTATTTCCATCTTGATTGCGAGCAACTTAGCTAACGTTACCGCTGCAGCAGTTATCACGCGTGTTATGGAAGAACTTTTTGCCCATCTACAACTTTCTGAAGGCCTTGGGTTTTCATTAGGGATTGCCATTGCTACAACGGCAATCTTGATTATTGGCGAAATTATTCCTAAGAACATGGCTCAGACACAAGGGTCACGCCTCTTTACCTCAACACTGGGCATTACCAACATTATCTTCACCGTGTTGTCTCCTATCAACCGCGTGCTCTCTGCTATTTCAAACTGCGTAATCCGTTTGTTTAAAAGCAAAGATGCTCCAAGCGGTACAGAGACGATGGTTTCTGAAAAAGAGATCCAGTTCTTGATTGATTACATCAACCAACAAGGCGGCATGGACACTGATAAAACGCAGATGCTCCATAGTATTTTTGATCTTGGCAAAACCACGGTTAAAGAGATCATGGTTCCAGAAACTGATGTGATTACCCTGAACGTTGATTCAACTCTGAACGAAGCATTAGAAATCTTTGCCCGTTACCATTTTTCTCGACTACCTGTGTATGAAGGTAAAATGGATAACATCATTGGCATGGTCCATCAAAAAGATATCTTCTTGCTCATGTCCAAAGGTGAACAACGCTTGCTTAAAGAATTGGTTCGACCTATTCTCTTTGTGCCAGAAAGCATGAAGGCTAACCAACTGTTACGCCAATTCAAACAACAACATCGTCATATAGCCATGGTACTTAACGAGTACGGCGGCATTATCGGTTTAGTTACCCTTGAAGATGCTATTGAAGAAATTGTGGGCGACATTAATGATGAACACGAAAGCACACAAGAACAAATCGTGCCGCTTGAACAAGGTGGCTGGTTAGTCTACGCAGGTATTGACCTTGATGAACTGGAAAAGTTCCTCAATATACCATTCAAGACAGAAGAAGCAGTGACGCTTGGTGGATTTATGATTGAACATTTTGAACACCTGCCAAAAAAAGGTGAACAGTTGCTGTACCATGGCTATACGCTTGAAGTACAAAAATCAACGCACAAACGAATTGTTCAAGTCCTGATTCATAAAGAAAAATAACGATTCAATTGCTCAATAGACCGAAGCAATAGTACAAAGGCCATAAGGATACAAGCTTATAAAAAAGGAGCTTCTTATGGCCTCAATCTTTTTCACCCTTCTCTCTTTCTTATTGCTTACGACAAGCATAAACATTACAGCTTCAGAAACTAAAGCAAAGCCTGCGCCACAGCAGCAGCAACCTCAAGTACAGTACGTGTATATGCCGTATGATCCAGCAACACAAACTCCGCCCCCTGCGCCTATGGTGCTACAAACACATACTCAAGGCAACGTACAATATGTCTATATGCTATATAATCCTGCAACGCAAACACCCCCTGCTGGCAGTTATGTTATGCAGCAACAACAACAAGCACAGACTCCTGCAACTCCACAAGCCCAACACACTTCATCAGGCCCACAAGTGGGTGAAGTTATGACGACATTTGCTGGAGTGTTAAGTGGTATTGTAGCACTTGGTATGGGTTCTGATGCAAACGATCCTGCACAACAAGCAGCAGGCCTTAATATGTTCATTAACAGTGGCGCACAGCTGATTACTGCGCTCACCAGAAAGCCTTGCTCTCCTGAACAGTTTACTCGTGCATTTATGCAGATAGCAGAATCTATAACTCGCTCAAAAAGACAAAACCAATAGCAATAGTCCCCAAACTAGCGTACGGCTTGTATCCTTATAGCAAAGCCTCATACATAGTTTTTTTAGAAATAGTTTGTTTTTTTAAATCGATAGCATGTACACTGGCTTCAAGTCGTTTTAAAAAAGGAGACGCAATGTTACACCCGTTCAGGTTTGTTCAACCACATCACAATCCCCCCGAGACACACGTTGTCTTTTCAACCGTCCACATGTCCCAGACATACACATCTTTTTGCACGTACCAGAAACGTGCCTATCAGATTACAAAGATCGCCGTCTGGCGCTCGTAATCATCCTACCACGTTAGTTATCTATAATGTTTTTCAAGTTTTTAAAAAAGGATCTTACATGAAGAATCTTAGCGTCCTCATGGCATTACTGGTAGTAATACTCCACGTAGGTTGCCCAATTTTTCCGCTTATCTAAATCAGCAGCTTGGTCTTGGTAAGAGATGAGATACCAATTCAATAGTCTGATCCTTATCAGGACCAACTGAAATATGGCTCACAATCACCCCTGTCACATGCTCGATAGTCTTTATAAAGATGCGAGCTTCTTCTGGCAGATCTGTAAACTTTCTGCATTCTTGTAACGAACCTTTCCAGCCCTTAATTGTATGGTACATAGGCATTACTCGTTTAAGATCACTTATTTGCGGCGGCACATCATACAGCGGTTTACCATCAAGTTCGTAATGAGTACAGATCTTAATCTCTTTAAGTCCGTCAAGTTCGTCTATCCGTGTCAGCACCACAGAGTTTACACCGTTAAGCAACGCTGCCTGACGAATTTGTACAATATCAAGCCATCCGTACTTAACCTTTGATCCTGGACAACATGATCCATATCGTTGTTGAAAATGAGAAACAATCTGCGGATCCTTAATTTCTGTAGGAAACGGACCATCTCCTAAATGAGTGCCGTACACTTTTGCTACACCAAGCGTATGGGCAATACGGGTTGGCCCCACGCCTGCAGCTGCACAAATACCAGAAGCAGTTGTACTTTCTGCCGAAACAGCCGGATAACAACCATGCGAAATATCTAAGAATGTTCCATGGGAACCTTCAAAAATAACGCGGCTACCAGTAAGTAACAACTTGTTGATTTTTACTTCTACTTTATCGCGAATAAAAGATTCAAATCGCTTAATATACGTACTATAAGTTTTTAAAATTTTAGCATAATCAAGCGCCGGTTCGTTATACACTTTAGTAATAATAGCGTTTGCATTTTCAACAGCCATTTTGAGCAACTGAGGAAACTCAGGCGATACCAAATCACCTAAACGGATGCCAATGCCGCAACGTTTATCTGCAGCACATGCACGCGCACCAGAAAGCACCATATCTTTGCCTATACGGGTCTTGCCATGCTTTTGCGCGAGCCTATCGAGCTCTTTATGATACGGAAAAATGATATGTACATTAGAAGATATACGTAATGTATTTTCTAACGAAATGCCGTACTTTTGCAGCATGTCTATTTCTTGAAACAGTTTTTCTGGATCAATAAACATACCGCCCGTCATATAACATTTAACGCCTGTTACCACAATCCCCACGGGAACCATGTGTAACGTAATAGTCACTTCTTTTTGTTGTTTAGAAGCCATGATCACCGGCGCCTGCTTTTGATCTGATGTTTTTTTAACAGCTGAACAACCACCACAAACATCTACTGTTATTTTGACCGTATGGCCGGCAGCACACGCTCCTTGAGAACGTACACTGATATCGCCCGGTTTTACTAAATATTGAATAACTTTTGTTGCGCCTTCACCTTGTTGACCAAGACCAACAACAACAAGACCTTTTTCGCTCGACATAAACCGAGCAGAAGCTTCACCACAGACAAGCATCATTGCTAAGAGAGTGAGCATATACTTTTTCATATAACACCTCATTTTTTACATAATACGCAGGGTAGTCTGCCTCAAAGAAGATCATATGTAAACCGGTTTGGTACGACCATTACATGAGCATTATAAGAACGATAGAATTTTATATTGTAAGAAAAAAATGGAGAGAAAAAACAAATCTAAACAGGTTGTTCTTCGATAATTAAACGTACACCTTGCACACGCACAACACGTGCATGCTGACCCGCAACAAACTGGCCTTGTGTTGCTAATGCAGTCCATTCTTGTCCATTAACCAACACTTGTCCTACATGTGTGTCCGTACACATCACCGTTACTAACGCAAATTTGCCTGGCAACATGTGTGCATTTGTTTTAACTACCGACTTAAAAGCTGTTATGCGCATTAAAAGGTAACGCATACTAAACAAGACTACTAACCCAACAAGAATAGAGGTAACTATTGTATCAAACATCAGGCACCTGCTTTTTAAAAAATAAGAGAGTGCATGATTATATAGGTTTATTTCTAGAAGCCTATTTTCAATAGCCATAAGTTTTTAAAAAATAATAAAGGCACCCGTTAAGATGCCTTTATTATTTTTTAAAATTGCTTGCTAGATTATTAATCTTGGCAATCTTCGTCGTCACACTCATCGCAGTCTTCTTCGTGATCTTCATCACAATCTACAGGGCATGATGCATCGCATTGTTTCATTTTGCAATACGCACCAACACAACATTTGTGTGAATGTGCAGCAATATCCACAACGGCAACAACTGAAAAGAGTAACGCTATAAGAAATTTTTTGTTCATAAATGTTCCCTAAAAATGGATCCTAAAAGAGCTTCTAGTTTAGCAAATAGTTCCAATAAGTACATCCATAACCAATTCTACAAGCTTATTCTCTTATCAGATTCTTAACCGCAAGCTTAATGGCATGGCTATCAATACCTGCCCATGCACGCAGCTCTTGGGGAGTACCCGACCGAGGAACATCCCGCACACATAAATGGATAAGATTATAACAACGGCCCTGCAACGCTTCTTGAACCGCAGTCCCAAGACCCCCTATAGGGTAATGGTCCTCCACCACAACCACATTTTTATGCGTATTTTTAAGAGACGCAATAATCGTATCAACATCTAAGGGACGGACACTATACGCATCAATAACCGTTACCGCTATACCCTCTTTCTGTAAACTCTGCGCCGCTACCAATGCCTCATGCACCGTAATGCCCGCAGCAACAACAGTAACCTGACTATCTGGTGAAGCGTGCACCACACGGCTCCCCCCAATAACAAACTCATGATCAGGCGTGTTAATATAAGGCGTCTCTTCTCGCGTAGTTCTAAGATAAGAAATACTTTTTGTATGATGCACCATTACTTGTACTAAGTGCGCGCAACTTAAGCCATCTGCAGGATACAGAATAACAGCACCTGGCAAACTGCTGATCATAGCCATATCTTCTAGGCCCATTTGCGATGGACCATCTTGCCCAATAGAAACACCCGCATGGGAGCCAACTAAGCGCACAGGGTTTCTACCAATTGCTGCCATACGCAACTGATCAAACGCGCGCGTAAAAAAACAAGCAAACGTAGAAACAAACGGCGTTAACCCCTGAACCGACATACCAATTGCCATATTGACCATATTCTGTTCTGCAACAAAACATTCTATAAATCGTTGCGGAAATTTTTCTTCAAACAAATACGCATAGGTAGAATTTTTAACTTCTGCATCAAGCGCAACAATACTTGTATAGACACTGCCCAGCTGTGCAAGTGCCATGCCATACGCTTTGCGTGTTGCTAGCGGTAGTGCAAACTTTTCAAACACAATCTGATGCTTTTTCTCTTGCTGCACATGCACCGTACTTGTTGGTTTTGTTGCGTGCCATCCAGCAAGCTGTGCCGCTGTTGGTTCTGGTAACTCTTTAAGAGCCACAACCAACTCTTGATGCGTTAACGCTCTACCATGCCACCCTTCTTTATCGTGTAAAAAGGATACCCCACGCCCTTTATACGTACGAGCAATAATAACTGATGGCGAACCAGTGTGCGCACGTGCACCATCAACAGCCTGCACCAACTGTGCAAAATCGTGCCCATCAACAATATACGTATTCCACCCAAACGCTTTAAACTTTTGTTCTAGATTTTTAGTATCATGCCCCTGCATAGTTTGACCACGCTGACCCAACCGATTCATATCAACAACGGCAATCACCCGGTCCGTTTTATAATACGCGCCAAGCTGTACAGCTTCCCACACAGAACCTTCTGCACACTCACTATCGCCCATCAGTACATACAAACAGGTATCCCGTTTTTGTAAACGCGCGGCAAGTGCTTCACCTATTGCAATTGATAATCCATTACCTAAAGACCCCGTAGCAACTGGAGCATAGGCAAAGCGAGGTGTAGGGTGCCCTTCCAAAACACTGTCAAACTGACGGAGTGTTAACAATTCTTTTTCTGTTATTGCGCCCGCTTGCCACCAGGCAGCATAGAGTAACGGTGCAGCATGCCCTTTAGAAAATATAAGCTGATCGTTAGCAAGATTTTTAGGATCGCGCACATCATACCGCATTGCATGGAACATCAACACGGAAACTATATCGGCAGCAGAAAGGCACGATGTTGCATGCCCAGAACCTGCAGCAGTTGTTGCTTGTAGCGACCCCCTACGAAGCATAATGGCTTTGTGAGCTATAAATGGGAACATAGACTATTTCCTTTTTCCTGGGCAGCTTTGTTTCTTTTTAGTACACTCTAGAGCTATGAATACCATACTAGACCGATGGAGCAAATGGTTCCTTAACTTCTTGCACATAAACATGATGCTCTCTGTTATATCACTTCCCTTTTTATGCGCATGGGGATTACCTGTGTCATGGATAAGCGTTGTGGGCAATCTTATATTTGGGCCGTTTCTGGCTCTTTTTTTACTTATATCATCATGTTTATTTTTTGCGCACTTACTTGGGTTTTCTGCACCATTAGTAGGCAAACTGCTTAATATACTCTGCACAGTGTGGATTAAACTCCTGAGTTTTGGATCCCCCTTCTTTTTAGCAGCACTTGCAGAACATATGCTTTGGCTTTGTATTACCTGTGCTGCGATTGCTTTTATAACACTACACCATAAAAAATGGGGTCGGCCCTTGCAGCATACGGCAATACTCTGCGGACTCGTGTTAGTTGTTGCGCTTGGATGCTTTATACAGGAAAAATCATACGTAACGCATGCGCTCTATAACAAAAGAAAAATGGTGTTAATTACCAAAAAAGATTCGCTCTTAACATTAGAAGACCGGGGTGGATTAACAGAAAAAAGATCCCCTGTGTCGTTTGTACAATTTTCATTAATACCAACGTTATGTAAAAAAACAGGATCGGTAACTGTAGATAAACTGGTACTGCATAAGCTTTCTGCACGCACAATCTTAGCGCTCCAGCAACTACAGCACACCGTGCGCATTAAAGAAATTGTGTATGTACCACAAAGAAAATCTAAAACTGATTACACGCAGATTTTAGAAAAACTAAGTTCTATGGCTCCTGTAACAGTAGAGCCAGTCACACCTATTAAGAAAAAGAAAAAGGGAGCCATAAAGACTCCCTATGAAAATCATTTTTAAAAAATATTAAGACTTCTGACCATAATAGGTAGCGCGCAAATGCTTTGTTTCTTCATCAGAAGAACAGTGCGCAATATTTTCAAAATCAGCTGGCTTAATAGTACGCTCTGCTCCTTGCTTTATAAACGCTTGTAATGCTGCCTTATTACAACGAGCTACTGCAAAATCTGCTGGTGTTTTATAGTTGTTATCTTTTGGATCAACAGCTGCACCGTACGCAAGCAACAGCTTGATAACTGCATGAGGATTATTACTTTTTTGGGCTATTGCTACTGCATGCAAAGGAGCTCTTCCTTGGCTGCTTTTTGCTTTAAGATCTACACCGGCTTGTATAAGACCTAAAATAGTAGCTTCTGAGCATCCATTAAGAAGCGCTGTATACAACACAGTATTACCTGTTTGGTTGGTAGTATTAGGGTTACCCAAATTGCGTAATGCTTGTAGCACCTGCTCTTCACCACTTGGTCTAAAAAAAGAACCTTGATCTGTACATACACCTACAGCACGCCATAATTCTAAATTATTTTGATAATTATTATCACAAAATGCTACTTGTGGAACAAGCAACACAACTGACATTATTTTTTTCATAAGAACCCCTAAAAAGTTTATTTATATCCGCTATAGAATAGCACTTTCTAATTTTTTACCAAAAAATCACCGTACCGTTTATGCCATAAAAAAGAGGCCTTTTCAGGCCCCTTTTTATAATTTTACAGCAACACGTTACGTGTTAATTTTTTGCATCTTTTGTTAGTTCTTCTGATGCAGCTTTTTCAGTTGCAGACTCTTCAGTCTTTACTGCATCTTCTGCTGTAGCTTTTTCTTCTACCACTGTAGGTTTTTTTGCTGCAAGCAACGCTTCTATTGCCGCTCTATCAGCACCCGCACAATCAGTTCCAAAAATTTCAAATGATTGCCATACACTTAACCCTTCATCTAACACATCAAAATCGCCGCCCGCTTGTGCAAAAAGAGCCAATTTAACTGGCTGACAGCTGCTTGCTAAATGGTGTGCAAGAGAAATAGCATGACCATTTTTTTCGAGCTTAGTGTTAGCACCAGCCTTTAGTAAGGCCGCAAAAACTGCTGCTTGTTCTTGACTATCAGGTTTTCCATGTACTCCGTATGCTGCGGCTTCAAGCGGAGATGTGTGGCCCTCTTGAAGAGTACCATCAACATTAGCACCGAGCCTTAAAAGTAATTCTACTTCTTGTACCGTACGAAATGCTGCCGCTGTAAGTTCAGTATCCAAAAATTCTTGTGTGCAACCATCAGTATTTCTTATTTGGTTTTCTGTTGATGCAACAGCTTCATCAACATGCGTATCATTTTGATTTTCTGTAACTACAGGATCTTGTGCATACACGTGCGCACCTGACAATAACAAGCTGATCATCACTATGTTGTGAACGTTGTTCATACGAACCCCTTTAGGTAAAAATTAAAGACGCCGGCAGTATAGCAATAAGATCGCCTAAGGCAACTACGCAGTTTGATCATAACCAGGAATATACGCCATAACTTGCTCAAGAGCGCTATATCCAGACTTATTAAGTTAATACAAAATACGAGCAAGCGAATCTAGATAGACTGCAACTTTTGTACCACCTGCAGGATTACACCCGCTCTTTCAAACTCAAAACTCTATGTTTGAGTACATTACTCTTACAGATCGGCCGTTTTTGTATTCATTTCTTGTTTTGTTGCAGACTGCAACCGAGCACGCTTTATTTTGTCTTCTTCTTCTGGACTAAGCATAGGTACCAGAGGGATACTACCTTTACATTGTTGACAGAATTGCTGATATTCTTTTTGACGTTGGTCCATAGTTAATTCTTGCGATTTTGCTTTTTTACAGCACAACAAAAAAGCTGCACTAACTTCTTTAGAACTAAAAACAAACATTACGAGCAACATATATGCTTGTACTCTATTCATATAGACCTTATTTTTTTCCATGCTTTAAACGCTGCTTTGCATGCTCTTCTGCCATCACCAAAAGACCTTCTATATATTCCCGTCTTGCCTTCTGTGTAGGATTATCAATACATAGTGCACGCGACATTTCTAAAGGAGTTTGACTGTTAGCATTTGTAACAAAAGGATCAAAATCTGGAGATGTAATTAACTGTTCTAAAACAATATTATCGTACCCAAGACTATGCCGTAGTAAGTAGTGCACAGAAGTATTATATGCATTCATACCTTGTATACGCGCATTCTGATCAACACCTAATACAAGAAACATACGCATAATAGCAGCCAATTGTTTTTGCTGTGCGGGCTTATGATAACCTGCAGCCTTATCAAGCAACAATTCTAAGGCAGATCTTGAATCTGGCGCAATAGGAGTTGTTAGATCAGTAAAACCTTGCCGCTCTAATAGTTTTTTAACTTTTGGCGCATCAGCATTATCTATAGCAAGCTGCATCTGTGTCTTTAATGTTTTTATTGGTTTAACTGATTCATCTAAACAAAACAAAACTGAGTTTATTACCAGACTTACGATCAAAACTTTTTGCACACTTTTCATAAACAACTCTCTCTATCTAAACATTAAAAACCGCAAACAGTATCCATTACACTAAGCCGCTGCGCCAAGACGTTCTGCATACGCAAATAACCCAGGCGTACCACCCGTGTGAACAAATAAAACTGTATCTTGAGAAGTAAATTCGCCCCGCTTTATAAGATCAAGCAATCCACCAAATGCACGGCCTGTGTAAACAGGGTCCAACAAAATACCCTCTGTTTGTGCAAGATAGGTAATGGCATTGTGCTCAAGATCTCCAAGTACTGCGTACCTAGCCACATAATCAAAAACAATCGTAAAATCTTCTGGTATAAATACTTTATCAAGACCTAAACGCTCCACAATCTTATTAGCTATTGCAACATGTTTAGCTACAAAAGCCTCCTGATTCCCAGCAGGTTCATCAATACTAATGCCAATAACTTTACCAGCAAACCCAGTCACATAAGCACCTACCACAAGACCCGCTAATGTTCCTGCAGAACCTGTTGCTGCCACTATATGCGTTACTGCTTGTTCTTGTGCTTTAAGCTGTTCAGTAATTTCAAGCATTGCTTGTGCATACCCAAGCGCTCCAACATCATTTGAACCACCCACCGGAATAATATACGGTTTCTTACCTTGTGCACACAAACAATCTGCCAGCTCTTCTAATGATTGCGGTTGCCCTTCTTCTTTAGTCCAATACAATTTTGCACCAAAAATATGATTCAAAAGATTGTTCCCTTGCAGTTGATCTGGCTTTTTGCTACGCAACAAAAGCTCACATGCTAGCCCACATTGAGCACACGCCGCTGCAACTTGCCGAATATGATTAGATTGTATTGCGCCTATACTAATCACCGTATCACAGCCTTGAGCAAGTGCGTCTGCCATCAAAAATTCAAGTTTGCGCGTTTTATTACCGCCCATACCTAAACCTGTTTGGTCATCTCTTTTTATCAATACCGTCGGCCCCTGCAAATCGGCAGTCATACGCGATAATACATGCAACGGTGTAGGCAAAAATGCCAGAGAAACACGAGGAACGTTAATCTGTTGATACGCAACACAGCTCATAAAAAAACTGGTCACTAACAATAATTTTTTCATACGTAACTTCTTTTCTATAATAAAACACATCAGCTACAACAACAGATACTAAGTGTACGCCCAGAGCTCTCTTTGGACAACAAAAAAGAGCAGACTTTCATCTGCTCTTAATACCGTAAAACTAGTTACACTGTGGGTTTACCACTCCAGAGAACCACCCGTTCTGTATTCAGTTACACGAGATTCAAAGAAGTTCTTTTCTTTGGTTAAATCGGTTGACTGTGACATCCATGGGAATGGATTTTCTTTATTGTATACTTTTGGCAAACCAATACGTTCTAAACGACGATCCGCAATATACTCTACATAGTTTACAAATTGGTCAGTTCCAATACCAAGCAACCCACGTGGGCATGCGTCACGTGCATATTGCGCTTCAAGTGTAACTGCTTGTTTAATCAAACTTACAATTTCATCTTGCAGCTCTTGCGTCCAAATATCAGGATTTTCTTGTTTGATAGTATTGATTAGGTCGCACCCAAAAGCTAAATGAATACTTTCGTCGCGCATAATATATTCAAACTGTTCGCCAATACCCACCATTTTGTTTTGGCGCTTTAAACCAAGCATCATAGCAAAACCAGCGTAGAAGAAGATACCTTCCATAATCACGTAATAACCGATCAAATCACGCACAAACGTACGTAAAGAATCTAAATCGGTAATTTCAAATGTTGGACTAAAAATAGTTTTAGTCAGATTAACAACAAACGTATCTTTTTCTTCAATTGATGGGATAGTGTTATACATGTTGTAAATTTCATCAGGGTTAAGCCCTAACGAATCGCAACAATAGATAAACGTATCTGTGTGTACCGCTTCTTCAAACGCTTGGCGCAGCAAATACTGACGGCATTCTGGATTGGTTACATGACGGTATACCGCCAAAACCAAATTGTTTGCTGTAAGCGATTCTGCGGTTGAGAAGAATCCCATATTCCACAAAATTAAACGTCGTTCATCTGCTGACAAAAACTTTGGATCTTTCCATTGTTCTACGTCTTTTTGCATAGACACTTCTTCAGGTGTCCAATTATTAGCAACGCCATCTTTGTAATGTTGACGCGCCCACAAATAACGCATGGGTAAAATTTTATTAGGATCAGTTTTGCTATTGCAAACAATACCGCCATTAATACTTTGTTTTTTGTTCATGATTATTATCTTTCTTTAAACTATTACTGACAAGATTCACAACCAGGATCTATTAAACTACATGCCGCTGGTGCTGTAGGCATTTCAGGAGAAGCCGCACCATTTTGCTGATTGGTATCTACAGCATTATATTCCCGCTTTTGTGTAAACCCAAACTTAGATGCATCAAGGGTTGCTTTTTCAATCTGAGACGCTCCAAGAGTACGTAAATAATAGAAAGTCTTCATGCCTTTCTTCCAACCATGTTTGTATACAAGATCAAGGGTCTTACCCGACATACCTTGTAGGAACACGTTATGCGATTGGCTTTGATCAATCCATTTACCACGCTCAGCAGCAATATCAACCATCCATATTGGATCAAGTTCAAATGCTTCTTTATATTTATTTCTAATATGTTCAGGGATAACATCAATACGAGCAACGCTACCATCGTAATACTTAATCAAATCAAGCATCTCTTTGCCCCATAAATTAAGGGCTTTAAGATCTTCGACCAAGTATCTATTAATAACGGTAAACTCGCCGCCCATGTTTGCTTTTACATACAGGTTCTTAAAGATCGGCTCAATACACGGGAAGCAACCAGAGATATTAGAAATTGTTGCTGTAGGAGCGATAGCCATGGTGTTTGAATTTCTCATACCATACTGCTTAACGTGCTCACGTACTGCATTCCAATCAAGGCGTGTTTTGCGCGATACATCGATCGGCATGCCACGTTCTTTTTCTAACAAATCGATAGTATCTAACGGGAAAATATTACGATCCCACTTTGAACCTTTATAACTGACATAGGTACCACGTTCTTTGGCCAATTGTGATGAACCAAGAATCGCGTGGTACGATACCATTTCCCCTACCATATCAGAAAAATCTAACGCTTCTGGTGATGCAAAACTGATGTTCAACTGGAACAATGCGTCTTGTAATCCCATAATGCCAAGACCAACTGGACGATGACGTTGGTTAGAATTTTGGCCTTCTTTAACCGGGTAGTAGTTAATATCAACCACGTTATCAAGCATACGCATTGCAGTATTGATCGTTTTTGATAAAAGCTGTTCATCAAGCTGACCATCAGTAATCATACGAGCCAAGTTAACTGAACCAAGGTTACATACCGCTGTTTCATCGGCAGAAGTATTAAGCGTAATTTCTGTACACAAGTTTGAGCTGTGCACAACGCCTACATGGTCTTGTGGTGAACGAACGTTACACGGATCTTTAAACGTAATCCATGGATGACCTGTTTCAAAAAGACGGGTCAACATCTTACGCCATAATTCTAAAGCGCTGATTGTTTTTGAAAGTTTAATTTTACCTTGGCGCGCAAGCTCTTCGTACTCTTGATAACGTTGTTCAAAAGCTGCTCCATACAGATCATGAAGATCCGCAACATCATCCGGCGAGAACAATGTCCACTGACCATCAGCCATAACACGCTTCATAAACAAATCCGGAATCCAGTTAGCCGTATTCATATCATGCGTACGGCGACGTTCATCACCCGTGTTTCTACGAAGATCAAGGAAATCTTCAATATCAAAATGCCAGGTTTCTAAATAAGCAACGGTAGCACCACGACGACGACCACTACGGTTAATAGCAGCATTCACATCGTTAGCAATTTTTAAGAAAGGAACGACACCTTGGCTGCCCGACTTAATACTTTTAATAAAGGCACCAGTTGCACGCAACGGCGTCCAGTCGTTTGCAATACCGCCTGACCAACGGGCCATCTGCGCGTTATCACCCATACATTTAAAAATGTGGTGTAAATCGTCAGAAATGGTCGTCAAAAAGCATGAGCTAAGTTGTGGATGTGTTGTACCACTGTGTAACAAGGTTGGCGTACCTGGCACGTAGAACAACTTTGACATGATCGTGTAGAATTCTACGGCGCGCTCATTCTTGTTTTCTTCAAACAACGCAAGACCCATAGCAACACGCATCCAGAACATTTGTGGCATTTCAAGATGCACATCTTCATAACTTAAGAAATAACGTTCATATAAGTTATATAACCCAAGATATTCAATAGCATCATCACGCCCAAGATCCATTTGATCGGCTAAATAGTCCAAATCAAAATCAAGCATACGCGAATCAAGTAAACTATACTCAACCGCCTTTTTAATGTTTTTTACAAAAGAAACTTTGTATGTTTGTGCATATGTATCTGAAGTCACAGACTGGCCAAATACTTCTTTTGATAATTTTTGACGTAACAAACGAGCGGCAACAACACTGTACGCCGGATCCCGTTCAATAAAAGAAATTGCTGCAAGCACTAATGCATCTTCCAATACACGCGTAGTCGCTTTATCATACATGTTTTTTGTACATTCTTGCATGATAAGTTCAATGGACACAACATGCTCAAAACCCTGACAAGCACGTTTAATCGTTGCATATACTTTTTCTCTGTTAAGAGAAATAAGTGTGCCATCCTTTTTTGTTACAAAGAATGCTTTTTCCATCTCTTGTTGATGGTCATGACTAAACGAATCTACCAACGGCATCGATGTTGTATAATTATGTTCCTGCATACGCACTCCTTTCTTGTCATGTGCATAATTTTTTTCTTTTTCCATAGCAAAAACCTTCCCTAATTCTTATGCTACCATCGTTTTAAACATCATAGTTTTCATGCTTCACTTTTGTATTAAAAAAAATAAAAAGTTTACAATATGAAAAGTGCAATGCTTATTAAGGATGACTTACTGTACCGATTTCCATACGTGTAATCAAATAAAAATATTAGTTTTTTTTAAAAAAAATATTCTTCAATTTCTCGGTTTATTTTGACTGTTTCCGTGACAAACAGAAAACATAAGAATTTCGCAGTTACTGAGCTTACTCTAAGAAAGTCAACCATCTATATATCAAAAAAAGTAATGCACTATACATTAATAGCATCTGGTAAATTAGAATAATTTTCGAATAGTGACCCTAGATTTTCAAACATTTCTATACTAACCTCTACAAAAGTTTTATTAAAAAAGGAAAAAGTATGAAAAATAAATCACTTGTTACGGTTGTCTCTGTATGCGTAGGTGCTGTTCTTATTATCGTTGGTATTTTTAAAGTAATACCGATGATCATTGGCCAACAACAAGACACGCCGATGGAAGTAATCGCGCAAGAAGAAATCATAGAAGTGACATCAAGCAGCGACGATTCTGCCCCAAAACAAACCGCTTACACAGAAATAACCTCCATTGAACAAGTTAATCAACTCGCTCAAGACACAATGCCTGCAGTCATAAAGTTCTATGCTCCATGGTGTGGTGCATGCCAATATATGAATGGTTTCTATGGTGATGTTGCTCAAGCAGTTCCTGCAGTAACGTTTTACAGTATCGACGTTGGTAACAAAAAAGTTATGGACCGCGTTGAAGAACTACAACTAATTGCTAAGCCTATTGAATACTTGCCAACCTTGGTCTACCGAGCAAACGGACAAGTTGTTGATCAAAAAACAGGTGCTCAAGAAAAAGCTGCACTCGTTACCTTTGTAAAAACAACATTCAAGATCTAACATTTATAACCGAAACTTTTTCTTATTCCTGATAAGAATATAGGCCTGCGCCGTGTGCGGATACCCAATAGTGTTTTTATGATACTCCGCTTTAGAGTCGAAGTATCCCGTAAAAATATCCAGCTGATACAGATTATCTGTAAACGCTGTCCCCGTATCGACCAGCAGGCCTATTCTTGTTTCTAGCTGTTCCGTCTGTGTATTCCAACCACGCAACGCAATTACTTTTCCAAACCCTAAATCTTTTGTGTTACCCGCAAATGATACGCCCGGCTGTGGTTCCACCTTTAAAGGAAATTTAGAACGGCGCGGATCTTTATACACTACAGGGCTTGCAAACCAATAACTGTCGATGCGATCTTTACTATTGTTGCCCGCAACACGCAGCACCTGTTCTTTACCGTCATCAAATGCAACTTTAACGCTACCCTGCATAACAAATTCTTTATACTCTTGCTCGTCAACCCAAGCTAACGCTGTTGTTAAACCAGTTTTTTCTAAAGCACCTGCAAGAATTTGTGAGCGCGTATACTTAAAACGCGCCAAACTATTTTGTTCAGCACGTACCTGACTTGGTGTCTTATTTTTTTCATCAGTCGGTACAGCATATAAGGGATACGTATATTTTTTTGTCTTTGTATGTGAACCATACACTTTGCATGATCTATATTTAGTAGTACGAATATATTCAGGCGGCGCACCCCAACCACGTGGCATCGGTGGCATTTTGACCAATGCTTGCGGATCGGCGTACCATCGATAAAAATCAAAATACTCATTGTAAAACCACGGACTTTTTAATAACTCAGGCCGCTGCTTACCCACACGCGCTATAAAGGCCGCAGTTTCTTGTACATCTACCAACGTAATAGCGTGATGATCAAAAACACCATTATCTACCTGCGTGTATTTACTTGCGGGAACTTTTTCTAAAAAATGTGCCGTGTCATCAGCCACAAGCGTCAATGCTTGTGTATCCATGACCAACGGCTCACCTTTAAGCGGTTTATACTCTTGTTTAAATAATTTGTGCGATTGCGCGTGTGCCAACATACCAGCACTGGCACATAAGAGAGCTATCTTTTTTTTCATACTTGACCACCCTGCGTTTTAGTTTCGCCATAAGTTACCAAATACGAAAGATAGATTTTAATGCCTGCAATCACGGCACTAACAGGCGCTATTAACCAATATTTTTTTGCCCACTCGTGCCACGTAAGTGTCTGATTAGTTAACTCAATCTTTTCTAAAAAATCAGGAATTTCATCTACCAATAAGTCTAAAATCACTAAAAGTTCTTCAAGTGAGAGCGTATCTAAATGTTTCATTTCAAAAGAAGCACGCATCAGCACTTTCTGTTCTACTACCGCAAAATGTTCTTTTAATGATGCATACAACAACACAATAACTGCTTTAGTAAATTCATGAAGTAACACTGACTTTTTAAGGTGTTTTGAAAATATCAGCGAACTCCACACACAAAACAACGGTTCAAGCTTTTTCTGAATACACAAATGATCGATACACATCACCATCTGCGTACTATGAAACGTTGTGTCACACCAACTAAGTGCCCGCTCTTGGCATTCAAGATCCAATGGGATAACCAAAGTGCCTGCTTTTTCCATCAGATTAAGAACATGTAAAGCTTGTTGTAGTCGTTTTAAAGACGCCACAGAATCAGTAGGTTCTTCTACAGATTCATGCAGATCCAAAATAAGCGAACGCTCATGAGTAGTAGCGTCTACTATCGATAAAAAAAACAACAGCCAAAAGCTCACTACCAGACTGATATACTTCATGTGCAATCCCCCTTATACCATGAAAACCATGGCATCAAGACTACTTGAAACAGCCTAGTAAAATTAAGTGTTTGGCTAAAAACAGTAACGGCGCCTACCAATTAGATTGATAGACGCCGCTTCATACTCAAGAAAAATCTGGAGAATATTAACGAGAAATTAAGAGTAAGGCTACAACAGACATTAACTTAATCAAAATGTTAAGTGCTGGACCTGAAGTATCTTTACATGGGTCGCCAACAGTATCGCCAACAACCGCAGCACGGTGAGCATCTGAGCCCTTACCGCCATGCGCGCCAGCTTCGATATATTTTTTAGCATTATCCCATGCACCACCAGCGTTTGCCATCATTAAAGCCAACAATACGCCACTTAGCGTGGCACCTACAAGCATACCGCCAAGAGCAGGCACACCTAAAGTATAGAACATAACTACAGGCATACCTGCAGTTAAAAGTCCCGGCATAAGCATTTCACGTAGTGCAGCACGAGTACTAATCGCAACACAACGTTCATAATCAGGTTCTGTAGTACCTTCCATAAGACCTTTAATTGTCTTAAATTGGTGACGAACTTCTTGTACCATTTGCCATGCAGAGTTACCTACCGCACGCATAGTCATAGCAGAAACCATGAACGGCATAATACCACCAAAGAACAGACCTACTAATACCCATGGGTCAAGAACGTTAATCGTTGCCAAGTTAGCTTTTTCAGCATACGCAGCAAACATTACTAGTGCAGTCATCATTGCAGACCCAATAGCAAAACCTTTACCGATAGCGGCCGTTGTATTACCTAATGCATCTAACTTATCCGTAATTGCGCGAACTGGTTTACCAAATCCGGCCATTTCAGCAATACCACCTGCGTTATCCGCAATTGGTCCATACGCATCCACCGTCATGGTTATACCAACGGTTGCAAGCATAGACAGCGCTGCAATAGCAACACCATACAAATTACCGCCACCATACACAAAAGAACCTAATACTGCTGATCCCAAAAGAACAACAGGTAATGCTACTGATTCCATACCAATAGAAAGACCGTAAATAATATTGGTCCCTGCGCCCGTTTCTGAACTTTGCGCAAGACGATGAATAGGTGTTGAACCTGTATAATATTCTGTTACTAAACCAATCAACATACCTGATATGCAACCAATAATCATTGCCCAGAATAAATGGAACGGAAGGTCACCATAACCTAAGAACCAGTAACCACCAGCCAAATAAGCAGTGATCGCAACATAGGTCGCGTTACGCAACATAGCTGCAGGCGCAAAACGGAATACTAAATTTGAAACTAATCCAAGCACTGAGCTAACCAAACCAATAGCAGCTAAAACAACAGGAAGAATTAAGTAAATTGCTTGGCCAGGATAGAGCATAACTGCCAAAATCATCGAAGAAACCATCGCACCAACGTACGATTCATAAATATCTGCACCCATACCTGCAGTATCACCCACGCAGTCACCTACGTTATCAGCAATCACAGCCGGGTTACGAGGATCATCTTCTGGGATCCCCGCTTCTAATTTTCCTACTAAATCAGCACCTACGTCAGCAGACTTGGTAAAAATACCACCGCCAACACGCGCAAAAAATGCTACTAAACTTGCACCTAAGTTAAAGCAAGTGAGGTACATAACTAAATTGCTCGCTTCTGAAAAGAAGTAGAGAATCAAGCTAATACCACATAAACCAAACGTTGCAACAGCAAAACCCATCACGCCGCCGCCAAAGAATGACACTAAGAAGGCAGCATGTTCGCCACCATCTTTTGCAGCCATAGTTGTACGCACGTTAGCAGATGTTGCTGCGCGCATACCAATAAGACCGGTCAATAATGATACGCATGATCCCAAAATAAAGATCGTTGCTGAAACAGGATCTACAAACCAGTAGATCAAAGCTGTTACAGGCAGAATAACTGCAGCAATAACTTTGTATTCTTCTTTAAGGAAGGTCATCGCACCAAGCCGAATAGCATCGGAAATTTTTAGTGCTTTTTTGTCAGTCACTTTCTGACTATTAATTTTGAAAAAAAGGGTAGCAACAACAAGTGCTCCCAAAGCAGTCACTGCACATAATGCAGGATAAAGATGCATCATATAAAAAACTCCGTTAAGTAAACAAAAGTAGTTAGCATAGGTTTCAATAGTACCTCGTAGTCCAACTTTGTAAAGAATCTCACATTATACCAAGCTAAAAAGAATCTCTTTCTCGCTAAAAGGAATTCGTTGATTTTCAACAATTTGAATCTCATCTGGCCCCTTGCCAAAAAGCACAATTACACTCCCCATAGAAGAATGCGCGTACGCTTTTCTAATGGCAGTTTCCCGATCATGCTCAACCATAACTTTATGAGCATGTTCTGAAGGCACACCACTAACAATTTGTGCTGCAATAGTTGCCGGGTCTTCAAACCGAGGATTATCATCCGTCACCACAACAAGATCAGCATACGCTGTTGCAACTGCCCCCATCAGCGGTCTTTTTTTACTATCTTTACCACCGCCAGCACCAAAAACCACAATCAGGTTTTTAGTACGCGGACGAATAAATGATAAAACTTTTTCAAAAGAACCTGCTGTATGAGCATAATCAATAATAGCGCATGCACCATTAGGCAACAGGTATGGTTCTAAACGACCTGCAATTGCTGGAAACGCAACGCCATCTTCGACCATCAAATCAACCTTAAAGCCCATTTCTTTTAAAACTGCATACGCACCAACCATATTAGAAGCATTATGTTCACCAGGAAACCCCGTAAACGTCGTTTCAACACGGTTGTTGTGATGTGTGATAGCAACTGTTTGCATATCCCAATCAGATTCTAAAACAGAAAACTGATAATCAGCTTGTTGCCCTTGATGCGCATAGGTAACGACATCCGGATATTCAGACACCAATCTACGAGCGTATGCATCATCATTATTAGCCACGCGCACACCGTCGGGAGTGACTAACCCAAACAGTCGTTTCTTCTCATGAAAGTAAGCTTCCATCGTTGGATAATGTTCCGCATGCTCTTGATCTAAGTTAGCAAAAAGCGCTGCCTGAAAAGTAATACCATCCAATCTATGGAATGTATGCGCTTGCACCGCAACTTCCATCACCACATACTCAACACCCCCTTCTACACATTTTTTCAAAAAGTGATGCAGAAAATCTGGTTGTGGAGTTGTTAAGGAAGACGGCATAATCTGCGTGTACGACTTTTCCTGCCCACCATAATCAGGACCCGTTTGTAGATGCAACGGACAAGCATCTGTATGACACGAATCTGACGCATCACCATCGTTACAAGATTTTTCTTGTTGCGGCTTTGATTTGCTACCACAACAAGTATCTCTTCCTAAATTAATAGCCGTAAATGCAGTCGTTAATACCGCAGTCTTTTTACCCATCATAGTTAACATATGGGCCATCATAGAACAGATCGTGGTTTTACCCTTAGTACCTGTTATTCCTATAATTTTTAATTTCTCTGCGGGATGCCCTGCAGCCTGCGCGCTGAGTTCTGCAAGCGCTATGCGAGCATTTTCAACATACTCAATATGCGCATGATACTTTTTTATAAGCTCCATCTGCTCAAGAGATAGTTCATGATCACGTTCAAGAACTATCGTAGTAGCGCCCTTTTCAAGCGCTACTGATAGATATTTAAGACCATCCTGTTTTTCACCTTTAATCACAACAAAGGTAGAACCTTGGCCGACATGATCAGTATGTGCAGTAACGGGATAGATAACCTGTTTGATTGTCATAAAAAATTAACTCCGTAGTGCGTGTGCTCGTGTATACGGTATCAAGTATAAAAGCGCTGTTAAGTTAATAAAGAGACATGCCGCAACGCCAACATCTACCAATGCCCATACTGCTTGAATACTCATTAAAGATCCAAGCACCGAAATGCCTACAAACACAGCCACAAAAGCCCGTTCGAAGCGACCACCAGTAACATATAACCAGCATTGACGAGTAATGTAACCGTATGCAACAAATACACCCAAACCAAATGATAGAGAAAGGGCTGATACAATCACGCCACCCCAGACACCAAAGACTGTCTTATACGCTTCAACAACCATGGCTGCACCATCAAGGCCACCATTCCATACACCACTTGCTACCATAGTAAGAGCAACCATGCATGACACTAAGTTGTTACTAATAAAGGTACTTAACATACTGGTGATCCCGTCATGTAACGGTTGTGTACTGCCCGTGTTTCCGTAAAAAACAGCTGCTGTTCCCAAGCCAGACTCGCTTGCGTTAATGGTTCGAGACACAGACACTGCAAACACTCGTTGCAACGACACCCCCACAACAGAACCCATCACCGCTTGCGGTTCAAACGCACCCTTTATAATTAAAGCAAATGCGGCAGGCAATGCTGTCCAATAATAAACCAGCACAACCAACATTGAGCTAAAAAATAAACCAACTTTAAAAGGCACAATAAATTCAGAAATTTTAACGATTCGTTTTGCACCACCAAGAAGCACATATAAAACAAAAAGACCTAGCAAGCCTGCAGTAATGGTTACAGGAATATTAGCGCTTTGCGCTAATGCTGTTGCAATAGAGTTACACTGCATCGCGTTACCACTCATAAGCCCGTACAGCAAACATGCAACCGCATACGTATATGCTAAAAATTTTCCACATGGTAACTGATTAATATATAAGAACGGTCCGCCAAGCGTGTGCTTTGCTGATTTCAAAGCAAGAAGGGAAAACGAAACTCCCAAAAATACTTCTGCAAATCTAAGAGCCATACCAAGTAAACCGATAATAAACATCCAAAATGCAGCGCCCGGCCCACCCATATACACGGCAGTTGCCACACCCGCAAGTGCACCATTACCTATAGATACACTGAGAGCGTTTAAGAATGCTTGAAACGGAGACATATCCCCAGAACCGGATCCGGCAGACTTGTCACCACCTAAAGCCAACTTCCAACTTTGAAAGAAACAACGAAACTGAACAAAACGCAAGGCGAGCGTTAAGGCGCACCCAACAGCTACGATGTAGCCCAAAAAGGGTAAGGACCAAACAATGTCTCGCACAGCCATAATGTGATGCTGTATCATTTTATTTCCTTCTTATTAAAAGAGGTTTTATACTGATTTTTCAACACAACATTATACATTGTTAGGACAAAAAGTCTTTATGAAGATACTCGCATTAGATCTTGGTGATC
>CAZSHB010000005.1:60195-79514 GCA_964606885.1 uncultured Pseudomonadota bacterium | reverse complement strand
GTAGGTTCTGTTGGTGAAATTACTGGGGTAGTAGGCTGTACAGATTCTGGTTGTACTGTTGGTGTAGCTTCTGGGCACACAGCGCATTCTGGACATACTACAGCAGGTGGACATTCAACACATACTGCGCATGTTGGACAGGGAATGGCGTGTTGTTCTGTAAACGTAAGATAGGTCAAAAAAGATGCTGTGTTAAAACCGTGACTTTTCCATTGGCTTAATGCGTTGTTTAAAAACGTAAGACCTTTGTTTGATAGTTCAGGGTTACCGTGCTGTTTGTAGAGATCAGCAAGAGCAGCGTTAAAAGCTTCTTCTGTGCGAGTGGTATTGATTTTTTGCATCAACTCGCGCATGTCAGTGTTGTCCCATGCGGCGTTAAGATGTATTGACAGTAGTAGTGCACTACTAAGAAATAATTTTTTCATGTGGGTATCCTTTTACGTTCAGTATCTTAAAACAGTACGTCAGCTTTAAGCCATGCAGTCCAGCGGTCCATGTTTTCGTTGCTTGAGCCAACTTCGTATGAAGCGCCGCCTGCAAATACGATTGGGTATTTAGTGTCGAATGTTTTAGCAAGTGATCCATAGAACACGTATGACACGGTGCTTGGTTGTGCTGCACTTGCAAGATTAAGATCGGCGGACTTTATGGTGATAAAGGTGCCGTCGTTAGCATTGTTTGCGTTGTTGTTAATGGTGCGTGCAGATGCGGTATATGCTGTTCCGCTAAAGTCGTAAATACCGATACCTTCTTGCCATGTATTTGCTAATTCAATGTGCTCGCGTTGGCGACCAAAGAACTGGTACCCAAATTCTGCTTGCCATGCACAGATATGATCAACAAGTAAACTTAACGTAATACTGCGGTATGAACGGGGAGAAACTTTTACATCTTGTGTTAAGAAGTTTGCGCCGTAATCGGGTACGGTAGGGTTTGTTTGAGTACAGACTGCTAGGTAGTGGCCCCATTGTTTGTTGTTAAGATCGATCATACGAGTTTGGGTTGTTTGGAACACATAACCACCGTTAAGAGCACCTTCAATGCTGATCGTGAAATGTTCACGTTCAATCCAGGGGAAGCCAAAATCACTGCCAGTGGTGATTGCAACGTGTCCACCGTTGCCGCGGATTGGTTCAAAGAGATATTTTGCTTGGGGCTTATTACCACCAGGCATCAAAATGCCAACATAGGTCGACCAGTAAAAATTTTTGTGATTGATTGTTTTATACCCACCACGTACTTCTACGTTTGCTAAACCAACGGTGTGTTGTGAGCCGTCAACGCGTCCGTATAACAAATTAGGGTTACTTAGTGCTGCAGCAAAAGAGCCAACCGCATTGTTTATGCCGCCAAATCCAGTACCGGTTGTAGTATCAACGCCACCACCGTTGTTGATAGGCGTTTCTTCCATATGCACGTTGGTTACCACGCGTTCAATAGGGAAGGTTCCTTCAATCCACCATTTGTCACCAAATTCTTGTTTGAAGTTGAAAGCACAACCGATGACCGATTGTTGTGGGTTAAAGGTGACGATACTTTCAAATCCGTTAATGACGTTTGTCTGAATGTTAAGGTTTGCGCCAACTACTTGGTAATCACCAGCAATGTCAGGTTGTGCGCGGACTTTCAGGGTGTTGAGGTTGAAAGGGCAGAAGTAGCGACCGAGTGCTGCACTGTTGGTGCTTTGGCCACCGTAGACAAGTGCTTGCATCAAGCCGCCGCGGCCATCTTCTTTGAGGTTAGATAGGTAGCGTGTTGAGCTAGTGTAGACGGGCATATCGGTGCCGTACCATGAACGTTGAGCAAAGAATGTGTGGCTTGTTTCGCCGTCTGCATGTTCATGTGCTTGCAGTGAGCAAGAAATGAGCATCAGCAGGGAGAGTTTTTTGTTCATAGAAATTTCCTTTTTTAAGCATGTGCGTGTGTCTTTTTTCGTACTATAAAGAAAATAAGCGTGTCAACGATGTTGTTAAACAGTTTTTAAGAACGGTCTTTTAGTGGTACAGTAAGAAACTCATGCTGTTTTTATAAACGAAAGATTTTTATGATTTCTAAAATTCGTGGAACCAGAGATATTCTTGATACTAAGAGCCTATGGTCGGTACTGACTACTATTAAGAAACAGTTTGCGGCCTACCATTTTCAGGAAATTGTTTTACCTATTTTAGAGCCCGTATCTCTTTTTAAAAGATCGCTCGGTTTGCAAACTGACGTGGTTGCAAAAGAGATGTTTGTAGTTAGCTCATCATCTGCATCAGAACAAGAAGATGTTATCTGTTTACGTCCAGAAGCGACCGCTTCTACCGTACGCGCGTTTGTAGAAAACGGCATTCAGACCGTTCCGTGGAAGGTATTCACCTACGGTTCTATGTTTCGGTATGAGCGCCCACAAAAAGGAAGATTTAGAGAATTTTATCAATGTAGCATAGAAGTGATCGGGTCTGCGTGCGTGGTACAAGATGTGCAGTTGATCGTCATGCTAGACAGATTGTTTTCAGAAAAATTCAAGTTAGATGAGTACGCATTACATATTAATTTTCTTGGTTGTCCCGATGACCGCGCATTATTTAAACAACAGTTACAACAGTTTTTAACGGCACATGCAGTGGCAATTTGCAGTACGTGTCAGCAACGTGCAGATACTAATCCGCTTCGTGTGTTTGATTGTAAGCAGTCTTCATGCCAAGAACTGTATAAAAAGGCACCGGCATTAACCGATTGTTTGTGTGATGGTTGTTTACAAGATTGGACGCAGGTACAACAAGCGCTTGCACAACTGTCAGTTTCTTACGTGCATAATAAGCGTTTGGTGCGTGGGTTAGATTATTACAATAAAACGGTGTTTGAATTTGTTAGTCCCTTGCTAGGGGCACAATCAGCTTTTTGTGGTGGTGGCCGTTATGATCATTTAGTGTCTGCCATTGGAGGTAAAGAAGATCAACCTTCCGTTGGTGCTGCTATTGGTATCGATCGTTTACTGATGGTGCTTGAAGCTGCAGACAAACTGCCCGCAGTACAAGAAAAACCGTTATATGTGGTTATGCCGTTAACGCCGTTTCAACAAGTTATTGCGCTGCATATGGCGGATAACTTACTGCGCAAAGGATTTACGGTTGATGTGTTATGCGATGGTTCAGTGAAATCGATGATGCAAAAAGCAAACAAGTATGGCGCACGCGCAGTGTTAGTACTTGGTGAGCAAGAAGTTATTGATGGTACAGTCACCATTAAAGATATGGTTGCAGGGACACAACAGGTTGTTAAGCAGGTTGATGCTGTACACCATTTACCTCAGTAATAGGTTAGTTTTGTACGAGTGGTAAAATCCAGTTTTGTGCACAATAAAAAAAGATACTAACAGGTATCAGTGAATCGATGCGGTCAAGCGCGCCACCGTGTCCAGGAAGAAATTCTCCTGAATCTTTTAAGTTGGCTTTTCTTTTTAACCACGATTCAAACAGATCGCCCATAACGGCCAGTGTCGTGCTGATGCTACTCAAGACTAGTAACAAGATAGCGTGCTGTGTTGTGGTTGGCATCTGATAAACCAGTATGGCCGTGCCGGTGGTGATATATGCGCCTGCAAGGCCAACCCATGTTTTATTAGGTGATATGGTTGGGCATAATTTTTTCTTACCCCACAGTTTGCCAAAAAAATAGGCGCCTCCATCAGCGCCAAAAGTCAGTATGCAGATAAGTGGTAACAGAAAACGTGTCTCTGCGCATTGGTTGAGTGCTATCAAGCTGATACAAGGTGGTAGTAAGTACAGAGCACCGTAGAGCCAATAGCGCCATGATGTTGGTTTAAAAAAGAGTCGCCATTCGGCAAGAAAGATCCAGAGAAAAAGAACGACACACAGATGACTCATGTAAGAGATGGGTGCCGCTTTGTAGGCGAGTATAAGACCTAAGCTGGCGATAATGGCACTGGTAAGTCGTAATTCAAGATTAGAGCACGCATACATAACAGATCCCCCTTGTGTGTGTATGGACTAGGCTATAACCCGTAGAAAGCGTTATCTATGTAGGTTATTGCCCCTGACTGATACTCAACTAAGGCTACATCAAACCGAATCACTTTATCAACATACCCGTTGTATGCTCTAAAATGTTTAGCTGCGGTAACAATCTTTTTTTGCTTTGAGGGGGTGACAACCGATGAGGTTGCAAAGTAGACGGTTGAACGAGTTTTAACTTCAACGCACACAAGTAGTTCGCCTTTAAGAGCCACAACATCAAGCTCGCCTTGTTTGATAGAAAAGTTACGAACAACAATCGTAAAACCTTGCTGCTCTAGATAATCGGCCACTAACTGTTCCCCAAGGTCCCCTAATTGACGTGTCATGGTGGTTAAAACCTTGTGAGGTAGTCAACCTTCTTCTTGTTCGGGTTGTTCAGTTGTGAACCGAAGTTTGGATACTGTTCATGGAGCGAAGCCAGTAGTTCTTGAGCAACTTTGGTTTCTCCCTTTGCTTGCGCAATACGGTATTGGCAGTGGAGTACTTTAGGTGCAGTGGCTGCTAATTTAGATTCGTAAGTTTTCTTGATGTTTGCAAGACGCGTTTCTGCCGCTTTGTAACGACCACGTTTAAAGTAAAATTCAAAGACTGAAAGTTCGTGGTCAAATAGGCGTTGGTAGCACTGAGTGCGGATAGTTTTAATTTCTTGCTTATAGTCTTGAATTGCGTCTTGATCGATAAAGTTATTACACAAGTTGATGGTGGTGTGCGTAAATGTTTGGTCCCGTTCTTCACCAAGCGTGCAGTAGTAGCTGCTCAAAATGCCTTTGTAGCATGCGTAGGAAACTTTGATGTCACCAGGGTATAATTTTAAGAATTCGTTGTAGGCATCGGCCGCTTGTTTTAATAATCCTTTTTCAAAGAAGATATCGGCACGTTGCAGCTTTGCATCTTTTTGTTCGGTAACGCTGTTGCTAGTTAGGATCAGTTGATCTAAAAAGAGCAGTGCATCGTCAAAGTTGTTCAGCATTAAACAGAGGCGTGCGCCATCTTTAAGGTCTTGGGCAGACATATTTTTGATCATCTTGTTGCGCATAACGCGAGCAAGTTCGTTTTTAGCTTTATGCCGTTCTTTAGCGTTTAATGGTTTCATATCAAAGCTGATCGGTTTATCAAACGTCAGAGGTGCGCTCGTGGTAGCTGATTGAGGGAAAACCGTGGTAGAACTTTTTTTGATGACGTTATCCAGACAATATGCTTGTGGAGCAAACATACTGATACACAGGAGGCTGGTAATGATCTGACGCTTCATGAAACTCCTTGGAAAAAAAAGACTAATTGCGCCTACTAGAAGAACGTTTTTTAGCGTATCATAGGGCCTTATTCTTTACAACCCGGAGACTGCTATTAACTTATTAAAAGAGTTTGTTATAGCTAGTACTACTACTTTTTAAGAAAAAATAATGCGGAGTTTCGGTTATGATACAAAAGCCTATCAGTACGTTATTGCAAGAATCAGGGTTATTATCGGCGGCCCAGGTGGAAAAATATCAGCAAGAAGCTCGTGCGCTTGGCACCCCCTTGGTCAATTTTTTACAAGATAAACAGCTTATTGATGCTCAAGAATTGGCAAAAATACTGGCTCAGCAGTCGGGTGTAGAGTATCTAGCTGTAATTACCCAAGAGATGGCAGACGCCCTTTTGTTGGTTAAAGTACCTCTTAAATTTTTAAAAGAAACCCTGATTATGCCATTGCGCATTGATGGGGAGATTGTTCTGGTTGCTGCTCGGCCAACCAACTTTCAGCCGCTTGATGAGCTTCAGTACATTTTTGGTAAACAGGCAACCATTATGGTGGCAACCCCAAAAACAATTATTGATGCCTTGAACCATTATTATCCGCTTGAAGGTACCGACCAGTTAGTAGAGGATCTTGAAGAAGATGCGGATATGGCGGATGTCTCGTTTGGAGATATTGATGAGCGGGACATTTTAAGTAGTGCCAACGATGCGCCTATTATTAAGCTGGTAAACTATATTTTGTATCAGGCAGATAAGATGAATGCTTCCGATATTCATATAGAGCCGGAAGAAAAAGAAGTCAGAGTACGTTTGCGTATTGACGGTATTATGCATCAGTTTATGCCGCTCCCTAAGCGGGTGCAGGGTGCGTTGTCATCCCGTATTAAAATTATGTCGAACCTTAATATTGCAGAAAAGCGGGTTCCGCAAGATGGGCGTATAGAAATTAGAGTTGCCGATAAACGGGTCGATATTCGTGTTTCGACGTTGCCGAGCGCATTTGGTGAAAGTATTGTGATGCGTTTGCTTGATAAAGAACGGGGCTTTGCGCCGCTCGATTCTATTGGATTGAGCGATCGAGATAAGCACGAAGTGTTACAGGCAATTGCAAAACCTAACGGTATCTTTTTGGTTTCAGGGCCAACAGGGTCTGGTAAAACAACCACACTCTATTCGGTACTGACTCGTCTTAATGAGCCAACCGTTAATATTGTTACAGTAGAAGACCCAGTTGAATATCAACTGCAAGGATTATCGCAAGTGCAAGTGAATACTAAGGTAGGATTAACATTTGCCACTGCGCTCCGTTCTATCTTGCGACAAGATCCTGATATTATCATGATTGGTGAAACGCGTGACCAAGAAACAGCACAAATTGCTATTCAGTCAGCACTTACCGGCCATTTGGTGCTCAGTACGATTCATACTAACAGTGCGCCGGCTACCATTACGCGATTGATCGATATGGGTATTGAACCGTTCTTGATTGCCTCGTCAATTGTTGCCTGTATAGCACAACGCCTTGTCAGAAAGCTCTGTTCGGAGTGTAAAGAGGCGTACCATCCAACAGCGGAACTGTTAAAAAATATAGGATTAGATGCGCGCAAAAAAGTAACCTTTTATAAACCAAAAGGCTGCTCGGTGTGTAACGATCTGGGGTATCGTGGCCGTTTAGCAATCTTTGAAGTTATGACGATGACCGATGCTATAGCTCGTCTTACTATGGAGCGGGGCGCGACGCTTGAGATTAGAAAGCAGGCAGAAAAAGATGGCATGACGTTGCTGGTGCAAGATGGGATACGCAAAGTAGAAGCAGGTTTAACATCAATCGAAGAAGTACTTTCTGTGGCAACAGTGTATGATGCTACTGAGGTTGAACAGTAAATTTTTACATAAAGGCACCCTTGCATGAAGTGGTTGTCATTACTTTCTAAAATCATCGGTGGATTAATACTCGGGCTGTTTGTTGCAACAGTCTGGTTTGGTAATGACGAGCGCTGTGCAGTACTGGTGCAAAATACCTTGCATAAGACTTTTAAAGAGCAGTTTGGTGCTCATTTTAGAGCGCAAGTAAAATCGTATACGTTCTTTCCTCTCGCGGTAGAGTTGGAAGATGTGTCGGTACGTGCGCTTGACGCGGCAACTTCTCCATGGTGGTGGAAAGCCCGTTCTATGAAGTTGCACTTTTCTGTGCTGTCGTATCTGTATTCTGGTTTTATTGATATGCATGCATTTCTACAAGGTGTAACGTCATATTCACAAGTACAAAAGGGATATCCGGTTATTGTTGATCATGTCAAAGCAATGGTAGTGGGGGCACAAGTAGGCCTCCCTATTAGTTTACAAAGCTTGTCATTATTAGATGCACAAGCGCAGATGGTTGATAATACAACGGGTGTTACTACGGACTTAATGATTGATAGTCAGGTTAAGCGTTCGCACGAAGGTACAACGGTTCGCTGTTCTTTAAAGACGGGTACTATTGCATACAATAACATGGTGCTTTTGGAACATATGCAGGCAAAAGTTTCTGCATTGCTTGATGCAAAAAAAACATGGTCAGGCTCACTGGATGGCGTGTTGTCTCTTCCCTTGTTAAATAAAGAAGATCAAGAAGTAGTGCTGCGTGGTGCATGGCATCATGACCGTGGTGATATAACCTGCTCAAATAAAAAGCGATCTTTGTTTTTCTCGCCCGTAACGGTCTTTAAACAAAAAGGGATTTGGCATATAGAAGCGCAAGGAACGGTACCACTGTATGGGCTTAGTAGATGCATAACTGATGATACAAAGAACATGCTTGAAGGTGCATTGCATCTGTCGTTGCAAGGATCGTTAGCTGCATGTAAGGGTGTGCTTTCTCTTGAAAAGGGTGTTGTGCAAGGGGTTCCATTACCGCGTGTGAGTGGTGGTTTTGAGTATCGGGATAATGCGCTGCAGGGGACTGTTGCTGTTATGTATGATCAGCAAAAAGTTGAGGGTGATTGGTCGATTACTGATAATTTTACGCAGGCTGCATGTACGGTAAAAAATAGCACAGACCTGTTTGTCGGTATGTTTAAATATTGGTATTGCAAACCGCAGGCTGTCGTTATACGAGCCGTCTGGAATAAGCAAACGGGCAGTTTTGTAGAATATGCGGTGCAGTTTAATCATCAAAAACTTGATGCAGTGATACAAAGTTCTGGTCGCGCAACAGTAGCGCAAGATCGTGTTACGATGACCGGTATACTTGCTGATACGGAGTACCAGGTACAGATACAAACGGATCCGCTTCTGT
This sequence comes from uncultured Pseudomonadota bacterium, assembly GCA_964606885.1. Classification (GTDB taxonomy): domain Bacteria; phylum Babelota; class Babeliae; order Babelales; family CAIQNR01; genus CAZSHB01. The sequence goes on along the minus strand of CAZSHB010000005.1, from coordinate 70,973 downwards.
TTCTAACAGGTACGTATCATGATAGAGCGCATAAAAAAGTTGGATCCGTAACGTATGATCCGATAACAAAAAAAGTTACTGGTTCTGTTTCGTATGATACCGTTTCTCAAGTGATGACGACGCTTACAGGTATGACATTACCCGGTTCTGGAACATTGAATTATGCTGGTCAATGGAACTATCCAGTACTTGCAGGTTCGTTACAATTTACTAAAGGCGTTGTGCGTGTATCAGGGTGGTATAATTTTATTGCAGCACTCCATGGCAATCTCCAGATTGATATCAAAAAATCGATTGTGACTGGTGATAATTGGTTGGTGAAATTTCATAAAGGTGAAATTGTTAGTAAGCAGTGGAATCTGCATATTGATCCTTGGCGTGGCGTAACGTGGGCGCATATTCCATGGCAGATGCAAGAATGTTTTGTTAATTGGAAAAAAGATTTATACGCAGTGTTGTCTGGTTCTTTTGTTTTTCATAAACAGGGTTCGGATATCCCATTATTGCAAGGCTTTCTGTCGTTAGATAGGTCACAGTTCCGTGCAAATATTCTTTCTTCTTCTATTCAAAAATCGGTTATTCCATTCCATGCGCATGCAACTGATATGGCTTTTGATGTGCATCTGTTTTCTAAACAACCGGTGGACGTGCTTGCATCACCGTTAGAAACAAAAGCATCGGTTGATATAGATTGTGTAGGGACGTTAGCAGATCCGGTTATACGCGGTACTATTCATTTTTCAGGCGGTATGATCAACTTGCCTGCACATCCTCTTCACCTGGTGCGTGGCTCGTTGGTATTTACTAAAGACCATATGTATGAGCCGGTTGTGGAACTGATTGCGCAAAATAGAATTAAAAAATATCTCATAACATTGTCAGTCTCTGGTACTGCGCAAGATCCGCACATTATGCTCGATTCATCACCACCCCTTTCTGAACAACAGATTCTTATGTTGTTGCTTGGTGGTAGCGAAGAAGAATCACTTAAAAGCATGGTGCCTGCATTATTGATGCGCAATATAGAAGGTATCTTGTTTGGTCCGCAGGGTAGTGCAACGTCCCATTTACCTTCATGGTTGGAGCCGCTACGTAAAGTGACATTTGTTCCTCAGTTTACGGATCAATCGGCACGTGGTGGTTTTAAGGGTGCAATTGAAATAGAAGTCAGCAAACGCTTACGCGCTCTTATAGAAAAAAACTTTAGCTTGACGGAAGATACAGCAGTCAAGGTAGATTATCTTCTTTCGGATGATGTTAGTTTGCGAGCAGTGCGTGATGCGCGTGGTGATTTGGGAGCATCGGTAGAAATGCGCTTTAAATTTTCAAAGCCTACCCGCTAAAGCCTTCTTGCGCTTTTTTAAACAGAGAGTATGTATGAAGCATGTAGAACGTTATGGATGGCTGTTGTTGGTAGTAAGCTTGGCACAAGCAAAACTGCAGACTCAAGACGAGCTGCTGTTATCTGATACCGAGTTTGGTCTGCAGGAACTTACTGGTAATAATTTTGATCTTCTTTACTTTCTACCAGACGATGCACCACGTGCACTGCGTGTTATCCGTGGTCTTATTATGTGTGCTAAAAAAGAGATTAAAGCTGCTTTGTTTAGATTAACCGAACCGAGTATTGCCCGAGCACTGATTGATGCACATAAACGTGGTGTTGTTGTTGAAGTGATTGTTGATCCTGGTGCCCTTGAGGCGGGCCATTATAGTAAGGTGATGCAACTAGTTAAGGCAGGGGTACCGGTTTACTGTTATCAAACGACTGATCTGTTTTCGTTATCTAAAGCAGGTAAGGCGAGCTATCAAACAATTATGCACCACAAAACCTTGGTGCTTGATGTTGATGAGCAAAAGATAGTCGTTTTTGGTTCTCTTAATCTGACCCATGCGGGTTTTAATGGTAACGAAGAGTGTGTAGCTTTACGTAATGCTTCGGCAGTAGTACAAGCGTTTGAAGAGCATCTTGATAAGCTCAAACGCCGATCTGAACAATTGGCTTCAGATCAAGTAGCTACTCATCATAAAAAATCAGTACCCGTAGTTGTTGATCAACCGGTTGGGTTAGTCAGCGCTTCTGAAAAATCAACGGGGTTGGTTGGTAGGGTTATAGCTCAAGGTGTCCCCTATATTAAGCGTGTTTTAAGAGTAGTTCACTAAACCCCATTCTTTTTGTTGACCCCTTTTACCTCTATTTATTATAATTCAATTAGAAATATTGAAAATAAGGGGAGATGGGGATGAAGAGAGTATTAGGTGCGTTATTACTGGTTGGTATGATCGGTAGTTGGGGGTTACAAGCAGCGCAAACACCAGAGACTACGGTTGTTACGTTTAAAGATAGTACGGTGGTTGATTATCCTATTGATAATCTTACTCTTTTTAAGACACTGCGGACTGTGCTTATGACTAATAACTGTGCTGCATCGCAGTTGTCTGTGCCGTGTACTCAGCAGCAGTTTGAAGTACTTGTACGTATAGCTCAAGGGAATCCTGTTCCTACTATTCAAGATTATAAAACGCTTGTGCATCTTTTTAATTTTGCCATCTTGTTTGATAATCAAACAGCGGTAGATGCGCTTGCTCAAGCAGTGTTTTTAAGATTATTACGTCTAAAAGATATTTGTTTGCAATTAACTCTTGGTAGCCCGCGTTTTATGATGCTCAAGTACATGCAAGCAGTTAATAAAAACATGTTTGCAGTGTTATTGAATAGCATTAATCGCACGCTTATAGAAAGCGATATTGACGATATGCAAGAACGACAAGCAATTGTGCATACCGTTGATCTGTTAACTCAATTTGCCATGAATGATGAGCAGTACACAAAGACGTTGCAAGACTCGTGTGGCCAGCAAAAATCTTGGACTGATCGCTTAAAAAGCTGGTGGCAAGGTAAATAAGTAAAGTAAGTAGTTTGTTATGGGGGAGATGGGGATGAAGAAGTTATTAGGCGGGTTACTGTTGGTTGGTGTGATCAGTAGTTGGGGGTTACAAGCAGCGCAACCTGAAAAAAAGATAACAGTGTTTATGATTAGGGTAGGTAAAACAGCAAAAGCTCAGCTTGGAGTCTATACAGAATCGCAACTTAATAATTTTGTGACGTTGCGTCATGTACAAGAAGATTTGGGGCAAACTGTTAATGAAATTTTTATACCACAAGAATATTTTCCAGAAAATGTTCAAAAAGCGGGGTATTTATTTTCTGTTTTAGTAAAGATGGCTGATATAAAGTTGCCAGATGCAGAAAGACAGTTGCCAAGTTCAATGAAAGATGATTTACAAGATATATTGATGTTACTCAAGTTGGCTAACTTTTTAGACCCTCGTGAAACAATAAAACCAAATGCTCCGTCAAAAACAATAAACACTCTTGCGCGTGCGGTATTACGTTTTGTGTATCTTCAAACAAAACAAGAACAGTTGAATTTTCTCATTAATACAGTTATGCCAGTTGTAGGAACCGATAGTAGAACGTTGTTGATGCATGCATTATTTGAACATGTTAAAAGCTTGTGCGAGCATAATCAGCGTATAAATAATGCAGTGCTGTTTGCATCTTTAGATCTGATAGTAACGCAATCGCCTATTCGAGCATTTGTGGTTGAAAACCAAGAATTAATAACGCTTGATCTTACAGATGATCTTTTACAACATAAAGTGAACGAGTTTGTTGAAACATCTCTTTATTTTAATAATCGGTTTAATGTGTTTGGGCATATCTTGCAGGTTACACCATCGTTACCAACTATTAAAAAAGAGGTTACCCAAGAAATGTTGCAAGCTTTATTTGAAGCTGAAGTAGAGTTAGGTAACTGGCAAGTGGTAAAATTCTTGTTGCAATCGCCAGATTCAAGAGCACGTGCTCTTGATCTTAATAAATTGTTTATGCAGGCCAACAAATCAGAAACGGTTTTGCATAAAATTGTACAAGAAAAAGATGTTAACAAAGTTCCTTTAGCATTAAAGTTGGAAATTATTAATTTGTTGGCTGCACGCGGTGCTAATCTTAATATTCAGTGTGGTCATGGGTTTGGTCAAAATAATAGTACACTTGGTACAACAGCTCTTATGTTCGCAGCACAATTAGAAAGTAACTCTGCACAAGTAGTTGATGTGTTACTTGAGGCGGGTGCTTATCCTAATAGAAAGGATGCGCAAGGACTGACCGCTTCACATTATGCCTATTTACACATGGATGAGCATGTTATCAATCAACTACCACCTGCAGCTTTAGATACTCAAAGACAACGAGATTATCTGGCAGGATTGTTAGACTATTATGGAAATCGTTCTAATCCAGAGAAGGTACAAAAGTTCCTTGAACTGTTTAGAACATCTCCGGTGCGTATAAATCTAACACAATATAGCAGTTCTTTTTTGGATCGTTATATAACAAGCTATATACGTATAGCTAATAAAGAAGTGTTAGCATTACTTTTAGCGTATGCTCAACCAGACGAAATAGCGGACATTGCTTTGGGCTCGCTTGTTGATCAGATATTGACAAAACTTGAAGGCGAGCAACAACAAGAGTTTCTTGCTGTTGTTATGCCGTATGTGCCGCGTGTTATTATAGATAACGCACAAAGCATATATACAATGCGTGGAGATACAAGAAGTTTAGAGACGTTAAATAATGCGTATGCTGAATATTTAAGAGATCAATTAATAGAAGCTATTCGCGCGGACGTATTAGATTTAAATAATATCCAAAATTTGCTTGATAAAGGTGCTGATATCTATGCACCTAATAGAGTTGGACGCAGTGCGTTTGATGAAGCAGGAGAAAAAAATAATGCTGCGCTTGATTATGTGCTTGAACCGTATGTAACAGAATAGATAAAAAGGGGAAATGGGGATGAAGAAGTTATTAGGCGGGTTACTGTTGGTTAGTGCGATTAGCAGTTGGGGATTACAAGCAGCGCAAAATAAGCAAGCAGCGCAAGATGCAACTGAGCAATGTTTTTTTGAAGATCCTGTAACAGTTTCTTTTAAAAGAATGAATAATGATGGGCAAGAAGAATTTTTTTCTGAAACATATGTTTTCGAGCGATTTGTTTTAGAAAAAAGCCCCATGATAAGAGCAATGTTGCATTATGATCATCAGCCGCTTGCAGGTAATACATTGCCGGAAGATCTATTAGCGCCTGCATGCCAAGAGTTATCTTTAAGTTTAGTAACAGGAACCCCAGCTATTTTTTATGCTCTGTTTACTGTGCTTGCAGGTAATGAAGATGTATCTATTAAAGATTGGGATTCATGTCTTATAGGTTGGCCTATAAAAGATGTTATAGAGGCATATGCTTTAATAGATTATTTTTTTCCACTTACAGATTATGGTAATATCCAAGAAGCAAGATATGTATTAGGTGAAAAAATTCTTGCGTATACTTATAATCTTAGTTCTGAACAACAACAGATATATTTTATATATAATGAAATTATTCCAGCAATAGGTTCTTTTGAGCAATTACTTTATGCATGCATAAAGTATGTAATGACGCCAGTTGAAGGAGTGATAAAAGATACAAAATATCTTAAAGAACAACTTGGTTTGCCAGTTGATCAACCATTATTTTTGCTCATAAGTTCTATAGGTGTAAAAAAAGAAGCTAAAGGGTTACAGCTTTTGGTAGAAGAGCCAATACTAAAAAAAGTAGTAATACCAGATTATTTACAGGGCAATGTTTTATTAAAAGTTATTCAAAATATCATGCTTTCTTATGATAGGCAGGAATCTCAAAATAATGTAGACACATTAGAAAAAGAAGAGGCACAGCGTTCATTTGTAGAGGCTATTAAGAATAATAATATTGCTCTTGTAAAAGTACTTCTTGCGATATATGGGAGAGTACTTGTAGACGCTGTAGAACCTGCAAAATTTGAACAGATTAATTCTCGTGTCCGTGTTGTTAACCAAAATCGTTCAGTTTTATTCTTAGCTATTGATCTTGACCATAAAGAGATTGTCAGATTGTTATTACAAGCAGGTGCAGATAAAGATGAGTATTTAGAAGAGTTACTCTATCAAAGTACTGAACGGTCAAGTATAATTTTGCCTGGAACTCCTTTAAGTTATGCAGTCTGGAAGGGACGTACTGACATAGTAAAGATGCTTATTGATGCTGGTGCAGATTTATCATTAGGAAATTTGTTGTTCATTGCTATGGATAAAAAGCGTAACAATATTGTAAAAATGCTTTTAGATGCAGGTGTTCCAATGCACTTAAATGCATTAGATCAGGCTGTTACAACAAATAATGAAGAAGCTCTAAAAATGTTGTTGGATCATGGTACTAACGTTAATATCCAAGATAGGGATGGCGGTACGCCATTGATGAGAGCGGTAGCAATGGATAATCAAAATTTTGTAAACATACTGCTTGATTATAATGCTGATGTTAATATCCAAATGGATTTTGGTATTACGTCGCTTATGGCGGCTGTAATGAGGGAAAATAGAGAGATAGTGCAGAGGCTACTGCAAGTTCCTGAAATAGATTTAAGCCTGCAAGCAACGATAGGGGATGATTTCACGGGGACTGTTTTAGAGTATGCTCAACGTTATGTAGAATATAAAGATAGTCTAGAATTACTATTAGCTTATTTAAGAAATCGATTGATAGAAGCTGTTAGTGCAGATGTTTTGGATTTTGACAAGATACAAGAGTTGCTTGAGCAAGGTGCAGATATCTATGCAGTGAATGATTCTGGGGTTAGTGCGTTTTCTTTGGCAGAAAATTTACATAATCAAGATCTTGACCGTGTGCTTGCGCCGTATAAAAAATTAGAAAGTATGGTGAGTCGATTAAAAAAATGGTGGCAGGGTAAGTAGCGATTATTAAGGGGAGATGGGGATGAAAAGATTGGTAGGTGGGTTGCTACTGGTTAGCGTGATTAGCAGTTGGGGGTTACAAGCGGCGCAATCAGCTGCAGTACAAAATCAAGAAGAAGTTGTTGTCGCTTATCAGGACGCGCCTTTAATACAAGCAGTGCTTAATGGGGATGTGGATGCAGTTGCTTGTTTGTTAGCGGATCCGTCAGTAGATCCTAATGTACGGAATCATCAGGGTAGAACAGCTTTTATGTTAACAGCATTTGCTCCTTATCATACTATTGAAATAATGGATTTGTTTCTTGCGCGTGATGATGTTGCTGTTAATGCCCAAGATAATGATGGCAATACTGCAGTGATGTTGTGTGTTCTTAATGATCGTCATTCTGCAATGTATCATCTTTCTTGTAGTTATCGTATTGATATGGAATTACGTAATAACGAAGGTAGAAATATGATTGAAATGCAAGAGGCATTATATCAAGAAAGTCGAGATGTAAGAGCTGTTATGGAGCAAGAATTGATTCTGGAAATAGAATCAATGCAAGCAATAGAAAGACTTTTTCAAGAGGAACGAGCATTAAGAGAAGAACGACGATTAGCTCGAGAATTGGCAAGGGCAAATAAAGAAAATATTAAACCATCTTCTGCTAATAGATTTCGGGATAATTAATCATTAATTAAGCGTTAGTTGTTTAATTTTCAAGATCATCTGTTTTATTATCAACTGATCGGTGTCCGCCAAAATACGCCACAGCATGTCCGGCACTGATCAGTTCGTCATTAAGATTCACTTCTTTACCATCAGCGTCAGTATAAAAGATGTTTGCCATATAACGACCAAACTTTTCTCTACTTATCATTTCTACACGAACTACTTTGTTTGCAATACGATCAACAACAAACTGCTTTGCGGTATAACCACGTTGCTTTTCGTCAAGATCTTTGGTGCGTAGTTCAGGAGCATCAATACCATAAAAACGAACAGTTTCTCGTACAAAAAGAGCTTGGTTCTTTGCTCCCCATGCACATATTTCTACCGTGCAGGTGTCGCCATCGTATACATCAATGACATAGGCCATAAAACTTTTGGGAGCCTGCAGATCTTCAGGCACTGATGTTTTAGAGATAAGAAGTGTGGAAGTGCTTAAAGTAAGACAGGCGGTAAACAAGAGAGTGGCCAATTTCATACGCGCTCCTTAGAAAAATCGGATTGATTTTTGTGGTAGAATGTGGAGTAAAAAAAAGAGGCTTTTGAAAAAATCGGGTGCTTCATTACCACAGTTCCTTCTTAGCCACCGCTGAATGTATGCAAATTTTTTTTAAAAATCAACTACGCTGTTTTATTACGCAGTTGTACAATCAGATCGGCCATATCGGCTGGTAATGGTGCAGTATATGCATAATCAATACCCTGGTACGTAAATGCTATAGAGTAGGCATGTAATGCTTGGCGCGCAATAAGATGAGATTTCTTATTATAGACTGTGTCGCCAATGAGCGGATGTTTAATTGCCTTACAATGCACTCGTATTTGGTGTGTGCGGCCTGTGATTAACTCTACTTCAAGCAGTGCGCTATCTTTAAAATATTCTTGTACGGTAAACAACGTAGTTGCCGGTCTACCATGCATACTTGTTGTTATGGTATTACGTAGTGTGGGGTGACGTAAAAGTGGGATGGTGATCTTGCCTGATGGTTCTGGCTGACCTTCTACTAACGCAAGATACTTTTTAGTAATGGTGCGATCTTTAAACATGGCAGTAAACGCATCGTACGCGTGTGATGTACGTGCAATAAGTAACAGCCCTGTTGTGTGTGTATCAAGACGATGCACAATACCAGGACGTTCTGGATCGCCCACTTTGGCAATTTCTGGAAACAGTGCCTGTGCCCAACCACTCACGGATGCTTCTTGTTTGGTAGGACTTGTCGGGTGGGTGATAAGACCGGCAGGTTTATTGACGATTAAAAAGTCGTCCGTTTTGACAATAATGGGTATATCAAGCGTCTGTGCGCGTGTAGCGGATAAAGAAAACTGATGTACTTGTGGAATTGTGAGCACAATAGTATCACCAGTGGTAATTGCGTAGCCTGCTTTGGTGATCGTTTTATTATTAATGCGAACTTTGCCATCTTTAATAAAACTGCCAAGCGCGCTCCGAGAATAATCAGGAACATGCGTGGCAAGAAAATGGTCAAGACGTTTATTGGTATCTTCTGGGCAAACAGTGAAGCTGTGCTTGTTTATTGAGGGATTCATAAAGGTTTTTTCAGGTTGAGGTTGAACTGTGTTCTAATTTTGCGTATTCTCCAGAATATGAGGGGGAACGGCTAAAAGTCAAATCAAAAAGGGCGTTCATGGTTCCAGAAAAACTGTTTAAAGAGATAAAAAATAACCTGCACGAGGTAATTGAGCGTAAAAGTGACTTAGGCCTTTCATTATGGGAAGAATTTCTCAAAGTTCATCCAGCTGATATTGCTTCGTTTTTGTCTGAACTACCAGAAGAACAAACGAAAAAATTATTTATAGCATTACCTTCTTCTAGTGCGTGCCAGGTTTTTAGAGAATTCTCTGAACCCATGCAAGCGCTCGCCCTAGGTTGCTTAGGCGATACTCAAAAAATAGACGCACTTTCGTGTCTTTCTGCTGATGAACTGACTGACTTGTTTGAGAACTTGTCAGACAGCGATTTAAAAACTTATTTAAATTTGCTCCACAAAAATGACCGGGAAAAAGTATTAGCTCTCTTGCAGTTTAATCCTGACTCTGCGGGTGGCATTATGGATACTGACGTGTTACCGCTTATTGATGATTTTACGGTGCACAAAAGTATTCAGCTCTTACAACGCCTTGAACTCCCGCACGATTTACATCGTAAGATGTTTGTGGTTGACCAAGAAAAAAGATTAGTAGGGTATATCTTTCTTGAAGATTTAGTCTTACAAAAGCCGCAAACACGCATCAGTACGTTTATGCGTCCTAATGAATTAATTGCTCATGCGGAACAAGATCAAGAAGCGGTGGCTCAAATGATGGTCCATTACAATCTGTCTATTATTCCGGTAGTTGGTAAAAATAACTTCTTCTTGGGTGTTGTTACCAGCTCCACGTTGGTTGATGTTATTGAAGAAGAATCGGCAGAAGACGTTTACCGTATGTCTGCAATGGCCCCTGTTAAAGGGACTTACTTTGATGCTTCATTCATGCGTTTGTTATATCAGCGTGGCTATATTTTAATGGCGCTTATGTTAGCGCAATCACTTTCGAGTATGATTATTGCTTCAAACGAAGTGCTGCTTTCAACGATGGCGGGCGGCTTATTGGTCCGTTTTATTACTATGTTGACAAGTACTGGTGGTAATGCGGGTAGCCAAACATCAGCAGTGGTGATTCAAGGGATGGCGTGCGGAGAAATTACGCAAGCAAATATGAGCCGTTTTTATAAAAGAGAATTTACGCTTGCAGCATTACTGGGCCTTTTATTGGCTGTAACTGCGTTTGTGCGCGCTTATATTACCAGTGGTAGTGTGCTTGGTAGTGTGACCATTGCTACAGCAGTTGCTGCAGTGGTTGTAGTGTCGATGGTTATCGGTAGTACAATCCCTGTTTTCTTGCGAAGAATAAACGTGGATCCTGCTTATGCGGCGGGTCCGGTGTTGGCTACGCTCATGGATATCTTAGGTCTGTGGATCTATTGTGCGGTCGCACAAAAGATTTTCACCTATTTTGCGAACTTTTCTTGACAAATGAGCGTGTCATTTATACCTTATACCTACCGTTAATTCTTCCTTGAAAATTCTAAAGAGCCGCTAGCTCAGTCGGTAGAGCAACAGCCTTTTAAGCTGTGGGTCGTTGGTTCGAATCCAACGCGGCTCACCATAGGTCCCCATCGTCTAGAGGCCTAGGACATCGCCCTTTCACGGCGAAAACATG
>CAZSHB010000005.1:59922-60185 GCA_964606885.1 uncultured Pseudomonadota bacterium | reverse complement strand
AAAGCTTCAGCTGGGCATGCCCAGTAGCTTAAAAGTAGAAAGCTGAAAATTAAAAAACTCTCTAAGAGTAACGTTGAAATCAAAAAATTTCGAAACTTCTTTTAACAAGAAGCGTAGAAAAAAATTAGGGTCCCCATCGTCTAGAGGCCCAGGACACCGCCCTTTCACGGCGAAAACGGGAGTTCGAATCTCCCTGGGGACGCCAGCCTTCGCTCCGATGGAGCTACGGCTGGGACGCCCAGCACTGAAGGTAGTAACAAAAA
>CAZSHB010000005.1:0-59822 GCA_964606885.1 uncultured Pseudomonadota bacterium | reverse complement strand
GAAGCCTTGGCGAAGTCGGGTAAGTCGCTAAAGAATTTTCGCTCCGATGGAGCTACGGCTGGGACGCCCAGCACTGAAGGTAGTAACAAAAATTTTAATAGAACCGGCGAAGGCTGCCCGTCGAAGCCTTGGCGAAGTCGGGTAAGTCGCTAAAGAATTTTCGCTCCGATGGAGCTATCTTGATAAAAAGCAGGTAGCATGTATTACGTTTACCTCATTAAATCTATAAATTTTCCAGATCGCACGTATATCGGTCATACAGATAATCTTTCTGAAAGACTTGAGACTCATAACTCTGGTGGATCAATCTATACTAAAGATGCTCGTCCGTGGAAAGTCGTTATGGTTCTTGCTTTTGAAGAGAAGTTAAAAGCGACAGCATTTGAAAAATATTTAAAATCAGGTGCCGGTAGAGCATTTGCAAAAAAGAGACTTTGGTAAATTTTATTAAATTTTTATGTTTAAGATAAGTCATTTGAAAGGAATTGTGTATGAAGTATTTTATAGCATCCCTACTGTTTATGGTGGTTATAGCTGTTGGTTATAGATGGTGGTTCAATCAGCTTAATACTGGAACAGTGATTGTACTTAATGGTCCATCTGCAGCAGGTAAAACATCTATACAAAAAGAGTTTCAGCAACTGATGATGCCACAACTTTGGATCAAATTAGGGATAGATACACTTTTTGATGCACCATTTCCAAATGTACCATTACCAGATATTACGACAGAAAAGGTTGGGTTTTGGCAGAAAGAAAATGCTATTCGTTGGGTAGAATCAACCAAAGATGCGCAAGGGCATAATATAATTACTTTGTATGTTGGTCCTGATGGAGATCGTGTTGCATATGCTATGAATACTGCTATTGCAGCATATGCACAGCAGGGGTGTAATATTATTGTAGATTATATAGCGTATAAAAAAGCTTGGATTGAAGATCTGCAAAAGAAATTGAAATATACTAAAACGTATTGGGTTAAAGTTGCTATTCCTCTGGAAGTATTAGAAGAGCGAGAAAAAGCGCGTGGTACTTCTCCTGTAGGGCATGCGCGTAGCCATTATGATTATGTGTATGGTGATATTGTGTATGATCTTCAAGTGTTTCCACATCTACAAACTGCGACTGAAATTGCTCAAAGTATAAAAGCAGCTTTCAAACTTTAAGCAAAGGATTTTATGGCTTATACAATTCTTTATATAGCAGCAAGCCAAGATGGTTTTATTGCAGATGAACAAGGAGGTCTTGATTGGCTTCCACAAGAAGAACCAGAAGGTGGGCATTCGGGATTTGAAGATTTTCTTGCATCTATTGATGTTATTGCACAAGGCAGCCGTACCTTCTTGCAGTGTCTTTCTTTTATTGAAGAGGGAATTGTCTCCGATTTACCGTATAATGGTAAGCATATGTATACGTTTACTCGGGAACCAATGCAGACAAATCGTACAGATGTAACGTTTGTAGCCAGTATAGAAGAGTACCTTTCTCTTATTAATCAAAATCCTACAATCAAGCGTGTATGGTTACTTGGTGGGGCTGAACTTATAGCTTCATTTAAAGCATATGATCTTATTGATGAATGCATTATTACCGTAATCCCAACTGTTTTGCAGCGAGGCATAGCGCTGCCGAAAAACTTGTTTGAGGGCATGTGTGAAGTATCGTCACGGTTATTATTTGCAGGCATAATAGAAAAGACATATGTTCGTAAAAAAGATTAAAAAATACAGTGTTTTATTATACATCTATCATTGTTAATAGATGCCTCTTGGGATACACTTATGGTGTGTTTTTAGCATTATTATCTAGAGAGATTTAATTATGAATATGTTCAAAAAAAGTTTGTTTGTGTTTGTACTTTTTATCGATTTTGTAGCTCAGGCTAATGTTACATTAGAAGGTGGAATTGTTATTGAAGAGATGCAAGAAACACCAGAACAAGTTCGTTATAATCATTTCCTAGATCTTGCAAGAGCGTGTGATACTCATGCTCTTAAAAAACTTTTACATTCAGGTACTGACGTGAATGCTGCAGATTGGCCTATTTTTGAAACTGCTCTTATGGCTGCAGCAGAGGCAGGGTGTACTGAAACGGTACATGCTTTGTTAGCTGCGGGTGCACATGTCAATAAAATAGATACTGACAGTACAACAGCGCTTATGCGTGCTGTTGCTAAGGGTCATGTTTCAATAGTTGAAGCTTTATTACGAGCAGGTGCTGATGTGAATGCTATAAATTGTATGGGGAGTACAGCGCTTCATGCAGCTGTCCTTCAAGGTAATATTGCTATAGTTAAAGCCCTGCTCAATGCAGGAGTTGATGTTACTGTTGTGAATTACATGGGACATACGGCGCTTGATGATGCGAAAGAAAGTGGTTCTGAAGATACGGTTAATTTTATTGAGAATTATCTAAGCAAATAAAAATAAAGGTTTGCAAATAAAAACGGCCTACTATGAAATCAGCATTCTTAAGAACACCAGCCTTTAACTAAAATTGTGTATAAAAATACTGACCATTATCAGATCACTAAACAATTTTTAGATGATCCTGAGCGGTACCTGCACCATCTTTTTGCAGATGACCGTGAGTAATAAAGTATCTTAATTTTTTGACAAGATCAGGTAATACTTTCTACGCTGCACTGCATGATGATTAAAAAAATTGTAGTGCTCTACATCGCCTTTGTCTGTTCTTTTACTCCGTGTAGGGGGTTGTCTTTTGCAGAACAGTTTGCGCAGATTGGTTATGTAGAAATAGCTGATAGACTGCAAGAAGCTGAAGCGTTTGATGCTTTGTATAAGCACTTTGATGTATTAATTACATTTCTGCAAGCAAACCCAAAGTGGGCACAAAAAGTAAATAATGCAAAAGAACGTTTTATTCGCTCACAAGATAAAAACTATTATGCAACAGATTTTTTTGGTTTTTACGATGAATCAAAAATACGGGCAAGAAGTCAGATATCTTTTTATTATTCAACTCATTTTCATGATTTTATAAAAGCTCGTTATCCAGAGCTTATTCAGCTGTCTGCGCTTGTGAATTTTCTTGAAAGTTGTAGAGCAATACAACAACCCTATGGAGAGGTGTTTCAAAAAGCGGCAGATGAGCTAGGCAGAGGAGCAATGTTTTCTTCAGCGTATGAGCAGGTACCCATTTTATTTAAAGTGGTAAAATATTTGTCTACATATACTCCCATAAAACCGCATTATGATGGCACTGCGTTTTCTTTGTTGCTTGATAGTACTGATAATCAATCACTGTTGCTTTCTGCATACAAATCTGTATTTACGGTAGATGATTTTTCTGTGCCTACAAGAATGTTTCCTCATTCTATGCTGCTTATCCCAGGAACGCTTTTAGCGGAATTTTCTATCTATCCAACGCCGCATGTTGTCATGCAATCTGATAACGTGCGCTATGCAACTATTGCGTTTGCTATGAGGCCCTATTTTATTCTTCAGAAATATCTATTTTCAGAGCTACCCAGCTTTAAGACTTGAATAATGTATTGCGCACAGCTTATCTTGTTGCCAGGTAAGTAGGTGCTGCTCAAAAATAGTTTTAGGTTTTCTTATGTTTAAATATATCTATGTAGTGCTTCTTTTTGCCTCATCGTCTTTGCATGCTTTAACAACGCTCCATGTCTCACTAAGTTCAGATGATAATGCCGGTGGTGTTGGTGACGTGGGTGATTTACGGTATTGCTTAAATACCATGAATGATCAGTTAAATAATAGTGCAGCTGATGATTATGCGATTGTTTTTGATTTTCCTATGACGATTCAACTTAATGGTATTTTGCCGATCATTAATAATTCAACACATCCTGTAACTATCACTATTGGTAATGCTGGTTCTATCCCGACTGTTACGATTGACGGACAAAATACGTATCCTGGATTTTTTATTCCTATGGGTAATGTGACCATTCAAAATATGATCTTTCAAAATTTTACTGCACAGGGTGGTGAAGGAGGAGATGGTATTTCTGGCGGCGGTGGTGGAATGGGTGCAGGGGGTGCTATCTATGCACCGCAATCTTTTTTAAATGGTTCAGATCCTACAATCACGTTAATCAACGTTTCAATCAACAATTGTTCTGCTGTTGGGGGTAATGGAGGAAGTTATATGGGTGGTGCCTCTACGGGTAATGAGGGCGGCGGCGGAGGAGGAGGCTTTGGTGGTAATGGTGGTTCGGTTACTACAACAGGGAGCACTGGCGGTGCAGGTGGCGGTGGCTTTGGTGGTAATGGTGGTAATGTTACTATTCCATTTGGAGATCCAGCTGGAGGCGGCGGCGGAGGTGGTGGCGGTTTAGGATCACGAGCTACTGCAGGCACACCTACAAATTTAGGTCATGGTGGAGATGATGATAATCCTGGGTCTGATGGAAATGGGTATGGACTTATCTTAACAGCTGGTTCTGGTGGAGGAGGTTTGTCGGGAGGAATAAGAGCAGGTGGTGCAGGTGGTGGTGCTGGTCTTGCACAATCTGGTGGAGGTGGTGGTGGAAGTAATGGGTATACTGGTCAGCAACCGGAAGGTTCTACGCCTCCAGGTGGAGGAACGCCTTCTGGAGGTTGGGGCGGTGATGGAGGCGGTGGCGGTGGTGGAGGGGTCGTTGTTAATGGTACAACGGTTAATATTGATGGCAGGGCTGGTAATGGTGGTTCCGCAGGTGGTGGAGGCGGTGGCGCTGGTCTAGGTTTTTATGATTCAGGGTATTCTGTGCAAGGTGGATCAGGCGGTGTTGGGGGCGGTGGAGGATGCGGTGGTGTTGTCTCATCTGGTACAACATTTGCAACTGGTGGCAATTCTGCAAGCGGCGGTGGAGGAGGCGGTGGTGGACCAACTGATGGAGGTGTTGCTGATGGCGGTTCTGATACAGGTAATCTTGGTGGCGGTTCTGGTGGAGCGGGTGCAAATTCAGTTGGCGCAGGTTCTGGTGGAGGAGGCGGTGGTGGTGGTAGTGGTCTAGGCGGTGCTATTTTTGTAGATACTGGTCTAGAGTTTACCATACAAGCGTTCTCTGGTATTCCAACTGTTTTTAATACCGTAAACACTACCGTACAAAAAGGAATTGGTGGTACAGGTGCTTCTGGAGCAGAGGATGGCTTTGATGGATCAGAATTGGGATATAGTATTTTCTTGCGATCAAATTCTAGGCTTAATTTCAGAGCAGATGGTGTCAATGATATTTTGACGCTGGGAAGTGGTGTTGCCTTTGTTGATGATACTAGTTTTGGTGGAGTAGGAACAAATGTATTTGTCAGAGGAAATGGAACTGTTATTTATAATGGAACAACTGATTATACGGGTACTGTTTTGATTAATAATGCAAACTTTAAAGTAAATGGAGAGATTAATACAGCAGAAATTCGTGTTTGTAGAGATCTTGCTTCTGGTACACAACGAGGTACGTTAAGTGGCAGTGGAACTTTAACAGGGGCTGTTACTGTAAATTCTGGAACGATATCTCCAGATACGGGAGAAACACTTACGCTTGGTAGCTTAACTCTTTTTGCAGCATCTCCAGGCGCATTAGGTGCTCTTGTGCATAGCACGATTGATGTAAGTGGTGCATCCTTAGTTGACGTTACAGGAGCTGCATCGTTGGCAGGTGTTTTAGAACTTGCTATTGATTCAGATACTCCAGCAGGTACGTATACGCTTCTTACTTCTTCTAGTATTACTGGCACGTTTGATTCTGTGACTTTTACGGGAGCAACTCCCAATTATACGCTTTCGTATCTACCACTTGGAAGCCCTACGCGTGTGGAATTGAATTTTGCTGGTTTTATAGAGCCACCATCAAACTTACAAGGGCAGCAAAAGAAAAATAATTTTGGGTTGGCGTATGAATTGTATAATCAGTTGTTATGGACACTTAGCCCATCATCACAAACAGCAGCGTATTTGTTGTATCGAGATGGACAAGAGATTGCAACATTGCCTGCTACTGCTTCTTTATACCAAGATCATAATCGTCCCTTTGGAGTATCGTTCTTGTATGCATTAATTGCACGTGATGCTAATGGTAATATGAGTACATCAGCTACAGTTACTGTTCCATGAATATAAAGGATAGGTGTATGTATAAAAAAATTACCTTACTTTCTTCTGTACTGTTGTGCTCATTAACGCAACATGCATCGGATCTAACACCGTGGTTGGAACTAAAACCAAGTTACTTCTTTTTTGCTACATCACCGATGCATGCAATTTATCACAAAGGTGGATTTGAACTGCAAGGCAGTGGATCCGTTCCGGTGTATAAATATCTTGCGGTGTACGGCAGTCTTGGTGTGCGAAAAGCATGGGGCAGTGCATTAAATACAGGTGAAACAACAACATTCACTGCAGTGCCAATTGATATTGGTTTAAAAGCAATCTTTGAATTTTGGGATTGTTATTATTACTTTGTTGCGTTTGGTCCACGCTTCTTTTATTTCCATCAACACAATAATTCACCGTATATCGACCCGACTATTAATGGCGGTGGTGTTGGGTTCTTTATGAATATGGGCTTTAACATGCACATCAAAGAACATTTCCTGTTGGGTGTTTTTGGAGAATATTCATACGAAAAGAAAACGATACGTCCAACAATGCTTAACGTCTACAGTAATGGCGGCACACAGATAGGCGGTTTTGCATTTGGTGCAAGTGTTGGGTATGCGTTCTAGTTAATAAGGAGAGAGTATGAATGTTGTTCGTGTGTATGTACTATGTTTATGGTTGTTAGCTGGTGCTAGCGCACAAGCAGTGTTGAATCCTACTTTAGCCGTTGATAGTGGTTCAACAGGTGGTTTTTGGTCATCAATAACTACTGCCTATAACACGCAAACAAACAAGATTCTTGCTGCATGGGTTACGCCTGAGGGATTATATTCTACGCTTTTTAACCCTAATGGAACGCCGTATGCATTGCCCACTCTTTTGCTTGAGTATGGTGGTGCAATTAGCATTGCTTCTTCAGCTATCTCATCTTGTTATAACACACAAAATAATCAGTTTCTGATCATGTTTTTAGGAGCTGAGGGAGATTATAGCATGTACTTTTTTATTGTGGATCAAACGGGCGCTCTAGTATCTGGACCAACAGTGGCGCTTACTTTAACGGCTAATCCGTTTAGCGCACCTGTCTGTTGCTATAATAGTACGACTAATCAATATGGTATTACTTCTAATAATGGAGATGGACAAGTCTGTTTTGTCATTCTTAATGCCGATGGGACAGTAAGCAGTACTACTGTTATTCCAGGGAGTACCATAGCTTCAGATACGTATACTTCTTCTATTTGTTATAATAGTACTGCAAATCAGTATCTCATATCATGGCAAACTTCATCAGAAACCATTGTTTTTGCAGTCTATAATGCAAATGGAACTTTTGATGCAGGGATAGGTTTAGTAACTGTTCCTTTCACTCCGGATCTAGGAGATACTGTTTACTCTCTCACTGTTCCCAATATTTATAACAATAATAATCAGTATCTTATGGCATGGACAACCATTAATGGTGGTTGTTATTTTGTAATATATGATGCAACTGGTACCCCGGTAGTAACGGCAACACCATTTGCAACTAGTACCATTGATCCTTCATTGAGTATGTTTATTACTGGTGCTTTTAATCCTGTAGATAGTACGTACTTTCTGACGTGGATGGGCATTGATGCGAAGTATCATTACTGCATAGTTGCTCGAGATGGAACGATTATTGTTCCCAAACAATCAATTCCTAATTATCTTACAACAGGAGCGTCAGCAGGGGGTTTGGGATGTGTGACGTATATGCCTATAAGTGGTGGCAGTATCTATATGACGTGGATAAATGGTTATAATACTCCCGTTGTGAATGGATTTTCTGCTGTGTATAGTGGCACATCTCTGGGACCACTGAGCACGAGCACAACGCTTCTTAATAGATTTGCTAATTACGGAGAATTCTTTAACCAACTGTCCTGGTGGTCGCCAATAAACGCTTCTGTTTCTTCTTATCAGATTCAGCGCTTAACTACACTTCTAGCAACAGTCCCCGGTACACAAATGACCTATCAAGATCACAACCAGTCACCTGATGAACAAGTAGACTATACAGTTAGTGGGTTTGGATCAGCAACTACCCCAATTGTGTTGATAGGCATTCAGTCCGGTTCTTAAGCAAGAAGTATATATACAAAAAACCCCGACTTTAACATCGGGGCTTTTTGTATACATAAAAGTAGAAGTTACTTGTTTAAATTAATAAACGGCACATGTCCAGTCATAACATTGGGCAAGTGGCCATCCCACTTTTCAATAGCTTTAAGTTCAATAAGTTCTTTAGTTACTGATTGTTTTTTAACCTGTTGTGCATACGCATCTGCATCAGCTTCTAACTTAACTTGTACTGATCGTTCACGCACACGTTCTGTCGTGTTTTTTGCAGCCATAGCTTCTTGTTGTGCAATCTGTTTGTCTTCTACAGCTTTAATAAAGTTCGCAGAGAAATCAGCATGCGAGAAGTTAACTTCAATAAACTCGATAAAGTGTGGGTGTAAGCGTTCTTTAAGATCTTCGTAAATCATGTTTTTTGCTTGGTGTCGATTAGTGATCAACCCTTCAGCGGTGTACTGTGCAATCACTGCCTTGATAGTTTCGTGGCAGAATGGGAACAGAATGATTTCTTCAGGGTGTCCTAAAGTTGCTTTATACAGTTCAATTTCGTTCGTATAACGATAGTTAACATCAATACCGATACTTATGGCTTGTAAATCTTTTGAGAGCGCAGAGGTCTCAATTGATGCTTTTTGTATACGGTTAGACATCCATGCAATGCGATCTATAAATGGTATTTTAAAATAAACGCCGCCTTCTTTATGTGCAGCTATAATGTTACCCATACGAATTTGTAAGGCAGACCACCCCGGTTCAACCACGTAATATGATTGAAATACGGTAGTGATTGCAAGCGCAAGTAACAAACCTGCGATGATGTGGTTTAGGATTTTCATGGCAATCCCTCCTGTTGTAATGAATATGAAAATGTAAAATGTGAAGATGTTTGATAATAGCCATTATAGCATCTATTGGTAAAAAAGGATAGAGGGTGGACTTTTGCTGGTTACCCATATGAGTTGGTGAGAGGTTTTTTCTTGTAGCAAACGGGTTTTCTTTATTATAACCATCTTTTATGGTCGGTATTATTGCTTGGGAGTCAATATGCGTTACTTGTATAGAAGTATGATCAAAAACAAAATAGCTATAATGGCGTTTGTCTTGTGTATACAAACAGCATATGCGGATGTTGCAGTTGAAGGTACGGTAAGTGCTTTTTTGCCTACCAGTCATATTGTAAAAACAATCTATGGTAAGGCGTGGCAGCAATATGGTCTGGTGTTTAATCATGTCTCTGAAGCTGTACCAAAAAGGTTTCCTCCGGTGACGTTGTTCGGGCAAGTGAACTATCTGTTTGCTCATGGTTATTCTGAAAATGGCAATCAACGTACAACGATTAAAGTGGTGCCTGTTACGCTTGGTGCAAAGTGGTTCTGTTCTGTGCACCATAACATTGATATCTATCTGGCAGCAGCACCCCGTTATTATTTTATGAAGATTGCTAATAACTCTACGTATGTACCTGCGGAACAAAAAGAAAGTTCTTTTGGTGGCTACGGTACCTTTGGCGTATTTTTTCATCCTGTAGATAATTTTGTTATTGATTTGTTTGTTGCGTATTCAGCAGTGACCTTCCAAGCTCAAGCCTCTACGCCTACCTATATAGGTTTTGCTACTAAGGTTGCAGGTGTGGATCTTGGCGCTGGTATCGGCTTTACGTTCTAGTTTTTTGTAGCAGGCTCATTTTTTTAGTGCTATGTTGCTGTGCCGTTAGAGTGCGATTATGAAAAACGAAAGAAAGAGTTATGAAACTAAAATTGTTGTTATTGATGAGTCTCTGTGTGGCGCCTTGTTATGCAAGTCTTGTTGATGCTAATACGGGTAAGGTTAAGGTACAGATGTCTTCAAGGGGCGCAATAACAGAAAAAATAGATTCTTATAATGACCCTCGTGGAGGGCCGTTTCCGCAAGCATATATTCTTATAGGTTTTGGAGAGAGAACGGTTACGTTAGAAGAGGTATACACAAAAGTACAAGAAATTGCTGTGGATATTGTAAAGACACCAGTAGCCGAACGACCTGCATGGGCCTGGGGAATAATAACCCCAACTGCACGAGGATACAATGAAGAACTGGAAAAAATAATGTTCGATATGTTGTTGCTTGGCAATGATCAACATGTATCACAAGTTATTAAAGATATACGGGCTCATCAGGAAATATTGAGAGTTTTAGCTGCTAGCTTCTGATCGTTCTCAAACGCAAAAAGCTCAAGCGCCTCAACAATAATAGTTATAAACAGATTGTATTAAAGAAAGAATGACTATGAAGTATATCGTAAGCAGTGGCGTTTTGTTGGTATGGGGTTTAACTCTTGGCGCTGCGGGCATAGACAACGTGAATGCGTTGCCGGTTGTGTCGGCACAAGAACTTTTGGATGCGTATGTTCCTCCTATGTTGCCAAATGCTGCACTTGCTAAAAAGTTTAAAAGTAAGCTTGGAGATGAAAGTTTGTTTACCCATACGTGCTTAGGTGTGGTTAAAAAAGATAGTAGAATGTCTCTTGCGTCTCTTTTGGCGCTTGTAGATGAAGCAGTTAAAACAAGAACTGCAATACTGTGTGAGGATGCACAGATTAAAGAAAACTTACAGGTGAAAATACCGCGTATAAGAGGTGCATTACTAGGGCATGATCAAAATGCGTTGGCTATCTTAGGTCTTTGCCATGTTCCGTATGAGTTACATAATGCTGGTAATAGTCAGCGCTAATTATAAGAGATAGTGTTTGTTACAAGAAAAGCCCCGAATAAAACCGGGGCTTTTTTGTTATGTGTACATTCTTTTAAAAAACAGAATGTGCTAATACTTTTATGCAACGTTAGAAAATTGCTTATAACGTCTTGTTATGGTTGTTCATACCACCAGTTGCTTAAAGCTTGCATTGCTTTTGTTGCTAGACCTGATTGCGTGCTATTATGGACATTGTTTTCTAACTTTATGGTTGCTGCAGATGTTTGTAACGTATCAGAATACATGTTGAGATACCAAGCTAATACTGTGCTAATAGGAATTGTAGCATCGAGCATAGTGCCATGAGCTTGATAGTAGCGGCCAACGATATATTCTGGGGTTACTTTTTTCATATGGGCTAGTGCAATAAGATATGCATAGTCAGCTACTTGTAAACTAGTTATATAATTCCCAATTTTCTGTTGTGCAGATCTGTCTAAATGAAGATTTGCTTCTTCTGTTCTATAGGTTGGAGTCTGCATAGAAAAATTAAGTCTATGAGTAGTTGGTGCTGGAATAGCAACATTTTGCATGTGGTTATTTCTATATGCTGTAAGAGGTGTAAACATTGGATGTGCAGGAGAAGCTACTACTTGTTGAGTGCCAGAAGCTGTTGGTTGTACAGATGGTGTGATTGCTGCTATTGCAACGGCAGCTGGTGCAGATGTAGCTGTGTGGTGTTGTTTTGGTGTATGCACGGTAGGTTGAGCAATAAAGAGACTTTGTGAAGATACGCTTTTGTTAATCAAAGGGTTTTGTAACTCTGCAATGGTTGAACAACAGGCAGCTGCAGGGTCGCCAGAAGCAGTGAGCTGCTTTTTCCAGTATTCGTTACCAGGATACGCATTGCCATCCCATGCATATTGAGCAACTAACAGTTTATCGCTATCTGCACCTACTAGTTTGTCGGCAGGGTTACGTTGAGAAAAGTGTATCGTAATACGGTTGTTTCCTGCTGTTAAGAGCTGTCCATGCGCTGTTGTACCGCACGTTTGTATATCTTGAGGGAACCAACTAAAATCAATATCTGCTATATAAGAAAAATCATATTGTGTTAGTAAGTCTGCGTACACTTCTACCATCAGCTGTGCTTGATACGGACTTTTTTGCCATACGCCAAGACCAAGTCCAACAATATGGCAGTACACTTTTTTAAGGGCTTTTTTACCACGAACGTGTGCATCAATTAGAAATGGAAGAATAACCATTTCTAACCGTTTTTTATATACGGAGTTATTAAGATAGGTTGTACTATCTATCTTGTGATACATGGTATGATCGCCAGCGTTATAAAGAGTATCTACTTGATGAAAATCAGGAAATTCTTCACCGTAAAAAGTCTGCCACAATGCTAACAGCTTGTTCTGCTTGCAATCTTTTCCATACCCATTATCGCGTGTATTTTGTTCAGATGTAATAAGCATATGCTGCCATTCCATAAGATTCGGTTTTTCAAAGCGAGCACCAACAAGACCAGTGTAGATGCCTGTTGGTTGGTAGGTGCCAGGAGCTCCTATAACACTTTTATTGGTACGAGAGCCATTGTTAATAAAATAGGTTGGTGTTGATACACTTATGAGGGCGGCTATCTGCATTTCGTCATACGAAAGATAGTCGATTAGCAATAACGGCTTTTGTTCTAAAGCAGTGCCAATATGCGTAAAACCTTCATAGCCTTCTTTGCCATTACGTAAGAGATACTGATCATGTTCTGTCATAAACATGAGAGGGCGTTTTATTAAGAGTCGATCTACAAATTGGTTAAGTGTCATATCTTTGTAGAGTGCTTGTTCAGTAGGAGTTCCCTTTGTTTTTTTATAGGCAAGAAAGTCGTCCATAAGCGTTAATACTTTTGGATGCATAATCACACGTACGTTTTGTGCTTGTTGCGCAATAAGATTTTGCAGTACTGGATTATTACCAGCAATAGTTGCAATACGATTGTTTATGGTAGGAAACGGCGTGGACGTTTCAAAAATTTGTGATTGTTCTACTAACTCTTGAAATGTTTGACTGGCAGCTTGTGTTGTTGCACAACCTAGTAATATAAGAAACATACATATTTTAAACATCATGACTTTTCTTCCTTTAAAAATATTATTGTCGTTAACCAAGCTAAAAATATCTTCATCTTAATTTACTAGTATATATTTCCTATTTGAAATGGTATCAATAGTGGGGCAATGAAATAAAGAGAAAGATAAAAAGACGTCTCTATAAGCTTTAAACATAACTTTTATGGCTTCTTCTTGATACATCTTATGGCGCACTTGGTGTATTAAAATAATAATCAGTTAAAAAATCTGTAAAACGGGCCATTTCTTGTTGATACATTTTTAAATGGTTTCTTTGTTCTTCAGGAGTACGTGTTTCTTGCCAGTCGCCACCTACGCTATAAAGAGCAAAATTTCCTTTGCCATTGTCATCGATAATAAGCATAGCATCTGGATTAATAGGCTGTTGTTTATAGAATTCTAAAAGTAAATTTCTTAGTGGTACTTTTTTTAAGAGCCATGCTGTATCGATCTTTTTTTTCAGAGTGCTTTTGTTATTGTGTTTATAACTTTCTATAAGTGCTTGATAGGCTGCTGGATCTTCTATGCGAGTTTTGTTTATTGCTTCATTAAAAGAAAGATCAGAATATTTTTGTATGATTTTATCTTCTTGGTCACGTATAGATTTTAAGGAATCAAAGTATTCTTTATCTAGTTTAGCAAGAGCATCATCTTGTACTTCAAAGCTTACCCAAGGGTGTACTCCACCGGTATTGATATGTCCTTCGCAAGATTGTCTTGTAGGAAAACCAAGGAGATTAAGAGCAATAATGGTCTTTTTTATACCTTCGTCAATAGGCATACCAAGAGCATCTGTCCATGATGCAACTTCGGCTTCCATTTTTTGCCATGCTTGTTGCTTGTGACTGTTTGTTGAACTTGTCGTTAATTTTTTATATGCGCTTGCTGCAGTTATTGCGCTGAAGGTCAGCAATACGAGCAGTTTAGTTATGTTTTTTGGCGTAGTGTTCATGGGAAAGCCTTTTGGTACAAATGTGAAATGTCTATTTTTAGAATATTCTTTTTTAAGAAAAAGCCCCGAATAAAACCGGGGCTTTTATTATGTGTATACAAGGGTGTGTATTACTTATTGTTGTGCTTTTTGTGCTGCACATTGTTGAGCTATTGCATAGAGAGCACGTAATGCTTCTGGAGTTAATGGCAAACCAGTAGCTGAAATAAGTTCAGCATCGTTACCGTTAGCGCCACCAAAATCTGGGCATTGATCATAAGCTGGAGTTTGTGTTTCTTGTGCACCTACAACTGAGCTTAAAGTAAGCATACTTACTACTAATAATTTTTTCATAAAAACCCCCAAAAACATTACTTATACAGCATAAGTAGTTACTAGAAGTATGCCCCAAAAAAAGTTTGCTCTCAAGGGGGGTTTTATTATACTGATGGCGCTTGAAATAAAGTAATTAAAATAAGCCTAAATAATTCTATTTGTATCGAGGTGCTCTTGTGCTAAAAAAATACTTTTTGTTAGTTTCTTTGATGATAGGGATAACGGTAGAGGCAAGAGACCTTAATTGTGGTGGCCTGTGTGATAGCTTAAAACTCTATAAAAAAGAGTTTGGTGAAGGCCATGCAGGGCATCTTTGGGAGCATACGGTATGGGTTACTAAGGCTATGGCTCGCTTATTTGCCACCGATTCAAAATGGGTTGCCGGTATTGATAAAAAATATGAACGTTTAATGGAGTTTGTTGCGTTTACACATGATGTTGGTAAAGCTGGGGATTGTCAGTTTATACACATGGCTAAGCCTGCGCATCCTATCACCGGTGTTCAGTATCTTTTGGGTAAGCAACCTTTTTATAAAGATACCACTAAAGAGTGTCTCGATTTCCAGGCATGGTTTACAGAAAATGAACTTTCTGTAGAAGATCAAAAAATGCTTATTGTGTTAGCAGGTATGCATCAAGAGTTTGGAGTTGTGCTCACAAGAATACTCAAAAAACCGGAACAACAATGGATTGCTTTTGGTGTGTATTTAGAAAAGTTTATTAACTATTGCCGACAAGCTGATTATAACAATGGATATCCTGATGAACAGATAGTGCGTATGGCTATTGCACTTACGGTTGCTGATATACAAGGTATGTTCCCAGTAGACTTTGCGTGTAAGCATCTTCCAGAACTTCAAGATGAACAGCAAACGTTATTTAATGCGATACCCTATTTCGATTTCCATGTGATTGATACTCAAGGATATACGGTTGCACAACAACTTATTATGTATTGTTGTGATCGCATGGCGGTAATTCTTTCAAAAAAATCTTATGCTGAACTTTATTTTTAAAATCAGGTGCTGCTTAAGCTTACGCCTCTGACAGATTCCCTAAAGTCTTGAGGTAGATAACCCCTTTTTGGTACAGTCTTTGCCAGACTACTAATGTTAAAAGGGGAGTAGGGTATGAAATGGTATGGGTATCTTAAAGTATGTTTGATTCTGAGCTGTTTTGCCAATACGGTATGCGCAAAAAGTCCTGCAAAAAGAGTGATCGTTGTTGGTGGTATTACCGATATTGGCCGCGAACTTGCCAAGCAGTACTTACAAAAGGGATACACAGTTGGTTTCATTGACGATAACAAAGCACAGCTTGAAGCATTCCAAACATTAGAAAATGGCGCCCTTACTGTTGCGCCCATTAATTTTTTGGATCCTGAGCAAGCGCGTGTGCAGTTTCAGCAATTTATAGAAACTATGGGCGGCATGGATATCTGTATTTTTGCATTATCGGTTGCGCCAGAAATTTCTCAGTATGGATTACTCAAAGATGGCGATATTCCCTGGAATCACTCTCGGCAAACAATTTTGATTAATATTTTGATTACTGCGGCCTTTATTAATGTTGCTTTGAACTATTTTATAGATAAAGGATCGGGCCATTTGGTTGGCGTTTCTTCGTTAGATGCGCTTAATGGGCATCCTGGTTGTCCTGCCTATACAGCATCAAAAGCGTTTATGGCGAATTACTTAAGTGGCATGCGCAAAAAGATGAGTCTCTTACGCTTCCATGAAATTTTCATTACAGATCTGCGTTGGAGTTTTATCCAAGATGCGAAACACTCACTTGCTATAGGTTGGATACAAACACCACAAGAAGCGGCATTGCATATGATAGAGGCTATAGAGCAAAGAAAATCAGTAGCCTATATCATGAGCAGATGGAGTTTTATATTGTGGGGTTTGTTAACCGTGCCAGGATTAGTAAAAGATATGGTCAGTGGCATAAGTGTTTTAAAAAGAGTTGAATGAGTACTTTAAGTGTAAAGGAGTGATAGATGATCAGTAAGAAAATGCAAGGCATGATAATGGTGGGGTTGGGAGCGATTTTATTTATCTTTATCGTGGACCGTGCTTTTTTTAAAGTAGTGTCTGCGGTGGTGAGTATTTTATTAGTACATTATGGATTGCACTTAATGGGCAAACCAGGGCTATCTGAATACGCACAACGTGTCTTTAATGTTTTTAAATCGTAAAGTTTACTAAGTATTACTCATAAAAAAGGAGATGTGTATGTCTAAAATATCGTTGTATAGTGCTTTATCAGGAGCGTCTGCTCTCTATGTTAAGCATATTATATTGTTAGCGACCTTAGGTGCGATTAGTGGTGTGGTAAGTTGGTCTTCTTTAGTTGGTCCACGTCACCTTGCACGCTCACTTGGTGTGTATCAAGAAATGCCAGAAGAAACGATAGAAATTACTGCTGATGGTAGTAACGTAACGGGCATTATTAATCGTACCAGCACAAAAATTGCTCACTACATGGACACAACTTCTAAGGGTTCGTTGTTCTTGATTTTTTTAACTATGGTTGTTCTTTGGTTGGCTGCGATGTTTGTGCATCTTGGTTTGATCAAAGTAGCGCTACAATTAGTTGATAAAAACAAAAGCAGTTTTGACACTTTCTTGAGTGTAAAACAGTATCTGCCTACCTATATTGGTAGCTCGTTATTGTTCGGTTTATACAGTTTAGTTGTGGCAACAGGTAGCTCAATTGTGATGGTGCCGATCTTTATTATTATTGCAAAAGTTGCTCATCTAAGCGCATGGACTGCTCTTATTGCAATGCCGTTAGTAGTAGCTGGTGCATTTGCATATTTAATTCGTTATGTGCTGTTTAGCTACTGCATTATCGATAAGAATGCTGGTGTTTTTGGTGCGCTTTCTATGAGTGCAACTATAACACAAGGCCAACGTATGCATTTGTTTGGTTTCTTCTGTGTTATGGGTGTGTTCTTTTACGTGCTGTTCGGTTTAATTAGAGCAGCATTTGATATCCATATTACAACAGTTCATATGCACAGTATTTTGTATATGGTAGCGATTTATACGATTGTTACGCCACTGACTATTTTGATGATCTCAAAAGTATACCGTCAGTTAACAAGCAAATAGTTTATTAAGATAATAAAGATAAAAAAAGAGCGCCGTAATAAGCGCTCTTTTTTGTTTTTATCCTATAATTTTTTATGTAATTCGTTTGAATTTCTTTTCTATATCCCGTGTAGAGAGTAGCCATTGCGTTGGTCTGCCATGAGGGCATGAGAATCTGTTTTCTGTACGTGTAAGAGTGTTAAGCAGTTCTTGCATTTTTTCTTGTGTTAACGGGTCACCAGCTTTAATAGCTGCTTTACAGGCAAGTTGCGCGCGTAATTTTTCTGTCATTTTTTTAAAAAGATCTTCTGGATTAATATCGGTCGATTCTTTGATCCATCCAATAATTTCGTATACGAGCTCTTGCATATTAATTGTTTTTGCAAACACTGGCGTTGCAGTAATAAGGAGCGTTGTGTCGCCTAAAAAGTCGGTAGCAAATCCATGTTTTTCTAATAGTGCCATATGCGGTACTAACAGCTGGCGATCGTCGGTGCTGAGTGTAACGGTTAGTGGGAAGAGTAAATGAATTGTTTCTGGGTGTTCAAATTGTTGGCGATACTGTTCATACAAAATACGTTCGTGTGCAGCATGTTGATCAATTAACATAAGGCCATCAGCGTGTTCAACCAAGATATAGGTAGTATTAAATTGCCCAATCAGCGTATACGGAGATTGTTCTTCTACTGGTAAATAACTGTCTTGCGTTTCGGTAAATGCGGGCGGTAGTTGCTCTATATTTGGTGTAGCATGCTGTGCGTTGGCGTTACTGTGTATTTGTTCTGGTATAACTGGATCTGTGTGGAGCGGTTGTTTAAAAAATACGGGCGGTAACTGTTCTAAGGTTTGAGCAAATGGTTGATGGGGAGCCCAAAGTGCACGGTGCGATTGATGGTTGTTGTTTGTTGGTTGTGCAAGGGTAACAGGGCGCTGAAGTTGGTGTGAAAGTTGTTGTTCAAGCGTAGCTTTAACGGCAGCTGTTACTTGTTGTTCTATGATCCGTGGATGTAAAAAAACCACTTCTTCTTTTTTAGGGTGCACATTAATATCAACGAGTAATGGATCGATAGTAATGTTGATTACAGCGTATGGATAGGTGTTTGGCTGTAATACGTTGGCGTACCCTTTAAGAACTGCTTTACTAAGTTCATAATTTTTAACCCATCGATTATTCACTAAGAGATAGATACTTTGTCTATCGTATCGATGGTACTGTGGCGCAGTAATAACGCCTGTAATGGTGGCATGTTTATCTGTCTGTGGAACTAAGTTACAAAGATGTTTAGTGACGTACGGTTCTACCATTTGTGCGGTACGGTCAAGCAAATTCGTCACACCAGGGCAGTTGTATAACGTTTGATTGTTGTGTTCTAAGATAAAATGAATTGCTGGGTAGGCAACGCAAAATGCTTTAAACAGTGTGCTTGTCTGGTTCCATTCAGTAGCCGATGTTTTTAAGAATTTTTTACGTGCAGGGACATTATAAAAAAGATCGGTGATAGCAATAGTAGTGCCTGTTGCATGCGCTGTTGGTTGTTCTTTAACGAGTGTGCCTGCATGGATATGGAGTTGCAGTGCATGTGGTGCAGTTGTTGTTTTGGTAGTGATCGTTGTTTTACTGACTGAGCAGATACTGGCAAGCGCTTCGCCTCTAAAGCCAAACGTGGTGAGGGTATGCAGATCGTCAAACGCGGTAATTTTACTGGTGGTGTGTCGTTCAAAACAGATAAGAGCATCGTCACGGTCCATGCCTGACCCGTTGTCAGTTATGGTTATGCCTGTTTTGCCACCTTCTTGTACGGAAATGGTAATGTGTGTTGCGCCTGCATCGATACTGTTTTCTACCAGCTCTTTGATGATGTTTGCGGGTCGTTCTACAACTTCACCAGCGGCTATTTTTTGTGCTTCGTGTGGTGCTAATTTTTTAATTACCATGCTGTGTTGTATTGGCAAATGTCCCATGTTCTTGTTTTGCACGAGCTGCGCTACTACCTACAAAAAGACTTTTTTCATTGGTGCCAGGCACGATATTGTCAATTCTAAAAGCTTTTGGAGGTGTTGTTTTAGTTGCACCCTGTGTATTGGTAAGTTCTGTAAGTGTACGCCAACTGGTAGTGGTACTTTTGCTAGAAGATGCATTACTTGCTGTATGATGGGTGATGTACAAAATGGTTACTACACAAAAAGAGAACATTAGTTTTTTCATAGTTCATTTAATAGTAAAGGGTTGAAAGGTTACCAACTGCAGACTACTCGGTCGCGGTTAGCATGGTCTATCAGAACTTCTACTTTACCAAAACCACGGTTTTTACACAACTCTGCCACCGCAGGGCCCTGGTCGTATCCAATTTCTATAACTAATCGGGCTATACCTTCTTGGGTAAGAGGACCTTGGTTTTTTAGATAAAAAGGGGCTTGTTGGATCAAATTATGAATGATTTCAAGGCCTTGGTATTGTGCTACTAACGCTCCCCGATCTTCCCAGTTTTTTACCGTAGGCGAGAGGTTAATCCACGCTTCTGGGGTGATATACGGAGGGTTGCTAACAATTAAATCGAACTGATTTTGGGGGTCAAGAACAGCAAATAGATTGGATCGTAAAAACGTAATATTGGTGATGTTGTTATGACGTGCATTTTCTTCTGCCAACGCTAATGCTTGGTCTGCAATATCGATGCTTACTACTTTGCTCTGTGGAAACGCATGAGCAAGCCAAAGACCGATGCACCCAGAACCGCTGCACATATCAAGAATAGTGAGTGGCTTGTTACCACATCGTTGTAAATCGTTAATCAGCGCAGCGCACCAACCTTCTGTTTCTGGCCGTGGAATGAGTGTTGGCGGGCGCACTAAGATATCAAGCGGTCCAAATGGTACTGATCCAATCAGATATTGTAGCGGAAAATTCTCCTGCGTGTGTTTGATGATCCAGGTGTGCAGTTGATTGGTCTGTTCGGCAGTAAGTGTTTTTGCGGGATTAGTAAGAATCTGTAAGCGATTTTGTTTGGTGACCGCTTCAACCAACCACCAGGCAACATGCGTTGCATGCGTTTCTGTTTGGTAGTAATCACTTAAGGTGATAATGAGTTCTTGAATGATTGTGCGAACAGTTGGCTGCATAGTTAGAACCCACCTGCAACGGTAAACCATAAGTTCCATGTTGAAAGAGATTTGGTTGTGTTTTGTGGAATATCAATGGCACCGCCAACACCAAAAATACCATCTAGTTTAGTACCTTTTTTAATGATACCAAGTGAAGCATAGATACGATGAATAACGGCAGATGGCATAACTGCAGTGTTGATATCAAGTTCGGTTATAGTAACTGGTCTAAAGACTGCATCGTTAGGAGCGCGGTAACGGAGTGTGCTGTTGTGTGCGGTGGTGTTTGCAGTTGTACCTGCGATACCATATTCACCAGTCCACGAAGAAGTCAGGCGTAATGAGTCGCCACCAAAGCCCCAGAGGTTGTAGCCAAATTCGCCTTGTAGGCCGTTTTGCATAGTTCCTCGGAATCCAACTGCAAATTCAATAACACTGTGCGGAGAGACGCGTACTTTTTGTGTTAAGACGTTAACGCCAGGGTAGGTAACATCTGCAGCTTCGTACTGTTTTCTAAAGAGTAAGTAGCGGCTCCATGGTTTGTCTTGAATATCAATCGTTCGGTATTGATGGTTACGGATCAACCAGTTGTTTTCTAAACTTACTTGGAAACTTAGCTTTTGATTGCATCCAGGGCGTGTCAGTGGGCATTCCATCAAGATACCCCAGATAATTCCAACATGTCCGTTGTATCCAATTTGTGGTGCAAACTGATAACGACCATCAAACGGTTTAGTTGTTGGTATAGAGAGTGCTGAGTAGGTTGCCACATAACCCCGTTCTGTTGAAAGAAAGGTGGTACCGATAGCAAGACGTAGTTCAGAAATGCCAAGTTTTTTTTGTGCACCATTTATTTTGTTGTAGTGCCATGTTGGGTTATTAAACGCGGATACAATATCATGTACCGGTGTGGTAGATGCGGGAGCGTTTTCTATATTCCATTGAGTTAGGTTCATGTTATTGCGTACTTCAGTAACTGGTACCTGTACGTCAACCCATGAGTTTTGTAAAAAGGGAATGTTAAGAAAATCACCAATCATGTATCTAAATTCCATTAAGAATCCGGCTTCTTGTTGTTTTGGTGCAAAGGTAAAGTTACCGGTAAAGTTTGACGGTAAGCCTAACCATTCAGGCAGCATATTGCGATCAAGAGCGTTAGTAGATACCAACAGTTCAGGAGTATCAGGTGGTAAAAAGAAGGTTTTGATTTTGCCAGGGTTAGTACTTTTTTGATACACAGGTGCAAGGTTAATAGCGCCTTTTCTGGTGATATCAAGAAGCGGATTGTGCCAGAGGGCCTGATGGAGAGCGAGTTCTTGATAGGCGGGCCGAGTGAACAAAAAACTTTTGGCGTAGTAGATTTTTTTACCTAATATCTGATTTTCGTTAGCGTTCAGTGAACAGAGCAGGGTCAGTCCCGCAATCAGGTATTTTTTCATTTCTCTCCTTACTTTTAATAGTTGGTCGTCTGATCTTAAATAACCTCACTTTGAAACACAAGTATTGTTCTTATACGAACGGAACTGTTCTTTTTTGTACACTTTATAGTTTGTGTAAAAGCGGCTGGCATAGCTTGCTTTGGAGTGGATTTTTTGACAAAAAAGACCATCGGTATAGAGTTATTCGTTCTTATTATCCCTTTACTGTAAGGTCTTATCGTGAACAAAAACATTACAAAGATAGCGTTTTTAAGTCTTTCTTTGTTGCTTGTGCCTACTGTTAGTGCACACAAAGAAGATGCATCTTCTCAAGTTACTTTTAAAGATATTCAAAAGATTAAAACATGTGTTGAATTCCCTCTTGGACAAACACCTTTCATTGGTGTGTTAGCGCTTGATCCTCTTAAGTGTGGCGTAAAGTATGAATATGCTTTTGCTTCAGATGTCACTGGCAAAGGTGTAGCAAAGTGGAAGACAGAATTTACTATTGGTGATGCTATGACTTCAACCAAGTGGATTGGCCAATTGGCTCGCACTGCTCTTGTAGAAGCTCCTTTAGCAACTGATACATGGGTTGGTCAAAAGCTTGCAGTTATCAGCGCATATGTGTTGTTTGTTAAAAAAGAAGCACGTGCAAAGATGGCGGAACTTGTTGCTTTACAAAAACAACAACCAGCAACGCTTGAAGCACAAAGAGCTCAAGTAAGCAAAATTCTTGTTCTTAAAGCAGAAATTGCAGAATTACTTGCGTAAGTAACCTCTTAAAAAAGGAGAGTAGTATCGCAAGTTTCTTGGTCATATTCTTGGCTTATTTTTAAGATCTATAAAAACAAGCTTATTTGAAAATTCTATTTGTCTATAACCCCCTGGTGCCCGTTGTGTTTAGCCTGCGTTAAGGTTATTCTAGAGCTATTATTAATTGTTGGGTTAGGGGTTTTTCAGTGTTTAAAAAGTTTTTGTTAGTTGCTTTGTTTGCAAGTTGTTCGGCAGCTTTTGCAGGCTATGGGTATACGCATACGTATCAACCACGTTATCAACAACCAGTTACTACGGTTACGGTAACAGAAACATCTACACCATGTGTTAGCAGTACGGTATCTACACGACCAGTGTTTGAAATACGTAAAAAATCAACGGGCGAAAAGATTGCAGAAGGTATAGCGGTAACGGCATTAGCATGTTGTTATGTTGCGGCAATGGTATTTATGATCACACATCCAGAGCTGTTTCCGCGTTATGTTGAACGTACGGTGTATATGCCAGTTACAGTCGTTGAACGCGTTTGGTAAGTAGTTTTTAGGGTTTCCTATGTTCAAAAAGTTGTTAGTGTTAAGTCTATTAGTTGGTTCTGGTGTAATTGGTGCTGCGCAAGAACATCCGATAGCAGTTGAAAAAATATCTGCAGATAAAGTAATAAGCACCTATGACGAGAGAGTAAAAGCCTGTCAGAAAGAGCAATTTTCATCTACAGTTGCTTTTGGATTATTTTCAGTAGCATGGGTAGCGCTTATTATAGGTATCGATGTGCAATTAGAGCCTAAAATTTTGCCTAAATTGTTGATGTATTATCCGCTTGCATACGGTATAGCCCTTGATGGGCCAGTTTTGGCAGCTTTTGTTATATATCTGCGGCGTTGTTACAAGATTGCTAAAAAATATGATTTAAAAGTGCCGGCTGATGTAATGATTGATTATTGGGCTACAAAGTAATCTTAGTAAGTGTTATATTTTTACACACAAGTTTTTAAAGCGCAGTGCATATGGCCTGCGCTTTTTTGTTATATGGCTGATAAAGTTGCTGGTTAAAAAATATGCTATACCATCTGAGGCGTGAGTTCTAATCAGTTTCTTAATGGGAGAGTATTCGTGTTGAAGCATGTTTTTATGATGTTTGTATGGAGTAGTATAATTGTATCTCTGCATGCGGTACTGCCTATAGGTTTTGTAGCTGGTCCAACCATACTGACTTCTGATTACGTGCGGCAGTGTGTTTTGGAGGGGCGGGAAACACTCAAAAGGGCATCAAAAGTTAGTACATGGGAGCGTTCTCTTGAGTCTGTATGCGACGATTATGGCAAGAGGAAAATTCTACCGTTGGTAGGTTTTGGAGTAGGTGTATCATCTGCAGCTGCTTTCTTACTACTTGCTCGTGCAACGTATGATAATCATCCCTTTGTGCGTGAAGCTGCATATTTAGGATTGATAGGTTTGAGTGGTATGGCAAATGATTTATATAAAACTGGCAAAGATAAAAAAGACTCTGCGCAGCAAAAGACAAGTTATATGTTTTTTACAAGTATATGGATGGAGTCTAGAAGGTTTAATGCAGCAGGAGATTTGTTATATAGGGATGAATTTGAAAGACATGAGCAGACGAGAGTTGAACAGATAGATACTACAAATACTACACAAAGACTTGAGTTCCCTTTAGTATCAGCGGTGGCAGAAGGGGTTATGGTTGGTACAGCATTACCCATACTTGGCATTGCTGCGCACACGTTTTGTACGGCAAAAGATTGGGTGCTTATCAGGCAGGTAGCGGTTGCTATGGCTCTTTTTACGTATGTAAAATCATATACTAAAACTGAGCATGAACTTGTTGCATCACAGTCTCAAGAAGATTAACATACTGTGCAGCATCTTAATGCTTATAGATAAGTTCTGAAAGTGAGGCACTGATAGCAAGTGCTTGTTCAGGACTGTTCTGGAAAATGTTTCTGCCAACCGCTGCACCAGCAACTCCGCCAATTTTTATCCAGTCACCCACTTCTTTTACGAACTGTTTTGGTTCCTGTTTAACGCCTCCAGAAACTATCACTTTGGTATTGCCAGCAGCCCGTACTACAGCCTGTAAACTTTCTGGTGCACCGTCAGGGCATTTAATTTTAACCACGTCAGCACCCAAACTTGCAGCAACGCCTGCAGCTCCTGCAGTAATTTCAGGGCTTGTATCGTTTGTGATTGCTGCACCGCGTGGATAGATCCACAACACTGCAAGCAGTCCATGGTGATGCGCTTGTGTTACTATTTGAGCAGCTTCTGTCAGCATGTCTCGCTCAAAACTACTTCCTAAATAAATCGTATAACCAACACCAATAATGGCAGCATGTTCAAGAGCAAGTGCGTCTTGTACACTCCACAGCTGTTTGCTATATGGTTCGCCCTTGGTGCTGTTTGTTTTACCGTTAAGTTTTGCAATATAATTGATTCCAGGAAACTGATTAGCATAACGCGCAATAAGTCCGACGTGCGCTGCAAAGGCACCAAAGTAGTTGGTGTTAGCAAGTGCAAAAAGATAAGCAGGATCATCAATGCCTTCTGGTAATGTGTCGCCTGCAAAGTCTGCATTTAAGTGTTCCATTTTTTGGTCAGCAGCAAACAGCAATATACGTTCAGTATCTTTTGTGAGCGTAGAATAATGCTTTTTGTACGTAGCTTGTAGGTGTTGAGGGACATCGGCTGGAATTAAAATCTTCATAAATCACCACATTTTTTCGTGAATAACGGTTTTTTCTGCAATACGTTCAAACAACGGCGCTGCTATAACTGATGCGTACGAATGGAGCATACGCGATTCTTTAATAAAACAGGCAATAACCCGTTTATAGTTTCCTTTTTCTACTGAGCCTACAAAGGCGTAGATATTTTTATCTTTGTTATACACGCCATGTTCTAACAGGTTTGCCGTGCTTGTTTTGCCCAGTGTTGTATAGCCGTGCACAGCGGCTGCCTTACCTGTTCCTTTGTTGGATGTTGTTGCAAGTAATAACGTGCGTAACTGTTCAATAAGTTCATGGTTATAGAGAGGTGTGCCGGTTGGTTTTTTGCCAGCGTCCTGCTTGATCAGCGTTGGTTGTATTAAGTAGCCGCCGTTGCTCACTATAGAAAATGCACGGGCTAGTTGTACCAGCGTACTACTCACTTCGTACCCATACGAGAGGGAGATGATAGAATGCTTAGACCAGTTGCTTGGTGGGTTGACTGAGCCTTTGTTTTCTCCAGGAAACTCGATGCCCGTTTTGGTACCAAAGCCCAGTTTTTTATAATGGTCATAGAGTTTGGTGTTGATGCGCATAGCCACTTTGGCAATACCAATATTATTAGACGTAGCAATCACATCTAAAAACGGCATAACGCCACCAGGGATTACCGTGTTAATTTTTCTGCCAGCAACGTAAGCAGTTTTACTATTTTCGCAATTGATTGGTTCATCAAGCGTGACTGCATCTTCTGCAAGCGCAGCTAAAGCACAAAACGCTTTAAAGGCTGAACCAAATTCGTAACTTTCTGTAATGGCTGTGTTTTTAGTTGCTTCTTGGTTGAACTGTTCAGGGTCCAAATTAGGATAACTTGCAATGGCTAAGATTTCTCCCGTTTCTGGGTTCATAACTAGTGCTGCTGCTTGAGCTGCGTTGTACCGTTCTGCCGTATCGGTGAGTTCTTCAGTCACTAAAAATTGCAGGTGTGCATCAAGACTGAGATGTATTGGCGCGCCTTGATGTGCTTCTTGTTCGGTTGTTTTACCAAAATAAAAAAGTCCAGAACGAGCGTCTTTTTCTAGTACTGTTTTTGCGGGTACGCCTGCAAGTGCGTCGTTATAAAAGTATTCAAGACCGAAAAGACCTTTGTTATCAATATTGGTCATGCCAATAATGCTGGTACAGCTTTGGTACGGATAAAATCTGTTTGGTTCTTTCAGCAGATGGATATCGGTCAGGCCTGAGGTTTTTATCAGGTCAACTTCCTGCTCGGTGAGTGCCCGTTTGATATACAAAAACTTACTGTCCGGTTTTGCTTTCCATTGTTCAAGACTTTGGGGGAACTGGTTTTTTAAAAATGCAGTAAGTGCTTCTTTGTTTTTAACCATGTGGGGCATAATAAAACCGGACGTACTTTCTTTATTAAGTGCGAGCGGCAGTCCGTTTCTATCAAGAATAGTGGCGCGCGGTGCGTATGATGTTACGGTTAGAAAGTATTGGCGATTGGCAAGTTCGGTAAAAAAGGTGTGTCGACGGATTTGTAAATTATACAGGTGAACAAGAGCGATGCTAAAAAGAGCGAAGAATATAAAAAAGACACAGGTGGAACGAATTTTTGAGGACGCGCCTATCATACGGTTAACCTTTTTATTTTTTTAAGGGCGAGTGGTTGCATACCTAATTTTTCTTGAGCAAAGTGTTTCACGCGTTTAGGATTTTGTACATCACAAAGCTTACTTGCAACTATTTCTTTGTGAGCAATCATTTTTTTAAGTTCTTCTTGTGCTGCTTGTTTTTGATACGAGAGCTTGACCAGTACACTTTGTTTATGAATATAGAGGGTAACAAATAAAAGCTGTACGCCAATAAAAATACCGATTGATGTTTTCTTTTTCATAACAGTCTCCCTTGTATAGTTACGATACATCTTATTGTGGTTTTTCTTTAAAAAGCAATGAAGAAAAAATGGCAGTTTGTCCTCTTTTATGGGGATGATACTCATGAAAATCTTGATTTTGGCTTGGTGAGTCTACTAGTCTCCCATGATAAGACTTTAAGGCGCGTAAAAACTAAAAAGAGGAGAAAACGTGAAGAAGTTACTGATAGTTATGGTGGCATTTGCAAGTGCCCAGTATGCACAGGCAGCTCCAGTTAACGCAAACACTAAAGCTGCACGTGATGACCGTATGGCTGATAAAGAAGCTGCAAGAGAAGATAAGAAGGCGGCTAAAGAACGTAAAATAGCAGAAGCGGCAAGACAAATACCGGCAGCATCAGCAAAAGTTGATAAGTTGCAAGCAAAAAGAGCAAAACTGCTTGATCAACGTGAAGATGTAAGATATCGCATTACTCATGCAAAGAGCGAGTCACGCAGACAAGCACACGCTTTATCGCCAGAAGATGCAAAAGCAATACGTCTTAATACGTTTGAAGATAGAAAATATGCAACACCGGCAGAAGCTGATGCATTAACTAAGCAGTCTGCAACAGATTTAGAAGATACAACACAAGTACAAGCGCTTAAAGCAAAGCTTCAGGCATTAGGTAAAGAACTTACTAAGACCGAAGAAGCTCTTGCTGATGCAAAAGAAGATGAACGTAAATTGCACGTTAAAGCGTATAAGTACGATGACCTACGTGACAAACAAGCTGCACGCAGAGCAAAGGATGATGTTGAAGGACGTTCAAGAATTGCTGCAAGCCGTTATAGCAACGAAGAAGCTGTTCGCCACGAAAAGCGTGAAGAAATCCGTGCTGCAAAAGGCATTGCTTCTGGTGCAGTAGATAATAATCCAACTGCAAAAGAAATGACTAAGCAAGAAAATATGGATGCAATTAGAGCGCGTACCGCTGCAAGAAACGCTGAAAGCAAAAAAGAAGCTGACAGAAAACAAGCAGAAAAAGAAAACAGACGCGCTCAAGAAAAAGCTGATAAAAAAGCTAAGTATGCTGCAAACAAAAAAGCTGATGCTAAACCGGCTAAAAAAGACGACAAAAAAGCAACTAAGTCAGCAAGCAAAAAATCTGATAGTAAGTCAGATAAGAAAGCATCAAAGAAAAAGCAAGACGCACAAGCAAGCAAAGGCGGCATGTTTAACAGCAGCAACGCAGATACAAAGAGCGACAAAAAGCAAGCTAAGGCTGAACGTGTAGCTGCAAAGAAAGCACAACAACAAGAAAAGGCTGATCAAAAAGCAGCTGATAAAACAAAAAAACGAGCAGGCAGAACATATAGCAATCAGGATAACTAATAGTCTGTAAATAGCAGGCAAGAAAAAAGGGCTGTTATTACACAGCCCTTTTTGTTTTCTCGGCTTATATAAGCGGGGTACTTTAGAAGTCGTAATAGGTGGTAAAGTTAACTTCGCTTGCCGATTCCCCAGGGCGGCGGTCGAGCTTAAAGCCCCAATCGATACGCATTGGTTGTGGTTTAAGTAAACGTAAGCCGATACCAATACACTGACGGTAATCAAACGAGTTGTTCACTAAACGAGATGGATTAATAACACCTTTCTTTGGTGTATCCCAACCAGCACCACCATCGTAGAATGCTGAGCCTTTGATGCTTAAATCTTCCGTAATAGGGAAGATAAGTTCTGCGTTACAGAAGAATGCTTTTTGTGCACCAATCGGTTCGCCTTGCCATTCATCGTCAACACGAGCTTCGTTTACCGTCCACATTGGCCCAATTTGACCAAATTTCCACGCACGTACGCTTGCTTGGCCACCGATGTTGTACAGATCTCTAAATGGAATTCGGTTGTTACCAAGAGGCGTTACGATGCCTAAATAGCCATGTAAGTGGAGTACCAGTGTTGTGCTACCAATAATAGCGCTGTACCAATGGAGGTCTGCGTCTAATTTGTAAAAGCTGACGTTGTCATCAAGTGCAGGGAATGCGATCTTGTTGGTCAATGTCCAGAAGTGGCCATTGGTAATATGGAGGTTGTGGTTACGTGTATCTTGTTCGAGTTTGTTTTCTATATAGAAGAACTTAGAAGTCTTAAAACGTTCATCTAGAATTATTTGGTATTCAGCTTCGGCAGTTAAGTTGCCCGCAAATTGTGCTACCGGTCGCGTGTTATGAATCGTTTCAAACCCGGCGATAAATCTAACGGCTGTGTCAATTTTGCTCTGCCACATGAAACCGCTTTTAACAGCACCACCGATGCGTTTTTCGTCAATTGATTGTTTAACTTTTTTGATTTCTTCGTACACCGAGCTGCTGTAATAACTTTCACAACCAAGATAGATAGGGCGGTCACAGAACCATGGTTGCATGATGTTAAAGTTATAGAGCATTTCGTCAGCACCCACGCGGCCCATAAGTTCAGCGTACATACCTGAACCGAATAAGTTACGTTCTAATGCGGTTAACTGTACAGAGAAACCACTTGCGGTACTTTGTATTTTACCAGGGGTACCACCGTAATTTGCTCTAAATTCGAACTTACCCGTTTTGATTTCTTTAAGAAGGATATCAAGATCGGCAGTTTCATCATTTAAGCGTGTGAGCTTCCAGTTAACGCCTTCTTTTAAATCAAAGTAGCCAAGTTGGTTGATCTTGTTTTTAGACACGTCCATGCCTGCTGTGGTGAGCATGTCACCTTCTTCAATAACCATTTGGCGGCGAACCACTTTGTCGCGTGTTTTTTCGTTACCAAGAATATTAATTTTGTTTAAAAATACTTTATTACCCGGTTCTGAGTAGAACGTTACTGCGACTGTTTGTTCTTTTGGATTAGGATCAAGAGCTGGTTGAATATCCGCATAGATGTATCCATGTTGGCCCCACAGTGTGCGCAAGCGTTCAATGGTCATACGTAGCAACTCTTTTGAATAGTATTGTCCTGGCATAACAGGAATAACCGCTTTCAGTTCTTCTTCTGTTAAAATATCGTTACCAGGTGCGCTGACGCTACTAATCGTGTATTTATCGCCTTCTTCAATAATAAAGGTGACGGTAATAAACTTTTTCTTTTTATCAAATTCGATCAACGCGTCAGTTACTTTTGCTTCTAAAAAGCCGGTGCTTTGATAAAAGTTTTCTATGGTTAATTTATCTTGTTCTACGGCAAGAGGTACGTACAAACCGCTTTTATCTAAGAAACCACCAAGCCAGTTTTCACGCGTAAAGAGCATAGAGCGCAACGCTTTACCGTCATAACTCTTGTTACCCTTAAAGCGTACTTTTTGTACATGCGCTTGGATGCCTTCTTTAATAGTGAAGGTTACGGTAGCTTTACCATCTTTTTCTTCTATGTTTCCCGTTACAAGCGTGAAGTGGTACCCTTTTTCGGCGTATAGTTCTTTTAGCAGGGTGGAGTATTTTTTAAGGTCTGCCTTTTCTATAGCGGCAACTTTTTCAAACGCTATTTTTTTATGGATATCTTTTTCGGGCATATTTTTATTGCCTTTAAAGATCACTTCTTTTAATGGTGTTTTTTCTTCAAAGGTAATAAATAAAATAACGGTTGTTGGTGAATCTTGCTTGAGCGAGAGGGTAATATTTTTAAAGTACCCAAGATCGTACAGTTGGTTTATACAGGCGTTTGAAAGCGTCGGGTCATACTTTCTGCCCACATGATAGGGCACTTTGCTTAAAATGGTATCTTCGGGCAAAAAATTGAGTCCATCTATGGTGATACGAGAAATGGTAAGTTTTTCTAAATCCTCTTTTTGCACATCTTCTGACGAAGGGGCGGTAGTTGGCGTTGATTGCGTGTGAGAAAAAGGAATAAACGATAGTAGTAATGATGCGCACACCACTGATCGTTTGATTGTTGAGGTGATAACTGATGCCATTACAAGGCTCCTGCCTATTTTTAGTACAATAGTCTTTTTTCTATGCCATGATAAAATAACGAAACATGATAACTATTTTTGCAAAATTAGCCAGCCTTAAACACCTCACCTATTCTATACGGAGAATTGATGGTTACCTTTTATAATACATTAACATCTCAAAAACAACGCTTACAGCCGCTTTCCGGTAACACAGTCACGTTATATGTGTGCGGTGTTACACCTTACGATTTCTCGCATATGGGGCATGGACGTTGTTATGTATCGTTTGATGTATTATATCGATTCTTGAAAATGTTAGGGTATAAGGCGATCTATTGCCGCAATTACACAGATATTGATGATAAGTTGCTGATTAAGGCTGAACAGGAATATGGCGACAGAATGCGTTACCATGATGTTGCTAAAAAGTTTATCAAAGCGTATCAAGAAGACATGCACCGTCTTAATTGTTTAACACCTGACTATGAACCGTACGCTACACATACTATTCCAGAAATGATTGATCACATCGCCGCGTTGATTGCAAAAGGGCATGCGTATGCTGTTGATGGGGATGTGTACTTTAGAGTAAAAAGTTTTGCCGATTATGGTGCGCTTTCTAAACGTAAACTAGAAGATCTGCAAGCG
Source organism: uncultured Pseudomonadota bacterium (assembly GCA_964606885.1). Classification (GTDB taxonomy): domain Bacteria; phylum Babelota; class Babeliae; order Babelales; family CAIQNR01; genus CAZSHB01. Next base: position 28,027 of record CAZSHB010000005.1, on the reverse strand, counting down.
GGTGCACGTGTGGATATTAATGATAAAAAAGAAGATCCGCTTGATTTTGCTTTGTGGAAGGGTGAACCTGAGGGTGAATTTTGGAAGAGTCCTTGGGGGTATGGTAGACCTGGTTGGCATATAGAATGTTCAGCAATGGCTAAAAAACATCTTGGCGAACATATCGATATTCATGCAGGTGGTATGGATCTTATTTTTCCGCATCACGAAAATGAAATAGCACAATCGGAAAGTGTGTATGGTAAGCACTTTGCAAATATTTGGTTACATAATGCGTTTGTGCGTATTAATCAAGAAAAGATGTCTAAATCGCTTGGTAATTTTTTTACGTTGCGTGAAGTGTTTGAACAAGTGGACCCAATGGTTATCAGATTCTATCTTTTACAACACCATTACCGTTCGCCGCTCGATTTTACGCTTGACGATCTTAAGGCATCAGAAAAAGCGTACCGACGTTTATGCAAAGCGTTTGAAGATACACAAGCGCCAACTGATGTTCATGATGCACGTGTCCAGCATTCTGAGATTTTTAAGCAACTGACTGCCTTTTTGGCAGAAGATGTAAATACAGCAGGGGCCCTGGGCTTAGTATTTGAACAACTTACTCATCTTGGCAATCAGGCACCAGCGGTAAAATACTTTGTGCAGCAGGTGTTGGGTTTAACCTTAGCGCCATTGACGCAAGTTGCGGTAACGGCAGAAATTCAAGCTTTATTAGATGCGCGTGAACAAGCACGACTAGAAAAAAAATGGACCCAAGCGGATGCATTGCGTGAGCAGTTGCGCCAACTTGGGTATGAGGTACAAGATAAAAAACCTTAAGCGTTAGACTTGCTATCGTTCGGGTTTGTGTGCTTTAAGATTTTACTTTTAAAAACGGTTTGTGCCATAGCGCCAGTAAACTGATCGATAGCTTTGCCATTTTTAAAAACAAAGAAATACGGTATAGACGGAACGCTCGTTTTGCCATCAGCAAGATGCGTGTTTAAGAACTTGATCAGCTCTTGGTTATCATGTGCAACTTTGATAAACACCACTTCTTTTAGATCTGTATCTTGTGCAAGTGCATCAACGATAGGGTGCATCAGTTTGCACGGTGAGCACCAGTCTGCGTACACATCTACTACTACAAGTTTTTTGCCCTTAAGCTGTTTTTTGAGTGTTGCAAGTGATGGATTCTTGAGAACTGTCTGTGCTGCTGTTGGTTTACTTTGAGATGCAAATGGGCATGTAGAAGCATTTTTAGCATCTGCTATACCTGGCAGCGTGAGTAAGATTACTAATAAAAACTTATTCATATTAGTCGATGAATTCTTCAATTTTTGCTTTAAGATCGTCTTTTGGCATGTATCCAGTTTCTTTGTGTTTGATCTGGTTGTTCTTGATAAAGATGAAGGTTGGAACTGAAGTAACGCCGTACTGGATTGATAAGTCGCGCGCTTCGTCAACATTGAGTTTGCAGAACTTAACTTTGCCAGCAAGTTCTTTTTCTAGTTCGTCAAAGATTGGCATCATTTGTTGGCACGGCCCACACCAGGTTGCGTACACATCAATAACTACGGGAAGCTTTGAGTGTGCTACTTCTTGTTCAACGTTATCGCGAGTTAATGGTAATGCCATAATAGTTATCCTTTAAGATTATATACATTTTTTACTGCATGCTTGGCTAAGAACATATAAAAAAAACGAATAAAAAGCTATGCAGATTTAGTTGCTCGTGGCTGTGATGGAACCATCAGTGCTTTGTATTTTTTTGGTGCTGGTGCAGCTACGGGCGCTTGATCTTTGTATCCTTCAAAAGAAATTTTTTCAACGGCTATAAACTTGAGTTCCCGTTCAAGAGGGCCAGCGCCGTTCATTTGGTCACAGAAAACTTTTTTGGTGAGTTCAATAATATAGTTATTGGTTGTTTCTGCTTGGTCATTAGATACCACTTGAATCATAATATAATTGCGACCTTTAAAGGTGTAGGTGGTGTGTGGGTTAGGAACTTGGATAGTTGCAATTTCTGCAAAATCTAAAAGCGCGGTGTTGATGGTAGGGTCGTAATCGGCGTTTTTAATATCCAGCTGAGGAAGTGGATGAACGCTGATTTGTCTAAACTGGCCACCAATGGTGATGTTTTCTGCATTAAAAATGGCTGCAGTGTTATCTTGTATGGTTCCATAAAAGTTGATGGTTGGCTTAGCGCGGCCGTCTACGTTGGTATCGCCAGATCCCCAGTTGATGAGTAAGAGGCTGGTGCTTACAAGAGCAAGGGGACGGATGCATGACTTCATAATAACTCCTTCATATGGTTCCTTAATAAGGGGTAGTTATACTATGCTCAAGATTAAGATAGCAAGAGTAGTAGCACGTCTGGGGCTTACGGTAAAACAGGGGCTTGTTTGCTAAATAACGGTATTTAGGGTACTTTTAGGGTGTAGTTTAACCGTCAAAAATAAAAGGATTTCATTATGCTACATGATAATTACAACTACTCCATGATGAGTTCAGCCCGTTCGTTTATGTATAAGGTATATGCCTGGATGGGTGTTGCTTTGGCAATTACGGCCGGTATAGCGTACGGTATGGCCAGTTCGCCAGCTGTTATGCAGTTTTTGGCAACTAATCAGATCCTGTTTATCGGTCTTATGTTTGCCCAAGTTGGGTTGGTTATGTTTCTGGGCTGGAAGATCCAGAGCTTAACGTATGCAGAAACGGCCATGGCTTTTGTAGGCTATGCAGTGCTTATGGGTATTACGAGCTCTATGATTTTTATGATCTACACCATGTCATCAATTGCAATCTGCTTTGCTATTACATCGGGCATGTTTGCTTTAATGGCAGCGTATGGATATTTGACCAATGCGGATTTAAGCAGCCTTGGCAGCTTTTTAATTATGGGCTTGTGGGGATTAATCCTTGCAATGTTTGTTAATATATGGGCTCAAAGTTCAACGTTTCAGTTTATGATTTCACTTGCAGGTGTTGGTATTTTTACCTTGTTGACCGCATATGATACGCAGAAAATTAAACGTATGGCTGAGTCAATGATGGTTGACGAAGATACTCGTTCTAAAGTTGCTGTTATGGGTGCTTTAACGCTGTATTTAGATTTTATTAACTTGTTCTTTATGTTACTTAGACTTTTTGGCGATCAGCGTAAAAAATAGGTTATTTGTGATATATACGATTGTTTCTGTAATAGGATTAAGCGCCGCTACCGGTTTTTATCTGTATCGGCGCTTTATGCGTGGCGAATTTAAGGGTTCGGTTAAAGGTAAACCAAAAGGAATGGTTATCTTTGATTTTGATGGGACCTTGTGTGATTCGATTACGTGCTTGATCCATTCTTTAAAAAAGAATGCTGCTAAGTATGGCATTAAAGAATCGGTCATTATTTCGTTAGAAGAGATGCGTGATTATCAAGCGCGCGACCTGTTTAAAACATTACAGATTCCTTTTTATAAGATTCCGTTTTTGTTGCGTGATTTTAGATTGCAATGGGATTTAGAACGCCATTGCATTACGCAAAAAGTTAAGATGAAGACCCTTCTTGAGTATCTGCAGGAGAATAACTATGCGGTGGGAGTTGTGACTTCTAACTCGGTTGCTAACGTGCAATACTTTTTGGGCAAAGAAAAATTAGCACCATATTTTGATTTTATTGGTTCGTCGCCATCAATTTTTGGAAAGCAGCATGCGCTTAAAACAGCGCTTAAATTAGTTAAAAAACGTCCTGAGTATATCGTTTATATTGGCGATGAAGCGCGGGATGTTGATGCTGCTCGTGTTATAGGGGCTGAATGTGTTAGTGTTACATGGGGTATGAATTCAGAAAAAGCTTTGTATGAAGCTGGTCCCGATATTGTCTGTTCTACTCCAGAAGAAATTATAAATTACCTTAAGCGTACTCATGATTCATCTGAATAATCTCTGTCTCTCGTTTGGTTCACAAAAAGTATTTGATCAACTTTCTTACGCCGTATCGCCTGATCAAAGGCTCGGTTTGGTAGGAAGAAACGGATCTGGCAAATCAACACTGTTAAAAGTAATTGGTGGGCAAATTCCGCTTGATAGTGGCTCAGTCTCTGTAAGTGGCAATTGTACTGTTGCGTACATGCCTCAAGAGTTGGTGCTTTCAAGTACCCGTTCTATTTTTGACGAAGCATTTGTTTCGTACCACGCGCTTGGTGCGCTGTGGGAAAGAATGCAAATTCTTGAACCAAAAGTGGCAGAAGGTTGTGCTGATGCTGTACAAGAGTACGGTGAAATTTCGTACCATTACCAACAGTTATTGCCTGACCAAGCACGTTTAGAAACGAAGAACATGCTCTTAGGTCTTGGCTTTAAAGAAGCGCAATTGAATGAATCTGTGCAGACATTGTCTGTCGGTTGGCAGATGCGTGTGGTACTTGCAAAATTATTGTTACAAAAAGCAGACTTTTATCTGTTTGACGAACCTACAAACCATTTGGACATTGTCGCTAAAGATTGGTTCTTATCATTCTTAGCAAGTGCGCCGTTTGGCTTTATTTTGGTATGCCATGATAAGTACTTTTTAGATGAGCAGTGTTCTACTATTTTAGAACTTGATCGCGGTAAAGGTTCACTCTTTTATGGGAACTATTCAGATTACGAACGGGAAAAAGCTGAACAAGTAGAAGCGCTTATCTCTGCAAAGAAATTACAAGATAAAGAGATGGCTCATAAGCAAGAACTTATTGCCAAGTTTAAAGCTAAAGCTAGCAAAGCTAAGATGGCTAAAAGTATGGAAAAGGCTTTAGATAAAGTAGAACTTATTGAAGTGCCACAAGATGCTAAGCAAGTTCGCTTTAGATTTCCTGAGCCAAAACGTTCTGGCCGTATTGTGTTAGAAGCACACGATCTTGGTTTTAAATATGGTGATAAGCAGATTTTCCAGCATGTTGATTTAAAAATAGAGCGTGGCGAAAAGCTCGCAGTTATTGCTCCTAACGGTGTTGGTAAAACGACATTGTTTAATATTTTGTGTGGTAAATTTAAACCAACACAAGGTAAGTTCGATCTTGGTTCAGAAGTGTATGCAACTATCTTTGAACAAGAACAAACAAAAGTTTTAAATCCTAATAACACAGTTATTCAAGAAGTGTATGAGCACGTTGCTCATAAAACGGAACAAGAAATTAGAATGTTCTTGGGTGCGTTTTTGTTTGGCAAAGATGAAATTCAAAAGAAAACCAAAGTTTTAAGTGGTGGTGAACGTAACCGTCTAAGTATGGTCAAAGTGCTATTGCAAGATGCTAACTTCTTGCTGCTTGACGAACCTACGAACCATTTGGATATTCCTTCAAAAGAGATTTTGCTTAAAGCATTACAAGAGTACAAAGGTACTATCTTATTCGTGTCCCATGATCATGACTTTGTAAATCATCTAGCAAGCAGCATTTTAGAGCTTACTGCAGATGGTCTGTTACGTTACCATGGCAACTACGAATCATTCTTGGCACAAAAGCGTTTAAGTAATAAACAAACGGCATTTGAAAAGACTGCAGCGCCTTCAGCAACAGCTGGCGGTATGGCAGACGCAAAACCGGTCCGTAAAGATCTTAATCGGGTTGAACGTGCGATTGCTAAACTTGAGGGTGACAAAGAAAAGATCCAAGCATCATTTGCTGATCTAGAGTATGGCACACCTGAGTTTGATAAGGCACAAGAAAAGCTTGATGTGATTACTAAAGAACTTAAGGCGCTCACTAAAGAGTGGGAAGCGCTGACTGAAGTTTAAAGAGCTTATATTGTAACAGTGCAGGTTAGGCATGTACTTTGTCTACCTGCACTTTTTTTTTGATTGAGAACGATCTTTTTTTGTAGCTAGAGCTACAAGTTTGCGGCCTTGCATTTGCATAGCTATGCCCAATGTGCGAGCAGTGTCTCGTGTAAATGAACCTGCGTCAAGACCTGTTATAAAAAGTTCTTTTTTAAGATCGTTATCGTGTGTGCGAGCAAGTATGGCAAGTACTGCTTTTTGTCGTTGTTCGCTCTTATTTTGTGGGCAACCAGCTTGTACAAGATCTTGTATCTTGGCAGGAGATCTTTCCATAAAAGCACGCTTATATTTTTTAGTTTGATTATGCCAAGAGGTTGTACCAACCTCTTGCTGAGGGGTTTTAGACTGTTTGGTCTTTTTACTTTTTGTGTTGAGGTGTAGCGTTACAATACGCTCAGGTTGTGGATGCAGGCAGATAAATACACGTCGTTTTGGTTCTTGTAATGGCTGTTGTTCGCTTGCAAATAGAGAGAGTGAGGCTGTTAGTAATAACAGTAATAAGCGCTGCATAACTCCCCTTTTTTATTGGATAAATATAATGGCGTGCATCGTATAAAAGTACGGTGCTACAAACAAGAGTTTACGCAGATGGTATCTTGAAAGAAACTCGTTTGCGTAACAAAAAGATAGTGCTTATGTTGATCAGCAATAAGCATACACCTGTTAGTGACATGATCGTCATAATCTGAATCTCAGAGCCAATAAACGAGAAGAGTAAGAATGCGCATGTTGCATAGATAAAATAGGCACGTTCACCATACTTAGGTGATAAAATTTGTGCAGCCCGTTTACCCACGCTAAAGATTGCAATAATCGTTGAATAGCCAAGTAAGAAAATAAAGATTGGCCATATCCAGTCAACATGGGGAATATACTTGCCTAAGGCCATTGCAACTGCCCGTTCTTCGTGAATACCTTGATTCCATAAACCTGTTACTAAAATCAACATTACGCTGGTGGTGCAAACTATAAAGGTGTCGATAAAAATACCAAACACGCCAAGAGCGGCCTGTTTTGCAGGGTTAGTTTCTTCAGTTTCTGCATGAATAACTGAAGCGTATCCAATACCAATATCACCAGCATAACAAGCGCGCTTCATGCCTTGTGACATAGCGAGTAGCATGCCAGCGCCAGTAAAGGCACCAAGTGCTGCATGACCAGTAAAAGCTGAGGTAATAATCAGACGGAAAAGACCAGGGATTTGTGCGGCGTTATTAAAAAATACGACAGCGCTAATACCAATATAAGCAACTAAGAATGCAGGAATAATAATACTGCTTGCTTTACCAGCCCAGCCCAGCCCTTTTTTACCAGCGATCAAAATAGCGATTAAAAGAAACGCAATGACTGCGTACTGGTTGATATGCCATGAGGTAACAATACTGCGTGTCATGATTCTAAAAAGATACATATCTGCGCCATACACACAGAGTAAGAGACAGATAAGTTGAGGTACCCATTTTTTAGATGTTACTTGTTGTACAAAGTACATAGGTCCACCATTGTAAGTACCTAAGTTGTTAGGAATTCTGTAGGTGATACCTAAATAGATTTCTGAGTATTTTACAATCATGCCAAGGAACGACGCGATCCACATCCAAAAGATGGCGCCAGGGCCACCAATTTGTACAGCGCTGCACACGACTACAATGTTACCAATGCCAATGCAGCCACCAATAGAAGCAAAGAATGCTTGTAGGGGTGTTACGCCGCGGGTAGGTTCTTTATAGTTTGGATCGAGTTCTTCTTTTTTAAAGAATCCAAAGAAGATGCGCCATATTTTTGGCAGTTGAAATATTTGGAAAAAGCGACCGCGCACCGACAATAAAACACCTAATACTAAGATTGCAGGGATACCAGCGTAGCTCCACAGATAATCATCGACGGTGCTTAACAAATCAAAAAAATGGGTAATAAACATGAGGACCTTTAATCTTCTATTTCAACTTCTGGGTATTTATCAGGTTGTGCTTCGCAGTATTCTATAACGCGTTTTGATTTAGCTGGTACGTCAATATAATGGATGAATAAGCGTTCGGAAAAGGTACCTTTGTCGGTAGCTTTTTTAACGCGTGCGGTATCGACTTCTTTATTGGTAATGCCAAGTAGGTGTTTAAAAGAATGTAACGCTTCTTCTAAATCAGCAATTTCTTCTATGAGCTCTTTTTTATCTTGCGCAGCAAATACTTCTTCAAGTTCTTCAATAAGCTTTGCTGAGATTGCTTCTAGATATTGTTCGTTATCGGTAAGTGTTTCAACATTGGCGGTAACGCCTTCTGTTTTATATTTTTCTACCATGTTGTTACGTACTAATTTATTAAGAACAAATCGACGAATGCTCATGGATATCCTTATTTTGGAAGTAAAAATTGTTGGGCCTTTTGTAGAAAGGTAGCATCAAAGCCTTCTTCTTTCAAAATATGCAATGCTATTTTTTGTTCAGAGATCCCTGGTTCTAGTTTATAGCTACGTGCTAGAGAGCCATCAGGTTTATAACTGACCGAGACTTTATAGTTTGCAAAAGTACCCGTTTTTGCTGCAAGTAAGGGAACAGCCGGAAAGTGTGTTACGGTAATACACATGTTGTGTTTGTATGATCCAAGTTTTTCAATTAAAAAGTAGGCAGCAGCTTGGCCTTCTTCAAACGTTGTTCCATTAAAGACTTCATCAACTGCAGTTAAACTAAATCCTTTTGGTGCTGTTTCTTCAACATAACTAATAAGTTCTCGTGCACGTGCTGCCCCCGCTCTAAAGTGGGATTTTCCTGCGGCAATATCGTCAGTAATATTGAGATACGTACAGATGCATGAAAACGGGGTAAAGTTCAATGATTCTGCACATGCAATACCAAGCGATTGAGCACAGATAATAGTGAGCGTGAGGCCCTTCATAGTGGTTGATTTACCACCAGCGTTTGCGCCTGTTACAATAATATGTGCAGGCTGAGAGCCACCCAATTCAACACTGTTAGTTGCTGCGATTTGATATGGTATTGAAGGGTTCCAAAAGTTAGTTGCTTGTACGTGGGGTGTGCTTTCGCCTTCAATAAACGTTGGTAGGCAATAACCAGCTGCATGGCCTTGTGTTTCTAATAATAGTTGTGCGCATGACACATAAGCATCAAGTTCACCGATGCATACCATGGCTGGTACAAGAGCCGTTTTTATTTTATGGAGTAAGTTATAGGTTACGTAAATATTCCCGTATGAAGAAAAGAATGATGCTTCTTTGCCTTTAAACGTAGATGTATCGAGTAATGCGAAAAGTCTTTTAACGTCTTGAGAACTTGTTTCTAATTTTTTAAGTTCATCTTCAAGATTTGCAATGAGCGGGAGGTGTTCTTGAAGTACTTCATTTTTTTGTGTAAGCGCGCCAATGTCTTTTACCAATTTGATATACGAACTAATATACATGATCTTTTTTTGGAGACATTTTCTAAAAGAAACAATATTGCGCAGTGCATCACCCGCATAAAAAATACTGGTTGCGCCAGCAGGACCACCAATAATGTTTGCTGCACTATCAAGACCAGTAGCTGGGTTGCTTTCACTTTTATACCACCAATGGAGAGCGAGTAAGGCAAGTCCAGGTACGCTCATTTTGCAGACAGATTTAGCACCAATAGGTTCAATACATGCTTCTAGTGCTTTAGCAGTAGCTTCTTTATTGTAGTATGTTGCTACGCCTAATGCAGGGAGTAATGTTGCTCCAGCAGCAAGCATGAGATTGTTAGTAACTAAACTTATAACACGTGTATACGAGTTAATATCAATTAAAAAAGTACTGTTATTAATCCAAGCACTTAATTTTTCTGCTTTTGGTATAAACAGTTCTTCTTGTTTTAAAAGATTATAAAAAAGATCTTCGTTCCATAATGATAGGATGGCGCTTTCATCGGTATGCATAGCAGCAAGCTGATTGCTTAATGCATCAAATAATTTTCTGTTGTGTGTTAATTCTTTAATAATAGCTTGATGTTTGCGGAGTGTAGCTATGTGGTCAGTAGGGCTACAGAGGCGTTTAATCAGGGTAACTGAGCCAGCTTCTGTTTGGGTTCTATCAATATGAGCAGCAATATAAAATGATACATCAGACTTAGGTCCACAGATGAGATTTAGGTCTTGACGAGAGGTTCCATCTAGTACTGGCTTTATAAGTGAGTGTTGTAATGTTTCTTCATGTTCTGCAAAAAGCTTGAACATAAGCTTACGCTTCGTCTTTTTTGGTAGATGGGTATGTTCATAAAGGGTGTTTTCAAGCACTTGGCTAAAATTTTTACCTGTAGGACAATCTTCATGTTCATTTTCAGATGTTTGATGAGCCATGCTAGCAAGGTTTTCTTGCCCTAAAATAGCATAGGTATTGTCAGGGGTATAAGCCATGCAAGAAGAAGAAAGTAGAAACAAAAATAACATGAGCAATTGCATGAACACAAGACCCCTAGGTAAGACAAAACATTGATTATTAGCGAATAATGACCCCATAGTACTTATCGTAAAGCATCTTCTGGGGAGCGTCAAAATAAATAAAGTATTTAATTGCGGTTTTGATAGAAATGAGCATATCTTGATTTTCAGTCTTAAAAAAGGGAAAAAGCATGATAAAAAATAAAACAGTAATAATCTTAGTTCTGGGTCTTTTGTGCAACATGCATGCGGCGTTGCATGCCTCTATGGGTTATCCAACTTTGCTCTATGTAGTATGCCATGGTCCAACAGCTACGTTTGATTTTGAAGGTGTTTTAAGCATAGGGGGTCAAGCAGAGGCACAGGCTATGGCGGATCGAATTGCGAATTTTAATATTGAGACACTGCATGCTTCTTCTAAGCCGGCAACTCAAGAAATGGCAGCAATATTAGCCGCTCGTCTTGACGATAAGCCTGTTGTTGTGGATGTGGCTTTAGATCCTCAGGGAGGTTCGGAATCTCTTGAAGAGTATGCTGCTCGAATCAAGGCTTTTTTTAAAGATAAAGCGGCCTCAGGAACAGGGTTCGTTTTTATTGTTGGGCATACTGATCTGATTGCAAATATGTGTCATTCTTTGCAGGTTGATCCGGCATTAGACCCTTTGGTAGATGGTGTAATTCCTACTCATCAGATTTATGCATTTATATATCATCCTGTGGCTGATAGGGTTTTTTACTTAGGCACAGTAGCGGAGTAAAACTTGGTGAAGCTAAAGAGAAATTTCAAGATAATAGCGAGTGCGCTGGCGGTACTGAGTGTTGCTGGTTATTGGTACCATCATAATAAATCTTGCTCTTTAGTAACTGTGCATATTATTCGGCATGGTGTAACGGATGCGAATCAACAGGGTATTTTGTATGGCTCAGTTGATGTCCCCCTTAATCCTATTGGTCGCCAGCAGGCTGAAGCTATGGCACACAAATTAGCTGTTTTACACATTGCAGATCTGTACAGTTCTCCACAACAACGAGCACACGAGACAGCTTTGATTTTGGGTGCTCAATTACAGGTGCCGGTTATTGTTGATGAGCGGCTTAAAGAGCGTAACTTTGGCAAAGCGGAAGGTATTCGTACGCATCAGCTAGAGCAGTTTATTCAGGATAATCCGGATCATGCTATTGAACCATTAGAAGTGCATGTTGCGCGTATAACAGATTTCTTAAATGACATGGCAGTGCAACATAAAACTGAAGTGTATGTAGTTGGGCATAGTGGTATGGTAAAGAGTCTGTTTGATTATCTGAATATTGCACCAGAAGCAAAGATACAGGTGCCTAACTGTTCGTTGTTTACATTTGTGTATGACCCATGTTCTGGGCGTATTACCTACAGAAATTATCAAGAAAATTTAGATCGCTAACTGCGTTTTGTTATTTTGTAGAAAATAACTGTGCGCGTGACAATTTATCATGAATTGCAGCACCTAGTCCTATTTGTGGAATGGGCATAACTGCAATGCCGGTCGCGCCAGAATCTTCAAGTTGGTGTAAATAATCAAACAAGTTTGCAGCAGCTTCAACCAAATCGCCTGTTGGACTTAGATTCAGTATCGTATCAAACCCAAGTGGGAGTAATCCTGGTCCAAATGCAAGCAACGCTTCACCCGGTTTTGGATTATCAATCGTTAATCTTAGAGGGCAGCGTGGTGCATAATGGTGTAACAACATGCCTGGAGATTTAGGTGTTTTTGTATCAGTGCTGGTATGTGTATCTGCTGTATGTACGGTGCCAACAAGAGCCTCTAATATGGCGTGTGTAATAGGGCCATGGCGCAAAATAGTAGGTATATCTGTTGTAACATCAACAATAGTTGACTCTAGGCCTTGGGTAGTTTTTCCACCATCAAGAATCCAATTAATTTTTGTGCCTAAGCCCTTTTCTACCTGTTGTGCAGTAACAGGGCTTAAAAATCCAGAGGGGTTAGCGCTTGGCGCAACAATAGGCGTAGTACACATACGTAACAGTTCTAATGCAACAGGATGTGCTGGTACACGTACTGCAATGGTATCAAGGCCTGCTGTTGCAAGACCACAGACCCGAGAGCCCGGTTTTTTAGGTAGCACAAGCGTGAGTGGCCCAGGCCAAAAAGCGTGCGCTAGGGCTAATGCTTGGGGGCTAAAATGAGCGTCTGCTTGTGCAGCTTCTAGAGATGGATAATGGGCAATAAGCGGGTTAAATGTTGGCCGACCTTTAGCTTGATAAATAGCTGCTACGGCTTGTCTATTGGTTGCATCTGCCCCTAGACCGTAGACGGTCTCTGTGGGAAATGCTACTAACATGCCCTGTTTGAGCTTATCTGCTAGAAGAGCGATAGTGGTAGATGATGGTAGTAGAAGTTCTGCCATTGAGCTTATTCCCCTGTAAGAAAGCTTATTAATCCCTGATGATTAGTGTATATAAGCGCGTGTGATTGAGCAATACCCTCTATTCTAGGCCTCTTTTGACATTGTTGGTCAGATCTTGTACCTTTAAGAAATAGTTTTAGGCATCAGTTGCACAGCTATTTTTCTCGCAAACCAGATCTCATTAGGGTTTTCTTAAGAAAAATCTTCCTGTCATGCACTAGGGTGCTTTTACACTGTAATAAGGTGGTCGCAGGGATTCTTGAGAAAATGTGTTTGTAGCAGTCTTTCAATAATTCCGCGTATTTTTATCAAAGTTTTAACGAAAGACGTTATGAAAGATTTCCGTTCTCTTGGTTTACCCGAATTATTATTACAATCGCTCGAAGCGATGAAATTCGATGTTCCAACTCCTATTCAAGCACAAACAATACCTCTAGGTTTAGAAGGTAAAGATGTTCTTGGTTCAGCACAAACAGGTACAGGTAAAACTGCTGCGTTTGGTATTCCACTCGTCAATAATTTACTTGTGAATCCTAAGGCAAGCGCGCTTGTTCTTGCTCCAACTCGTGAACTTGCTGTGCAAGTTTTAGAAACACTAAAATTACTTATCGGTAAAAAGAGTGGTATTAAGTCTGCATTGTTAATTGGTGGTGAGCCAATTTTCAGACAATTGCGTCAACTTGATATGGATCCACGTATTATTATCGGTACACCAGGTCGTATCAACGATCATTTAGATCGTGGTTCATTAGACCTTTCAACAACACAATTCTTGGTTCTTGATGAAGCTGACCGTATGTTAGATATGGGCTTTGCTCCTCAACTTGAACAAATTGCTGATTATCTTCCTAAAGTACGTCAAACATTAATGTTCTCTGCAACGATGAATTCAACAATTGAACGTTTAGCAGGTGCTTACCTTAACTCTCCAGTACGAGTATCTGTTGGTTCAACATCTAAGCCAACTGAAAACGTTGAGCAAGAAATTGTACAAACAACAGAAGCAGAAAAGTTTGATGTTTTATTAGATAAAATTAAAACATTCCAAGGTTCTATTATCATCTTTGTAAAGACAAAGTTTGGTACAGAAAAGCTTGCAAAGAAATTATACGATGCTGGTTACAAAGCTGATGCGATCCATGGTGATCTTCGTCAAAGTGCTCGTGACCGCGTTATTAAAGCATTTCGTGATGGTAAGTATCAAATCTTAGTTGCAACTGACGTTGCTGCTCGTGGTTTGGATATTCCTCATATTGGTTGTGTGATCAACTTTGATCTTCCACAATGTCCAGAAGATTACATTCATCGTATTGGTAGAACAGGTCGTGCTGGCGCTAAAGGTAAAGCGATTAACATTATTACCCGTCAAGACGGTATGAAATGGCGCGCTATCTGCAGATTGATCAGCCCTGAAACATGCAAAGACGAACCTCGTGGTGAAAGATCAGGCGTTGGTGGCCGTTCAGGATCACGTTCTCGTTCAGGCGGTTCTTCTTCAGGATATGGCGGACGCCGTTCTTCAGGTGGATCATCATCAGGTTTTGGTGGACGTCGTTCTTCAAGCACCGGTGACCGTTCAGATCGTTATGGCGATCAAGGTTCAGAAGATCGTCCACGTCGTTCATCATCAAGCTTTGGTGGTGGATTCAAAAGACGTTCAGATGGTGAAGGTTCAGGCGTAAGCCGTGGTCGCTTTGGTACAAAAAAGCGCGGACCAAAATCTGAGTAAGATTTTATAAAGAAATTAAGGCAGCTGAAAAGCTGCCTTTTTTCTTGTCTGAATTATTGAGAAGAGTTTACTGATCTGAAGTTGTTGCTGGATGTGATATACATAAATCTGCTAGCAATAAGCTGCGTCTAGGTCTGTTGTACGTACTTTTATTGGATAATGGTCCATAATAGGCTACAGCACGCTGTGCACTTTTATCATCTTCATATTTTTTTTCGTAATGTGTGACCCATGCTTTGCTGTGTTTACAAAGTGTTATGCCTGGGGGTTCGTATGCTGGATGTTCTAGATCGATAGCTTTTATTGTTGAGCGAGTTGCGCGTATATGCAGTTTGTCTGGGTGCCTTAATTTGTTAATGCCAAATACAACACAGTTGCAATCAGTTAGGTGAAGCATAGTGCCTTGGTCATCAATGAGAGCAATTTTTTTGATAGGTGCCGGTTCTGCTGATGGGGTAGTATAGGTTATATATAATGCATCTTGGTAGCAGTGAACAACGTGGTTGCCAGGCAGCGCTCCTCTTCCAAGCTTTATGATATGTGGGTTACTTTCATGTTCTGAGCAATAGCTTGGAGTGTGTTGTAGTACAAGCAAAGTGCTGAGTATGCCGAGTGTGAATTTCATGGTGTGTTATTTTTTTTCTTTTATAAACGTAAAGCGGTCAGTAATGGTGCCGTTATATTCTACTACTTCTAAAAACATGCTTGCAGGGCGTGCCCAAAGCAGTTCTGGTTTATCAAGATCTTTATAGAAAACGAGTTCTTCTAATGTTTCAGAATGGCGACCTGTGCCCATGATTTCATACAAATTACCACTGTAATGTTTGTAGATGCCTGGTTTGATAGGGTGTTTGAGTGGTTGTAATGCTTCTTTCATGAGTTTTACCCCATGGTCTTAAACTTTTATTCGCTCATTAAGAACGAATGGTAGTTACCAAGATTTCTTTGGACCACCAAAGCCACCACGGCTGCCGCCGCGATCTGAAGAACCACCACGGTCTGAACCGAATGATGGACGACGTTCGCTTGAGTAACCGCCTGTTCTAGGAGCACGGTCACCACCACGGTCTGAACCGCCTGTGCGTGGACCATTGTTATTTGCCATGTTAACGATCATCTTACGACCCATAACTTCAGTACCGTTAAGTGCTAAAGCATTTTCTGTGTCGCCTTCAGTTTCCATAGTAACGAAAGCGAAACCACGTGGGCGGTTTGTTTCACGGTTCAATGGGATTGAAACTTCAAGAACTGCGCCGTGAGCTGAGAATACTTCTGTAAGTTCTTCTTTGCTCATGTTGTAAGAAAGATTGCCAACGAATAATTTGTTTTTGTTTTCCATGTTTTTTTTAAACCTTAAATGGGAAAATGAGATATTTATATTCTTTTGTGAACTGCATGCAATACATGTGTGATTGTTCTGGGTTGATACATGCTTTATGAGATTTCAATTAATAGCCGTTACGGTCTTCCTCCTAATTTACAGTTCCACAGGGGGATATACTTTCTGCAAGAAGTCGACCGACTTTCTTGAACATACGCTATTATTGTTTCCCATGGCTTGTGCGGTTAAGCTAGCGGTGAAGCTAACTTTTTCAAATAAACACTATGAAGTATACCATACTTATGAGAATAAGGAATAGATAGAGTTTTATTAGAAATTTAAGCTTATTTGTTTTTCATGATCTAGTAACCATCGCTTTCTTTCTATGTTATAGCGATAGCCGCCATAGTCGCCAGTAGAGGTAATTACTCGATGGCAGGGGATAAGCAAAGCTATACGATTAGCTGCATTTGCGTTTGCTACCGCTCGATATGCAGTTGGTTTATCTATTGCTTGAGCAATCTGAGCATAACTAAGTGTAGCACCATAGGTAATATGGCATAGTTGTTGCCACGTTTGTTTTTGAAAATCTGTGCCTTCTAGATAAAAAGGCACTGTAAAAATAGTAAGTGTTCCTGCAAAATAAGCAGCTAATTCGTGTTTAAGAAGTTCAAGTACTGGATTAGTTTCTGACATAATTGATTTGTTTTTGTGCGCAAATGGCTTTGGATTATCTGTAAATTCTAGGGTGTGTAGTGTTGTGTGATCTGCAGTTGCGAGCATGTCGCCCAGAGGTGTTGGTATTGTTATTTGCCCTACTACGCATCGCTGTGCGCTAGCTTCAAAGGGTGTAAGAAGAATATGTTTTTGATTTGTCATGATAGCTTTAGCTCCTACAAATGTTAGTAAGAAGTAAAGCTAAGTTTGGTTTACCATACGAAGCTTTACGCGAAGTATGGAGGAGAGAGTGGGATTCGAACCCACGATCCGCTCATCACGGATAACGGTTTTCAAGACCGTCGCAATCGACCGCTCTGCCATCTCTCCACAAGTTCTACTCCGCAATCGAAAAACGATTGATTCGTAGAATGGTTTACCATACGAAGCTTTCTATTTGTTCTTCGGAGTTCGAAGAACAAATTATGCAAAGTATGGTGCGCCCGGAAGGAATCGAACCTACAACCTTCAGATCCGTAGTCTGACGCTCTATCCAATTGAGCTACGGGCGCATATAATTTTCAAAGAATCTTATTCGGTCATGCTACATCGTCCGTCTTTGCTTTTGTCTGGAGCTTGTTTATTTCTCCTGACCTGATGCTTCGATCGGACAGTCTTCTTTTCGCATCGGCGTTAGCCAGACGAAGTTGCGTAGCAACGAAGACTGGTGGAGAGGAAGGGATTCGAACCCTCGATCCAGGTTTCCCCAGAAACTTGCTTAGCAGGCAAGCGCTTTAGACCACTCAGCCACCTCTCCTTATTCTACTCTATTTTTAAGAAGAATAAAGTGTTAGAAATAATACGTGATTCCGCCGTTAATGCAAGTTTTGCTCTATAAAAAATAACGAAAAGTTTCTTATGGCCCTTATTATTGAACTCACCGTAATTCCTCAATCGGCAAAATGCCAGATTTTTTTAGCTAAAAATGGTCTTCTTAAGTGCTCATTAAAAAGTGCTCCAGAAAAGGGCGCTGCTAATAAAGAGCTTATAAAGTATATAGCCAAAACGCTGGGCCTAACTCAGGATCTTATTGAAATAGTGGCAGGCTTAACGGTTCGAAAAAAGCGCATAAAGATACATACATCACTAACAGTTGAAGATTTTTATGCTGCTTTTGGTATTGCTTGGCAACAGGTATTTTCATAAATGTAGTGATTTTGTATCAAAAAGTATTGCAATTAAAGGCTTCCAGTTGACTATTAGAGCCTTTTCTTTTACCATTGCTTCTCATGTTTGAAATATTGCCGGGGTGGCGAAATGGTAGACGCACGGGACTCAAAATCCCGCGGTGGCGACACTGTGCCGGTTCGAGTCCGGCTCCCGGCACCAACTTAAATATCAGGAGATAATTATGAACGAACATAGCTGTATCTTCTGTAAAATAATCAACAATCAACTTCCTTCTACTAAAATTGCAGAAAATGATGACGTTCTTGTTATCAAAGATCTGTATCCAAAAGCTCCTATTCATTATTTAATTATTCCCAAAAAACATATTCGTGATATTGCACAAATAGAACCAAACGATGCGCATGTGGCATCTCAACTCTTATTGATGGCACAAGAGCTTTCAAAAAAAGATGAACAGCATGCAGAGTTCCGTTTAGTGTCTAATAATGGCGCGCGCGCAGGACAGTGTGTTTTCCATATTCATCTTCATTTTGTTGCCGGTAAACAGATGGACTTTTAGTTCGTCATCTGATTGTTATCTTGTTACACTAATAAGCTATTTTGATGTTTTGTATTGTGTAGAAAGATACGTATGATAACGACTATTTTAATAAGTATTTTGTTTGCCATTTTTTCAACCAGTGTGATGACCTATATTACTATTGCTACGCCAATTGGCCCATGGATGGGACCAACGCTTGCGATGCTTGGTATTTTAGGCATGCGTTGTATTGGACATTTTACCACGAATAATTTGCTGTATGCAGTAAGTGCAGGCTCTATTGGTGGTATTCTTGCAACAGCATTTGGGTTCTCTTTTCCCACCTATTATTTTTTAGATCCTGTAGCTTTTGATGCATTTATGCAAAAGCCATTTTTAGCTTGTTCTGTGATAGCATCGCTTGCATTAGCAGGCGGTCTTCTTGCTTGGTGGTTGTCGTGGCATATTAAAAAAACATTATTACATGATCAAGAATTGCCATTTCCCGTAGGTGTATTGGTCTATAAAATTGCAAGCGCTGCTCATGAAGTGGGGAATCTTAAACGGTTACTTGCAGGTGCTCTTACTACGTCGGTGTATTGTGCATTACAAGTAAAAACATGGATGCAAGGATATGTGATTCCTGCAGTTGTTACGGTATTGCCAGCATCGCGCTTGGGCTTATTAAAGATACCTGCAATTCAGTTTTCTATGGGTTATCTACCCATGTTGTGGGCAATAGGTTTTATTGCCGGCAGTATGATCACGGTACCATTATTAATTGGTACATTAACTCGTATTTTTTTTACCGATATTGTGCAAGCTCTTTATTTCTCGCATATCAGTAGCGCCGACTTTATTTTAGCCTTTTGTAGTGGCATGGTTGTTGCAGGTGCGTGTGGTGGTTTGATTGATACACCGCGCCAGTTGTTCGCTTTTTTTACTAAGCAACGTTCTGCAAAAACATCAGAATCTGCTCTTTCTGTGCGAGCGCTTATATTGTCACCTTTTTTTATGATAACAGTTGCCATTGTTATTGGAGTGTTGAGCTACTTTGAGCTTTCGTTTGCTGCACAAGTGTATACTATCTTTTTTACTTTAGTGTGTGCGTATCAGATAGCGGCTATAGCGGGGAAAATTGGTTTAGCGTTGTTAGGGCGTTTTGCCACGTTTGTTATGTTGCCGGGCCTTGTTATTTTTGGATTTACCGGACTACAAGCAACGGTGGTCGCAACACTTGTTGAAGCGTGTGGTGGGGTAACAACAGATATTCTGTTTGGTCAGCGAGCAGCAGCGTTAGCAAATTTATCTTCTCGCCGTATGTTTTATTTTCAGCTTTTGGGTATTGTCGTGAGTTCCATAACCATGGCATTCGTGTTTTGGCTCTTAGTGACGCACTTTCAATTAGGTTCTGAGTTGCTGTTTGCCGAACGTGGACAAGCACGTGCGCTCTTAGTAAAAGCAGTGACCTTCGATTATGTGGTTCTTGCATTAGGTGTTCTGTATGGCTTTGTGCTTAAGAAAATCAAGGTGCATCCTATGCTGGTATTAGGCGGTCTTTTGATGCCGTTATCGTTAAGTTTAGGTCTTGTGATTGGCGGATTATCTTCGCTTGTTGTTGCTGATCAAGAGCGCTGGGAACCATTCTGTTCAGGGATGTTTGCGGCAAATGCCTTATGGATGGTGTGGCAAGCATTATGGTAAACGATATGTTTTTTACTTTTGATTATGAAAAAACTGCATCTATTCATGATCATGTTATTAAAAGTGTTGCCTTTGATTATGAGATAGAAGCTGAGCTACGAGTCTTTCAAGAAACATTGGCGCGCGGCACGTATGTAACTTCTCATGCTTCGGTACTTTTACCGTTTGATACAGCATTGCATGAGCAAGCAAAACAGGTAGCAGCACAAAAAAAACTGTTAGCACCAACAGTTTTAGTTGTTGTTGGTATTGGCGGCTCTTCTCTTGGAGCCAAGGCTGTGCATCAGGCAATTCATGGTCGTTTTTATCATGCAAATGAGCCTGCATTACGCGTGTATTTTGCAGAGACTGTTGATGCTGATCGTATGTTTACGATTTTGACTGTTTTAGAGAAAGAGCTTTTAAAGGGGCATGTGGTTATTATTACTGTTATTACAAAATCTGGCACTACTACAGAAACTATCGCTAATTTTCATGTGTTGTTATCGCTTATTAAAAAGCACAGACCGCATGATTATAAAGAGTATATTGTCGCAATCACAGACCAGGGTTCGCCTTTGTGGCAGATTGCACAACAAGAAGGGTATGCACTTTTACCTATACCTAAAGTTGTGGGGGGGCGGTATTCAGTTTTTTCACCAGTTGGATTATTCCCTTTGTTAATGGCAGGTGTTGATACTGACCAATTGGTGCAAGGTGCGCAAGAAAGTGTGATGCGTTGTACGCAGTTTTCTTTTGAAACTAATCCTGCGCTCACGAGTGCGCTTGTACAGTTTATTCATTATAAGCGGGGCATCAGTATCAGTGATTTGTTTTTGTTTTCAGTTGATCTTGAATCGGTAGGTAAATGGTACCGACAATTGATGGGCGAAAGCATTGGTAAAGAGTTTGATAAGGACGGTAAAAAAGTAGGAGCGGGTATTACGCCTACCGTATCGCTTGGTAGTATTGATTTGCATTCGCTTGCACAATTATATCTTGGTGGGCCGCGTGATAAATTTACAACATTTGTAACGGTTGAACGCACTGCACATACGATTACCATTAATCCTGAATTGGCTATCGATAAAGTGTGCGGCTATCTGCAGGGCAAGCGTTTTGACGAAGTTATGTATGCGTTGGTAGAAGGGACTAAACGAGCGTATCTAAAAAACGATCGCCCCTATTGTTCTGTAGTATTGCCAGAAAAAACTGAGCGGTATATTGGGCAATTTTTACAGTTCAAAATGATGGAAATGATCTACTTGGCGTATTTGCTTAATGTTGATCCGTTTGATCAACCAAATGTTGAATTGTATAAACGCGAAACACATGCGCTTCTTGCTCAGTAAAATTGCTCTGAAGGGTATTAGGCGTATAATAGAACATGATACTATTAATTTTAATTGGTCAGGAGTTTATATGAAAAAACATATATTAGGTTTGTTGTTAGTTCTTACTAGTGGTGTAAGCGCGTCTGATAAAAATAATAATGACAAGAAAAATGTGCCAGAGCATGTACTGCAAAATGTATCTGATGGAACAGTTCGTGCAGGAGTATATGGTGTTGTGGCAGCAGGTGGCGTGGGGAGTGCTACATTAGCAATCCGTGCTTTGCAAAAAGGCTCAAAAGGGCGATATGTACCGATGGCTATTGGTGTTGCTGCGTGTGGTGCAGCTGGCGCTGTTGCAACCTTGCAGTCTATGTTTGCAGCATGTGAGTTGCATAGCTATCTCACACAAGACAAGAAGAACAGTTAAAGATTTTGATCTGTTGTACTATTGATAAAGTAGGCAGCCTTTTAAAGCTGCCTACTTCGTTTTGGAGCTGGTATGCAGTATACTTGCTTGCACTCATAATCATGTAACTTTGTAGGGGGTCGTATATATGAAAAAAATAATATTTTTACTATTAGCAGTAGTCAGTAGTCATAAAATGCGTACAGCTAATGAAGATGAAGTAAGAGGTATTATTCTACTTGCTGCATCAGGTGTAGCTGCGCGTAGTGCTTATAATCTATGTGATGGTCAATCAAATTTTCTTAAAGCCGCATGCAGTGCTGGCGCGGGTGTTTGTACTGCGTTATGTATAGCTGCAATTCCAGAAAAAAAAGTTGTACCTGCATTGACTACTGTTACAGCTCTATCATGTGTTGCTCATTTTGTGCATAAACGTTTGTTTCCAGGAGAAAGATTTGTCAGATATGAAGGATTTTATAGGGGTTACCAAACATACACATCAAAGAGCGGTCGATGTGCTTCTTCATGGGCTTTGCCTTTGGTGATAGGCTTACCTTTGCTCTATAAAACTAAAAGTTATATTGCTACGGGGGCAGGGTTATTAACAGTAAGCTCTCTAGTGCATCAAGTATTAAAATCAGTAAAAGGTGGAGCTGAGCCAGTATTACCACGGATTCCATTTAATGGATTTCCACAAGATCCGTTCATTCAAAATACATTTTCAAGTAATTCATTTTCACCGTCATCATCTTCGCAAAGTTCTTTTAATCAAAATCAAGCACAAGGTGATCGACAAACATTAAACGCTTTACGCGTTCTTGGATTACAAGATGATGCAACATTTGATCAAATAAAGACAGCGTATCATAAGTTGGCTCTGCGGTGGCATCCTGATAGACATTCACAAACATCAGAAACAAACAAACAAGAAGCTGAAGAAAAATTTAAGAAAATAAAAAAAGCGTATGAAGACTTAGAAGGCAGAGCATAAGGGAGACGCT
The DNA here is from genome assembly GCA_964606885.1 of uncultured Pseudomonadota bacterium. Taxonomy (GTDB): domain Bacteria; phylum Babelota; class Babeliae; order Babelales; family CAIQNR01; genus CAZSHB01. The sequence continues at coordinate 5,582 of CAZSHB010000005.1, read as the reverse complement.
TAAAAGTCTTTCTTAGTGTAGTACCTATGCGTATTCATGACTCTTTGCTACGGTAATCTTTTACAAAGTATCGTACATAAAAGGGTAGTAAGTGAAGCATATAATTTTTGTTCTGATGATAGTTCTTATAAACGCACACGGTTCTTTGTGTGCATCATATTCATTACTCGGTATTGGTGTAGGGGCTGCATCTCTGTTGGCATCAGCTTCTTATGGAGCGCAAGCAGTAGATGAGTTATGTAATGGATCTGCTAATGTTGGAGAACGGGCAATGGGAGCGTTGCTTGGAGTAACATCATGTACCACTGTAGCAATACACGAGCATGCGGTGCCTGTATGTTTATTATTGTTTGCGGCAAATGGTGTGGTTGATAGTGCTGAGCGATATGTGGTGCAGCAAACTGCTATGTTTAATTGCCAAGCGCCTTGTCGTGCCAACTATGCAAGAAGAAAAAAAGTGCATGGTATAGCGCGTACTATTGGAGCATTAGTAGTGCTAGAATGGTACAAGCATCAAGACACAACATCAACTGGTCTTGCAAGAATTGTTTGCCCTGCTGGATTGGTAGCGGTGCTGGTAGGTGCTGTCGTAGGACGTTTAGGAGTGACGCCTATTCTTGTAGATGTTTTTGCTCAAAAAAATGAGTGTTAATATTGCATGTATTTCTTGATCTGTGGGATGTTTAAGAGTACTCTTGTGCCGCGTTATTATTACTCTTATTTTTTCGGGAGACTTGTATGAAGAAATACATGTTGTTGTTGTTGTCAGTGTTATGTTTGCTGAGTGGTACTTCTTATGTATCTGCTTCTTCTGCACAGAATACACAATTAGCAGTTCTAGTAGCAGCGAGTGCAAGTGGAGCAGCCGTTGGATATAAATCGGCAGATGATTTTTGTATAAAAAGCAAACCAGGGAAAATAGGTTTAGCTCTAGGGACTGGGTTTCTTACTGGTATGACAGGTTTAATAGTTGCAGAAAGAAAAGGATATTATATCCCTGCGGTTGTAGGTGCTGTTGCAGTAGCTAAAATGGCCATCAAACATCCAAACCATGTAAGACCTGCATTGGTTGGCGGTATTACCGCGTTGAGTGCAAGCATGCTTATTAGTCAGTATGTTCTTCCTGAGTTAGCGCCGAGTCGCTTGTCGGGAGTATGTGCGATTGCTGGAATAACTCTTTTAGCATCAGCAGGTGCGTCTGAAGGAGTGTACCGTGCAGCACATAAAGCAATGAGTGTTTCAAGTTCTACATCAACCTTTAGTGTTATCGATTTCATAAGAGGTAAAAAATAGTAACAATTAGATATAATTTAAAAGGGGCCTTAAAGAGCCCCTTTTTTATTGCCCTTAACGCCAGCTTGCAAATTGCTGGATGCTTGTCCTATTAAGGCTTTTTGGTATTCTGAAGGTGAAGTTTATAAATATAATAATTCGTAAGGCTGGCCATATGAAAAAATATGCAGTTTTGTTATTAGCAGCAAGTTGTGTTGCTACTGCTCAAGTTAAGGCTTCATCTTCGGCAGAAATGGTTGCTGGAAGTGCAATATTGGGTTCTGTGGGTTTAATGGGTTCTGATGCCCATGAAGAAGTTTTTGGTAAAAAAAGTCCAATACATGTTGGAAGACTTGCAGCAGCTGGTAGTGCGATGGGTTCTCTGATGGCAGTGCTTGTGCAGTCTGTGGCGAATAAAGCAATAGGTGGCCAGGCAGGTAGAGTTGTCACGTCGGCAGCTTTGATTGCTTGGCTGACTACTTATGGTGTAGAAGGAAAAAAATCTGACAAAGCTGATACGTATAAGAACGTAAAGAGGTTTGGCGGTTTGGTGGGGGCAGCAGTTGGTGTTGCTTTTATGGATGCACAAACTCAATTATTGCAGAAGTTTGGGGTAGTACCGGTAGCGGTTTTGACAGCTGCTATGTTGGCTGGCCGTTATGGTGCGCAAGAGCTTGCAAAGCGTTATCATGAAAAATATCCACTTAAAAAAGCAGTTGTGGAGACAATAAAAAACTAATAATAAAAAGGGGCGTTTAAAAGCCCCTTTTTTGTTCTTACTTATTATGCATTCTTAATAAGATACTGTTCTATAAATTCCATCAAGTCGCCATCAAGCACCAAATCAGGTTGTGGAGATTCGCATTCAGTCCTGTGATCTTTTACCATCTTGTACGGATGCAGAACGTACGAACGTATTTGTGAGCCCCATTCAATCTTCTTTTTTTCAACAGAAGCAGTTTTTGCTGCTGCTTCTTCTTCTTGCTTTTGCGCTAACTTTGCTTTAAGCATTTTCATACATGTTTCTTTGTTTTGTAGTTGTGAGCGCTCACTTTGTGATTGCACTACAATACCGCTTGGCGCGTGGGTAATCCGCACTGCAGAGTCGGTTTTATTAACATGTTGTCCACCAGCACCACCAGCACGGTAGGTATCAATACGCAAATCTTTAGGATCAATAGTAATATCGATTTTAGGTGTTTCTGGGGTAACATAGACACCAGCAAAGGAAGTATGTCTACGTTTATTGGCATCGTACGGAGAGATACGCACTAAGCGATGAATGCCATGTTCACTTTTTAAAAGACCGTACGCATTTTTACCTTTTACTAATAATGTTCCACTTTTAATACCTGCTTCTTCACCTACTTGGTGATCGATTAATGCAGTTTCAAGATTTTGTTTTTCACAGAAGCGCACAAACATACGTAAAAGAATTTCTGCCCAATCTTGTGACTCGGTACCACCAGCACCACAGTTTACACTGATGTAACAGTTTGAACGATCTTGTTCGCCTGACAGTAAAAGCTGCACTTTAAAAGAGCGAATAGCGCCGCCGAGCACTTTTAAATCTTGTGCAAGTTTTTCAAGTTCGCCCTCATCGGTTCCAAACAGTGCAACTAGTTCATGCATATCTTTAAATGATTGTGTGACATGCACATATTGTTCATGTTGTGTTTTGAGAGCTTGAAGTTCTTTTAAAAGGGGTGCGTATTGTGGATCTTGCCATACAATAGGATCTTCAGCCTTTTTGCTGAGCTCAGCAATTCGTTTTTCTGTAGGCGCATTTGCCCAGTAATCTTTGATGATGTTGATTATAGGTTCAAGGTCTTTAAGCTGCTGTTGAATGTCATCAATAAGCATGAAAATACTCCGTAGTAATAGGCGTAAATAAGCCTTTAGTATACCAGAATAGGGCTTTTGCAATAGTTTCAAAAATCTATTACAATTAGGATTATGAAGTTAAGTAAGGTTTTGCTATGAATAAAACTATTTTGAGCGTTATATTTCTAATGAGTTTTTCTGTTGCGGCTTCAAGCGACAAGACTTTTATTAAGAAATTTTGTGATGTTCAAACTGTAGAATCAAAATTGAACCTGTGGCAACCAACATTTATAAAAACATGTCAGACTATGTATCCTTATATGTATCAATATAAGCAACGTGCGGTATGTTATGCGATGTTTGGTTTTCAAGCTCTTTTATCGCAAGCGTCTAAAAGAAAATAATCTTCTCCCCCCATATCTTTATTGTGATAATGCACAGTTCTTAGATGGTAAGAGCGAGTGACTCTTTGTTTCTAAGACTTGTTTTTATGCGCTGAAACTTTTTTGGATCATGTGCAATCATGATTACGCCACGTATGGTGGTATCACTATGTTCGTATTTTTTCGCCCGAAGACTCTTTTTAATGGAATTATAAGGTTCGTGAAGTCCTTGTGGAAGTGGAATAGGAATAGTTGCGGTTGCATGAGGATTAATTGTAACAGCGAGGTTAACCTTGCAAGCGGGCAGAAAAGTTTTTCTAGAGGCGTGTGTATAGTAGTAGTCAACTCGTATGTCAATTTGAATGGTGACCGGTTTGTCGCTTGAGTTGGTAATGGTTAAGGGAGTGTGAATAGGTGGAGTGGTTGTGTTTTGAGGGGTAAGAGGCGCACTGTTTGGGCAGGATTTTATTGTTGGTGGGGTAGTATGTGGTGCGTGTGAACATATGGCTGTGTTGTAGAAAGCAAAAGATATCAGGAGAGAGAGGCATATTTTTATGAAATATTTCATAATCGTTCTTTCTGAATCACGTTTTCAGGATTAAAGTTTGCATGATACTAGCATGATTATGCCTATCAAAAGAAGGGTTCAACCTTTTAATATGGTAGAAAATCATACATGCTTCTTTAAGATATAACGTATCTATAATGTAATGTGCATTTTTTACTTTACAGGGAAACAGTATGAATAAGGGTCGTCTTTTTGTCATTTCTGCTCCTTCAGGAGCTGGTAAAACAAGTTTAGTAATGGCGTTGCTACAAAATGCTCCTTTTGGTTGTGCCGTTGAACGTGTTGTGACCTATACGACGCGCGCTCCTCGTCCAGGTGAAGTTCAAGATCAGGCCTACCATTTTATAACCAAAGCATTGTTTGAGGCCAAAATAAAGGCAGGCTTCTTTTTAGAGTGGAGTAGTTGGTATCAAGACTATTATGGCTCGGCGCGCGATGTTTTAAAAAAATTAGGGCTTGGTAAAAATTATATTATGATTCTTGACCGGGCTGGGGCCCAAGCGGTTAAGCAAGCATATCCAGCAGCGGAGCTTATTTGGATTCAACCGCCTTCTTTAGAAATTTTAAAAGCACGGTTAGAAAAACGGGGGGATACGCAAAGTTCATTAACATTTAGACTTGGGCGGGCCGCTTTTGAGATGCAAGAAGAGGCTGAAAAGAAGCTCTATGACCATGTTGTTATTAATGATTCTTTTGATCAAGCCTTGCAGGCGCTTAAGCTCATAATATGTGGATAAAAAATAAGCTTAAAAATCATCTTCTATACATTATTAATAAGGGGCCTTAAAAAATAGGCTTAAAATGGAGTTTCAAAAAAGGGTATTTTTTAGTTCTATTAGGCAATGGTCATCATGATCCGATTGTGTTTAAAAATGATTAGCCTAAAATGGTATATAACTTCTCATAGTTGGGTTAGGGAAAAGTAGAGTAGTAGTGAATCGTTCTTTAGAAAAAATAACTTATTTTTGTATCTAGGCGTAGTAATACGCTTATTTTTTATAAAAAAACATACGTTTTTAAAACTATTTTTTACGAAAATAAGCTTAAATTCATATTCTTTTCAAAAAAAATAAAAATAAATTAAAAAAAAGTTGCATTTAACCTTAAAGGAAGTACAATAGGGTCAACTTGAAATTTACGAAATCAGCAAACGTTGCAAACAAAAAAAACCAACAAAAAAAGAAAAACAAAATTACTTGACAACGCAACTAGCAACGATATAATGATAAGCAGATTTTAGCTCGAATCTTTCAAATAGAAACGAGCAAAAAGTAAAAAATTTAATTGAAAAAAGTTCTTTGAAATCGCAAGAAATTTTAAAAATTTGTCCACAGAGAATAAGTGCGGAATAAGTCCCCTAACAAAAACAATTTTTGTGATGGAGAGTTTGATTCTGGCTCAGAATGAACGCTGGCGGCGTGCTTAACACATGCAAGTCGAGCGAGAAAGTTCCTTCGGGAATGAGTACAGCGGCGGACGGGTGAGTAATACGTGAGAATCTGCCCTTAAGTGAAGGATACCCTCGAGAAATCGAG